>JAFDXH010000135.1 GCA_018268075.1 Bacteroidota bacterium | reverse complement strand
TGGAAACATTCTACTCTCAATGGCTGGCTGGCAAAACCATCCGCCAGGCATTTTTCAATACGCAACAGTTCATGCGTAAAAAATACGCTCCTTACTACTGGGCGGGATTTACATTGGTGCAATAATTTTTTTCGGAAAGGGTGATGATAAAAGGCGGTTAATGGCTATTAAACCAATATAAATATACCTGTCATGTGTCAGATACCTGACACATGCCCGCTCAGCCTATGCATTAGCCACTGATTATTCGACGGAAAATCTTTTACAAAAATTATTTCTTTAATGCAGCAGAAGCTTGTTCAGTTATGGATAAGCGAAACGGCCTTTCGGAAATACATTTGCTTTTCCATTTGTCGGAAACAAAATCCCATAAAAAAGAAAAGCACCCCTCATTTCTTAAGAAAGTATACATCTAGAAACCAAATCACGTAGTATGTTAAAAAAGCTTTTTTCTATTCTTCTAATGACTGGTATAATCGTTTTCGCAGCATGTAGCAAAAGCACAGATACTACTTCTTCAGGCAATGGAGGTAACAACAATAATAATAACAACAGTAATAATAATAATCAAACTACGCTACCGCCGGGCTGGTATACAGATACTACAAGTTTTCATGTTACAGGAACCTATGCAACACTGGTAGCCTTACAAAGCGATGGAAAGATTATAGGGGCAAACCCAACCCAGGTAGCAAGACTCAATCGGGACGGTTCTCTTGATCAAACTTTTACTCCGTACAAAATAACTACCGGCGAAATACATGCCCTTTGTGTTGACAAAGACGACAAGATATATGTTGCGGGAAATTTTCAAAAATTCGGTGGATCAGATTACTCATTTTTAGTGCGGCTTAATAAGGACGGAAGCATAGACAATACCCTGACAACACAAAATTATTTATCGCAAGGTAATGACATCAAATGCTTGGCTTTAAGAAGTGATGGAAAATTAATGGTAGGTGGAAAATTCAATTTTGCTACTGAAATACTAACCGGCGGCATTGCGAGTATCTATTTTGATAACTTAATGCGTCTTAACACAGATGGAAGCGTAGATATTAGTTTCTTTAATATTCAGACTCAAAACCCCAACTATCTTACAAGTGCCTACATTACTGCTATTAATATACTTCCTGGTCATAAAATGTATGTTGCCGGTAATCAATTGCATGCTCTTGCTCAGGTTGGGACTCCATCTGCTTATGACCTGATAAGAATAAATGATGATGGCAGTCTGGACAGAAGTTTTATGAAAGAGGGAGATTTTTGGCTGTCATCAACTGGGGGCCATGGAGTAATCGGCTCTCCTGATTTAGCTGTTAAAGCATTAAGTGACGGAACTGTTTTATTGGCAGGCTATTTTAGTTCATTAGATAATAACCCTGTAAAAAATTTATTACATATATCTGACCAGGGTAACCTGACTAATTCCGATTTTTCAGGAGTAAACTGTATGCCAACCGATATCTGCCAGTTCTCCAAAGATGAAATATTAATAACTGCAAAAAACCCTCCAACAACTTATTTCGGCGATCCTTCACCCGGCCTTAGTATAAAAGGGTTAGACGGAAAAGATCTTGGAGCAATGAAAGATGGAATACTTGCTGGCGATATGTATAGCATTATTAAAGAATCCGATAGTACAGCACTTATAGCGGGTAAGATGCAGCTTCTAAAAATTAACCAACCTAGTGTAACAGTAGCTTTTGCCAGGGTAAAGAAGCATTTATAGCGTATCGACGAAATTTTGAAAAGTAAATTATGAGATTAAAATTAACGACACGAAATCTTTCAAATTCCAGGAAAAAATTAAGATCAGCACTGATGATTGGCTTATCCTTTATTGTGGTAACAGCACTAGGACAACGGAAAGAAAAAATACATTTTGGTATTAAAGGAGGAGGATATACGACTTTTTACAATGGAGAAAATTATGATTCTAAACATTATGGGTATAAAATAGGATCGACAACGAATTTTCATGCAGGTGTATTTGTAGAGTTTCCTTTGAGCAGACGACTCTTTTTACAGCCTGAGATTGTTTATTACAAAGGGGGCTATATCGTTTCCGCACCGACACGACTAAGCGATACTATATTCTATGATTTTGACCAAAGATTAGGCTATGTAAGCATACCGGTGCTACTTAAATACAGGCTCAAAGGCTTTGCTGTTTATGCAGGTGCTCAATTGGATTACTTGTTTTCTGCAAAGGAATCAATCGATCATTCAGATAATTACTTCTCAGTAAGAGACCAATATGAAGAACAATCCATTTCAGCGATAGGAGGCCTCGAATATACTTTTCGTTTTGGATTGGGAGCAAGTATCCGGTATCAATTGGGACTTATCAATATTGGTAAGCCTAAGGAATTAGGTCAGGGTCAAGGCATTTACTCTGAGGATGCTAATATGAAAGCTGCTGGCCTGTTTTACGGCATCCATTGGCGTTTTGGTAAACTCCGAAATAAATAAAAGGAAATCCATTTACTGCAACCTGTTGGTTTCTTTTATTCCGGCTTATCAACCATTAAAATTTGTTTGTTATGAATACAGTTACTATTAAAACTTTTACTCTTCGATATAATAAAAAATCATTCGGTTCTGGTTCTTTGCAAAAAATGAGAGCGTTCTTTTTCTGCCTCTTATTTTCATCTTCGCTATTGGCGCAGAATGACACCAAGTCTCATGTGTCATCCGACAAAATGTTTATTATTACTTACCCCTCAACCTGGAAAGAAAATGAAATAGAAAGCGCTACTTCAGAATATTGCATCAATGCGCCAGGAGCCGGTCTGTTTAGTATGAGCATGATAAAAATGGAAATCAAAAAAATGGCCGAAGGATATGAAAACGCTGATATCCATCAAATATCGGACGTGGAGTTAAAAATGTTGAAAGCTCAACCTGACCAATCCATGAATCTTGAAATTCTGGAATCAAAATTTCAAAAGATGAATGATCATGAATGGTGGATTATAAAAGGTAAAATGAAAAAGGGAAAAAAAGATTATTTCACGGATTCTTATAAAACAATACACAATAGAAAAGTATACATCTTTACGTATGTTTCGAATGAAAAGAATTATGAGAAGAATAGAGAAGACGCAAAAAAAATAATTGCTTCAGTTGAGTTTCTTACAAAGAATGGAGAAAGCGTTTCTATTGCAAAAACCAACACTACTAACTCTTCTGAAGACAGGGTCAATGATTCCGGTGATGACAGAGTTGGTAATTCAATCCCGATCATCGGGGATAAGCCGTTATGGTCTATAAAGTCAGCAACCGGGTGGATGAAAAATTTTGAAGGACAATGGATCCGCGGAAAAAATAAAATTCAAAAATATAAGGTGAGTGCTGTTGGCGATACTTCTGCTTGGAACAAAGGTATTAATGCAACCGGTTTAGACAATTTCACGAGTATTGAAGTGCGGGATGTAAAAATAGGCAATAAGCTATTTATAGTAATAATCAAACTAATGTTGGACGGACAAAATAAGTATGAATATTCGGCAAACAGTTGGCAGCCTATAATCAGGTACAAATTTTTTGTAGTTAAAAAAAACGAGGCTATCCTTACACCCAGGTTTGAAAAAGACGGATCGGTTCAATACGAAATGCAGATTTACTTTAGAGGATACGTTCAATACGATAAAGACTATTTACATCATATAGTTTTGAAAATAAGTCAGGGAGATTATGAGCAACCCGAAATGAAGGAGATCGGATCTACATCAAACCTTTATTTAGATTATAAAGAGTTGAATGATGGTAAAAGGTGCAGATTTGTGTTTCCTCCAACTTCTGGTGTTGATTCTCCCTATGAGCCAACTCCGCAATACCAGGAATTTGTTTATCCGCCTATTGGTTTTTCGAATTATTACTATGAGTGTGATAAGTCTGACATCAGGGGCCTTCTAAATATTATTGAGAAAAAATAACCTCCATTAGCCTTTAAAATATAAATTATTCCTAATCATTTAGATTTTTTTATGAGTACTTTTATTTCGCGGAGCGCAATTTGCGCTATGATCGCTCTGTGCTTGTTAAGTTGTAAAAAAAACAATGTTGAACCAGAACAGCAATCGGCACGGACAACTATGGAGGCAACATGCTCAGACTTCAGTATCGAGATTTATCCTTATAGAGATAGCACGCTGTTTTTTAAAAATGCTGGCTTTGTGATTTTCGACAAGGAAACCAATCAAAAGTATCTGTTGGTTATGGATGTCGTCGGAAAAATATATGCTAATGCCCATGCAACAATCAATAACCCTGATGTATTTGCCGATCAGACAATCGTCACGAAGTATTCCAGTCAATATTTACAATTATCACCTCTTGTAGTACCTCTGCAAATGACTTTCCAGGTCAAAGACAGTTTACCTTCAGACCAACTCAAGTCCGATTTTCTTGGATTTAAAACGATAAAAGTTGATATTCAGCCAACAGCGATTTATACAATGGGAATTTTTGGCGGCCCGTTTGACGTGTATTTTAGTATTGATCCCTATTATAATAATCGCGAACTGCTGAAATACGTCAGTAAGGAAGCATTAGGAATGCTTAATGATGCCTCACTAGATGAACAGGGAAACCAGCCGGCGTCTTTGGATGTGGAATTAAGTAAGTACTGAATAGACTTGAGTTGACTACTATTGTAATGCACCTTATCCGAGCAAAATAAAAAGATTGAAATTCAACAGCGCTATCACCGCGTATTATCAAAATATGGCAACATTCAGGACGATTATGTCAAAAAACTCAAAACTGAAATTTTCTTTTATTAAACAGTAAGCTTTATTTATTCTTTAGCCATCACTCAATTTATCTGTAATCTGCTTTTCTTCAAATACTCCCCCACCGGGTCAAGGTCACCCAATGGCAGACCGTTCTTGATTTTGAATTCACGGAGTGCCTGGTACATGAAGTCGTTGTCGGTTATAAATTGGTAAAGTCTTTCTTCCGGAGTTTTTTCCAGCCAAAGTTTCAGTTGTAAAGCGTAGATATGTTCAGGAGTGTCTGTCATTGCTTTTTAGCAATTCAAAGGTATTTAATTTAAGATTGTGCAGCCAATACGATATATAATCACGGTCAAGAGTATCTAATTTATCCAGTTGCCGGATGTCTTCCATTTGCAGAGGGCTTTGATAATCCTGGATCCAGATTATTTTTGATAAAAGTAGGTCTTCTGGTGAAACGATATATAGTTTCGTGCCTTTTAAATCAATCATTTTTCGCCGGCGAAACTCTTCCAGCCGGAATGGTTCATCTTTCAGAATTACGAAATCAGCTTTATAATTGCTTTTATGATCAATGATATTAAACATTGACTTATTCCGGATAGCTTCCTTTATTGAATCCTCATCACAGTAATAACCTTCATTGAAAAAGGAAGATAACAATGGAATAGAATCAGCAGTCAGGCTGACAACAAAATCAAAATCTTTTGTAAATCTTGAAACTGTATAATTGCTCATTGCTACACTGCCTGAAAGCATGTAAGGGATATTGTTTTTTTCAAAGAAAATAAGAATGGCTTTCAGGAATTCAAACATTTTAGTAGCCCTTTATTTACAGGCACAATCAAAAATAACTAATGCATGACATATCGGCTTCGGATGTTATGCTGAATAGCGATACGGGCGCACAGGCTGTGCGACGCAATCCCACAGTATTGTGGGGACTAAACAGCGATTCAAAAGCGGGATAGATAATACTTCTCACCTTACCAGCACCGGTTCAGACCGCTTTAGCGCACCGACCCACACTCAGCATTCAGCAAATTGCCTTAATTTCGGCCAAAATTCAACGATCAATTATGGCTGAAGTGATCCTGATGCCCCGCCTGAGCGATACCATGACTGAAGGTGTGATTGCTGCATGGCACAAAAAAGTGG
>JAFDXH010000134.1 GCA_018268075.1 Bacteroidota bacterium | reverse complement strand
TTAATCCTTGTTGTAGTGGATGTGGCTCTCAGCCTGCCCAAAACCGATTGTTAGCAGCCGTTTGTCGTGTCTTAATCCTTGTTGTAGTGGATGTGGCTCTCAGCCTTATCCTGTAAAAGCCGGTTGTTATAGTACAAAAAAGTCTTAATCCTTGTTGTAGTGGATGTGGCTCTCAGCCCACGATAACTGTCATTGATGAAAACGCTGATTTTGTGTCTTAATCCTTGTTGTAGTGGATGTGGCTCTCAGCCCTCATTCTAAAAAGTTCTTAGGTAAGCTTAACGCTAGTCTTAATCCTTGTTGTAGTGGATGTGGCTCTCAGCCGGCACAAGAACATCTTAATACACTTGTTAATGAGATAGTCTTAATCCTTGTTGTAGTGGATGTGGCTCTCAGCCTCTTTGTTTATTCTCTAACTGGTTCTACCAGATCAGTCTTAATCCTTGTTGTAGTGGATGTGGCTCTCAGCCTTTTCTCAAACAACATCAAATGGCGGTAACGGCAAATTGTCTTAATCCTTGTTGTAGTGGATGTGGCTCTCAGCCATGCTCAAATGTTAGAGTGTTTTACACTGACAATAGTCTTAATCCTTGTTGTAGTGGATGTGGCTCTCAGCCTGTACAACGAAGGAACCGCAGAGTTCGACTTCTATGTCTTAATCCTTGTTGTAGTGGATGTGGCTCTCAGCCTCTTCATTTTATACTTATCTGATACTCAAATTGATATCAATCAGAAAAAGCAAAAAACCTTTCATTTTCATAAAAATAAATTTTTTATAGCATTATATAAAAACCGTATTGGGCGGATCAATAATCTGATCAATATTTACATTCTGGCCTATCAATTTCATACTTCTTGCATCGCTCACATTTAGCGGTACCATAATAATACTGTCTTCATTCTGATATATATCATTGATTTCCGCCAGCGTTTTCCTAATCTCGTCAAATTTTTGATGATCCGTATGAGCCAAAAATACGGATTTTTGAATTCTGATACAGCCTCTCGACAAAAGATATTTTGCTATCAATCCTCTAACTTTATTTTTTTCAATATCATACAAAATCAGGTAATTCATCGTAGTTGCTTTTATGGGTTCATTTTGAATAATTTTCAGAATCAATCGAATTCTGACTGCCAAAGGCTTCATTGCTGCAGTTTCTTCTTCACTACAATCTACAGGCGCTTCATATTCCACAAAACAAAACCCTGCGGCTTTCATTTTTTCTATTTTTGATTTTAAATCAAACTCTTTATTGGGTGGGCGTGGCATGTGGTATAGTTATGAGGGGTAAGTGATAAGTGGTAAGTTATTAGTGATGAGTGTCTTGTGATGAGTGTGGGGATGCCTTAGTTTGTTAGATTCATCAATCAGCCTTGTTGAAAGTGGCTCTTTAAAAGCGCTACCACATTTTCACAAAGCCCCTTATTGCTTCCGGTTTTGGTAGTACCCACCACGCTCGCTCCTCTTTGGCCGTAAAAGATATTTATTTCTGCCCAATAACTGCCGGCGCTCACTCTTATCTGTCTTCCATAATCTATGGGGCGCATTTTTACGAGGCTAATACCAACAGACTCTAATTGTTGCATTACTTCGGGAATAATTATATCCAATTCTGCCGGCTGACAATACGTTTTCTCTATAGGCCTTCTTACCTTCATCCCTATCTTTTCTTTAATCCGGATAAGAATATCGTCTGTCAATGGGGCGCTTACCTCCGGTTCGATACCCAATTCTTTTTTCTCTTCTTCCATTTCTTTTTCTTTGTTCCGGATGCTTGCTTTTATTTGGTCAAAATTAATGGCGCCTTCTTCCGGAAGGTATTCTGGCGCTATTACCCTTTCTGCATTTTCATTGTAGTATGCTTCCGGGTCAAAACTTACAAAACAACATCTCGATACATCATTCGTCTTCGTGTCTATCGCGCCTGCCAGTGCATATTGCTCAGTTAGCTTCAGGCAAAATGATTTGTAAAACAGCGCATAATACCCACTGTCGCTGATTCTATCTTTTAGCACAAAAAGAAGTTTCAGGCCATCCCCGCCGGGCGATGTAAACATTAGCTCTATGCGGGAATCCTGGCAAAGTTTAGTTTTCAAATCCCTGAGGTTTAATTCATATTCTGACAAGTGATCAATATCTACAATAAACCTTTCTGTATAGATAAAGTTTTCTTTGCGCCTGATCCTCGGCTGAAAGTGTGCGCATACCATATAGGGAAGTCCTGTTTTCAGCTTCCGGTATTGGTTCTGGTCAATCATCCGGATAGCCTGTAGCCGCTTTTGCAAAGTAGCCACATCACCATTGGGGTTGCAGATTGCTTTAAAAATTTTATCTGTTGCCACCGGTTGCAATGTATCGCCAGGGCTTGTGATTTGTTTACCTATCCAGATCATTATTTTCTTGTTTGAGGAAGTGAGTAGCTAATTTGAATGCATCCGATTCTATATGAGAAAGCCTGCTTAATGGCTTGCCTATTGTAACTATTTCAGCTAAGAAATCATTTACGGATTGTATGAGAATACGCTTGGCCAGCGGCAGAAGCCGGATGGCGCCGGAATCGGGCAATGTTTCAAATGCGTCTTCCGGGATAGCTGCTGCATAGCTCAACTGAAAGACCACATAGTCCATCCAGGCTCGGTAATTTTCAATAACATCAAAAACAAGTGCAGGACGGTTGTAATCATCCCGGTGAAAAATACCAACATAAGGATCCACGCCTGCTTTAATAAGCGCACCTTCCACCTTGCCATACATCATGCCATAAGCATAATTCAATAAGGCGTTGAATTTATCTTTGGCAGGCATCCTGTCGCGGGTTTCGAACCGGTACCCTTCCGGCAAAAGGCTGCTGATACATTGAAAATATTTACGGCTGGCCGCCCCCTCCCATCCTCTTATAGAAGGCGCAATATCGCTTGCAGATTCGCCTTCGGCCTTGCTTATTTTATGCTTATACTCTTCCATACTGTTCACTGCATATTTAATCATATTGTGCAGCCTCATGTCTTCGTCGGCAGCGGGCTGCAACCCTAGTAGCAGCGCGGCCTGCCTGTCTATTTTTGTAATTACCAATTCTTTTATCCAGGGAATTACCTGTGGCGAATAAAGGAAGTTAATTTGCGCTTTGCGGATGTTGCTCACTGAGCCGTATTTCACACTCCACACACGGCCTTCGGGCTGGCCCATATCATTTACAAAAAGCACGTCCACCTGGTTTTGAATAGCCAGCATAATGGCATCGCTGGTGATGCGGGCGCTTTTGCTGATGGTAATGGTGCGCACTACATCTGGCGGAAAACTTTGTTTGCCTTCGGCAGTGGTAATTACAAAAAGATTATTTTCCTTTTGTAAGGTAGCGCCGTAGGAATTGATAACGAGGTTCATAAAGATGAATTATTAGATTATAGAATCTGTCATTTAAGTCGTGAATGTATAAATTATGCGGTTGGATTGGGAATTGTTTTTTTAGTTCTAATTGACTTTGTTTTTTCTTTTTCTTTTGCCTTGATGCAAAAGAAACAAAAAATCAAGGACAACCCGATCGCTCCGCGCGTTTGTCCGGCCATCCCACCGCCGCGCCGCAATGTCTCTGGCAAATCTTCAGTCTTTTCAATTATTGAGGAACTTATAGTTTCCTCAATACAAAAATGCTTACTATATCTCACCATTTGCCAGAATCAAGAGACGAGACATTGCTTTTGGCTCTTTCATCTGAGGCACTTTGGCAAGATTGGACTGTTAATTCAGGTCATCAGTATCAAAGCGCATCATTCTATTTGATTATTTGTAGGTTTACTGCAATCACACTGCTGCGGTTTTTCTTTTTGTCAAAGCTATCTTCCGTTTCGAACGAGACTCTATCGCCCGGTTGTAATTTTCCTTCCAGCCTTCCTGCCGAAAAGAATATTTTTTCTTTTCCGTGCCTTATAAATCCTGCCTTATTATTTTGAAAAACCGTTTCAATGATTCCATTCAACCGTTCTGCTCTGCGCTTTGCCATTTTTTTCCAAAACGAAACGAGGCTGTTAATAATTTTTAGAGACGACCCTTCCATCGTAATAGTTACGCCCCGGCTTTTGATTTCCCGAAGCATTGAATCGCTTACCGGCCAGTTATTTTCCTCGCGCAAAGTAACAACGAGACATAAATGCAATGCTGCTTCCCGCCGGTATTCCGGATCATCTTTAATGCATTGAAATAAGGTTTCAAATACTTTCAGCTTCATTTCATTTTTTCCGTGGCCGAGCGCAGCAGTACAAAGAAGCCGTAACTTTTCCTGTTTATCTTCTACCAGTTGTGCAAGATCGAACAGAAGAAACCAATCCTTTTTTTGAAGAATGATTTTTCGCAGAATGGCTTCCGCCTTTTGTTTTTCGCCCAGTTCGTTCAGTGCATAAGCTTCTTTGCGGGCCAACCAGATATCATTGCCATAGTGCCATTTGAAAGGTTGCTTTCTGGCGGTGTTGAGCATTTCCAATAGCTCGCCAGATTTTCCTAATCCGCCTTTGGCCCTTATCATCAGGGTAAACCATTCTTCTTTCGGGCTGGCCAGTTCCCTTATTTTGCCACGGGTATCTGTAAAAGTAAATGTTTTTTCATCCAGCAAATCGGGGTCAAGCTTCAGTAGCCAATCTTCTATTTCCTGCCAGTTTATCTGTTGTTGGTTTAATAACTGCTTTACCAGCTTAAACGTAGCCATCGGGGTAAATGAATACGGATTAGTAGGCGGCGCTAGCTCAAACATAGCAGTGAGCGCCTTTCTCAACACCTCTAATGGCAAAGGTTTGTTTCCCGCAAATTGGGTGTAATAAATTTCTTTAGCATACAGTAAACGCACCATTTCTGATGATTTGTATTTTGGAAAAAGACCCCGGCAAACTTCAAGCGATTCTTCATGGCGGTTTAGCTTTGAAAGACAAAAAGCAAAGCTCCAGCCAGCCCAGTCGTTAAACTGGCTGGGCGTTTCATTCCATAAGGGGGTGTAGATATCAATGGCCTGTTGGTAGTGCTGGGATTTGCGAAGTTGAAAAGCAGCATCTAAATTTGTATCCATAGCAGGATGAGGTTTGATGTTTGGAATTGAGGTAATAAAGTACCATTTTTTGGAAATTGGAAATAACCCTGCAATTTTAAAGTTTTGGTTTAAAATTGCAGGGTTAGTGATTAGTACGATCTGAATCTTACAAATTTAAAAAGTGAAATTTTGGAACCGTTTTCTTCTTCGGCTATTCTTTCTGTAGTGCTGGCAATGCAGGGGATGCCCATTGCCTTCAATTTAGTTACCAGGTTAAAGGTAAATGTCATTTCACCCATGATATGAACTGCAGTGGGGTTTTGTTGCCGGACTTTGGTTTCGTAGGCTTCGGCCAATTGTTCTACCTCATCAGAAGCAGCCTTCGGATCAATTTTTGGAAAAGGCAAATCCTGTACGGCGCCATATTGTTTTATGGCTTCGTTCATTTGCTCGGCAGGCCAGTTGGCAGAAGGGTGGTTGGAGAGGTTGAGGAGCATGGGAGTTATTTTTGGATATATTCTTTAAACTTATTTTCATCATTCAATATTTCAAGACCTACAAGTTTTATATCTAATTGTTTAGCTCTATCTTTTTGAATATCCGATAGGTTTGAAAAATCATTTAATGCAAACAAATAGTAATTAACCCAAAGCCCAAACTCCTTTTTCAGAGTTGCTGCTTTATACAGAGTATTGGTAAATAAATAATTAATTTTCCCTTCTGTGTCATCTGCCACGTCAGTTTTACACTCTATAACGTATAAGGCATTGTTATGGGTGAACATGATGTCGTACTCATTAGGTGCATTACCTTTTTCTAACTGTAACCCTAATCCGATTTCATCGTCATTTTTATTCAACCAATCTTTAATTCTCGGATAAATGTATTCTTCAAACCATTCTCCAGTGATATATTTTGATTCATATTTTGAAATTTCTCCGGGGTTCTCCCAACTCACGCCAGCCTCTTGGAAAGCTTTTGCTTTATTAAAGTATTCAGCTTTTTTAGGCTCGTTTGCTGTTATCTTCTTCCCTCTTAGACCTGTTTCTCTGATTTCTTCCGCCACCTGAAATAGGGTATTTCTTTTGTCAGTTAAAAAAGAATTGAAAAGATCTGTGGTTTGTTTTTGATCCTTTAATAAATTATTTTTTGACCTGAATGACTCCTCTCTAACTTTTACACCATAAGCAGTAAGATATTCAAGTAGGTTTACACGCTTATTTATTATTGAAACCCTATTTTTTCGTAAAGGGAAAATCTGTTTAATTTCATTCTTTCCGATTGGGATATAAAAGATGTCGCCAGATCCGCTCCTGGCAAAGAAATTATAAACTGCCAACGACATTATTTTAGTTCCGCCTGTAATATTGATTAAAATCTCATCATCATCTTCAAACAGTAAATTATTTACAAGATTGTCGTCAATATCTTTAACAGAATCTTCTATTACTTCTATCCTTTTGGTTTGCTCTTCATTGATATCTAAAGACTTTAAAATATTGGAAACAATTCCTCTTTTTTCCATTATTTCTGTTGTAATGAAATAATAGTAATCTGCCAGGCCTTTTTCTTTAATAAAAAGGATATTGGGAATGGATTGGTCACTAACTAATGATACGATTACTTTTCTACCCATAATTTTGTTTTTTATAATTTAAATAGCATACAAATCCGCCTCCGTCCCGCACCATTTCCAGGCGGGCAATATAGTAATGCGGATACCATCTATCTTCATTTGCTCTTCGGTATCATAGGTTATGATAATGCCCCTACGCGCCCCGGTTGCTTTGCAGGCTTTTAGCAATCCTTTTACTTCCCGTTGACGGGTTTCTTCTGTCTTCATTTCCCAGGTTACCTGCACCGGCAATACTTCCTTCTCAGATTTCCACAATACAAAATCACACTCACTGCTTGCATCGCTGTAATAATAAATATCTGTGGTATAGATATTTCCGTACTGACGGTAAAGTTGCCAAAAAGCCATATTCTCCAATAGCATGCCCCTGTTTTCTGAAAAGGCGCTGCCTAATGCTCTAAGCATTCCATTATCTATAAAGTAACACTTCTTATCGGTATTCTCCCGCTTGATGAGCGAGGCATCGAAGCGGCTGATTCTTTTATACAAATAAACTGACTCAGCCAAATCAGCCATTTCATACAATTTGTTTTGGCTGATGGCATAGCCCCTGGTTTTCAATTCACGAAAGATTTTATGCAGTCCTGTTGGTTTACCCGTGTTGTCTGCTATACGATGAAACAAATACCGAAGATAACGATAGTTGGCCGGATGGTTTTGGTCTATTATATCCCGAAATAAAACCGCATTAAAATACTCCTGCAATAATTTTTCATTTATTTGTTCATTACCTGCTAAAACTGTTTCGGGATACCCGCCTTGAAAAAGGTATTTATCGAAAGCAGATATTACTTGGACCTTATTGCTTCCAAATTCACCAAAAGTGATGTTCTTCCATTTCAGGTACTCGACGAAGGATAGCGGAAGCAGTTCAGTGGGCAAGCCGCGCCCTCTCAATACTCCTGCCACCTCAGTATGCAACAGCTTACTATTAGAACCCGTTATGATTACATTCCGGCTGATTTGTTCGTGTATGCGATTGATGAAATTTTCCCAATGCCCGAGATATTGGATTTCATCGAAAAAAAAATAAACCTCTTTTAACAACGGATTTTCAGGATTTAATGCTGCAAATGCCTGTAATATTTCATCAGGATCAAAGGATTCTCCCCTCAGGCGTTCGTTTTCCAAAGAAAGAAAACAGACCTTGTTCCACCCGATTCCCTGCTCAAGCAAGCCGGCAATTGTCAACTTTAAGAGTGAAGATTTCCCCGTTCGCCGCGCCCCGGTTATGGTCTGCACTTTCGGTAAATCAGGGTTTACCTTCAGGAATCTTGACTGTGCAGGCACAACAAACCGCTCGCGGTGCTGGGTTAATATTTCAGATAATTCTTTTTTCACAAAGGTAAAAATACAAAAAATTCATTTATCAGAAAAGAATATTTTAAAATTATTCTTTTATCAAAAGCAAAATTAAGGAAAGTATATTTTGAGCAAATCATCCTAATTTCTCTTTGCCAATTTTTAGGCTACTGCTCTAAGCTATCTGATTAATGCTCTCACCAATTTTAAAAATTTATTTTTATCACCCATATCTTCTAATGAAAATACGCTTTTTACCCGCATTATTTTGGTAATGTCTTTTAAAAAATCTTGCCGTTTGGAATTATTTCCAAATGGCGCTAAAATCGCTACCAAAGAAGTAGCTTGCAAACCTAAGGATTGGCTAACAGAGGATATTTTATAAATGGCTTCGGCTATTTTTTTTCCGGTTGCAGATTTGGAATACAAGACTTTACACTCCCAAATAAAAAGTTTATTATCAAAAACAAAAGCCACGTCAATTTCATTATCACTTTCAGTTTCCCGGATGGATTGGCGGTTTTTTAATTTCAGGTTGAATGCGATCTGTGAATCCCGAAGATTCAATTCGGTTTTTAAAAAATAATACAGCCATTCTTCAAACCAGGCTCCTAAGTAGTAACCTTTATCAGGGTGCGAATAATCTTCTGCTTTTGCCTGGCTGATTTCAGTTACTTTGTCTGCAGATTTGTTTTGAACCACTTTATTAAAAAGGCTATCGGATTGGGAGAAGGGAAAACTCAATTCTTTTTGGCTCATGTAATCAAAACCATGTGCATGGATATACGTTTTCAAATCCAATTGGTGCGGGGCATCTATTTTGATTTCCCTGATATGAGGATGTAGTTGCTCCAGTACTTTTTCACCAATAGGCCAGTAGAATACTTCTGTTTTATCCTTATGAAGAAACTTTTGCGAGAAGAACAAAAAAGTTGCCTGGCTCATCATCTTGGTACCTCCGGTAATGTTGACAATATAATTTTCACCATTGGGCCAGCTAAAGTTATTGAGTGCCTCAAGTATTAATAGCGGTTTATTGGAATCTATTTCCAATGTTTTAAAATCAGAATGTTGCAGCCCCAGCGTATCGGCCAATACAGATGATTTTTGTTTACGCGCCATTTCCCGGGTAGTGATAAAAATATGCCTATCGCCCCGTTTGCTCATTTGCTTGATGAATAATACATTCGGAATAAGCTGATCGGAAAGTAGGGAGATGATCGTATTCACTTCTTGAAATTTTTAATGCTTTTCATGGGTATAAATTATTTAGCAACCATGCAAATTTCAAAGTTACTTTGAAATTTGCATGGATGAGTTCATTTATTAAAGCTATGATATTAATTCTGGGCCATAGAAAATGGATTATTAGATATTAAGACAAAACCCATTGGAAACATTGCATTTGAAGTAAAGGCTATCTTTCTGGATTTATACTTTATTTTTCCATTATACCAAAATCCGGTATTTATATGGTCTGCAAATTGATAATCACCGGTCATTCCATGAAAACCTGAGCCTGCTGATAATCGTAAAATACATTGATTACCATCTAACCCGATAATGGTTTGCTTTAGACTTTCAAAAGAATCAATTATTTCCTGTGTGCCTTCTGCCTCTTTATATTTATTAAAAAATTCTAATTCTCGTTCAATATGTTTTTGAACTTGGGAATTGATATTATTAAATAGTCCATTGAGAGGAATCTCATTATAAAATCTTGTAAGACTTTCTTTCCCGTTATTTATTGTCTCTATCTGATTTTGCAATTTTTTCTTATCGTAATCTTTATAAGTTTTTAAAACCTTTTGCTCTAATTTTTGAATTTCATTATCGAATAATTTCCTTTTAAAATCATCTGGCAATTCTGAATTTATTGATAAAGAGAAACTACCTAAATCGCCAATCTCAAAACACTCATAATCAGTTACAAAACCTTTACTATTGAAATCTTTATCCGTCGAAGGTCTATTACCTTGTGGCCAAAATGAATGCTTCCATCCACCTTCCCAATTTTTTCCGTTTTTATGCAAATTAAAAGTCTTGGTTGGGTACATAAGCACTTCTTCGTTCATATAACAATCGCTTGGTTTTATGAAACGAAACAAATCGGTATCAAAACTTCCAAACAGATTTTTTGTTCCTCTTGGATTTGTGTCGTAAGCAGAATACAACCAGTTTTTCATTGCACCCTTTATACTGCTTCCGGGAATATATGCTTTTCCCAAACCATCTCTTATAAAAGTTTTTACCTCGCCGGTTGTTCCATATACCTCATCCATTTTATCGCCAACAAGATTAATTTCATTCTTCAATAATTGTCCTAACTTCTTAGAGATAATAGCAGCTGCAATTTTGTCAACATCAAAATTTTGATATACCTTTTCCCAATTGAGTCTCCATGTTTGATCATTAAGCACCAAAAAATCTACCCCATCTTGAAGGTGTTTTTCTTGTGCACCACCAATGTGAAGTGGTGTTAAAACCTTCAGGTAAATCGTATGATTTGTATTTATGCCACTCATGATTTTTTCATTTTAATGGGCAAGAAAAGACTTCTGCCACTTCTCCAGATTGGATGATTGGGTGGCGTAAATCCTTCAACTGCTTCGGGTTTTAAATCAAAGTCAACTTTTCCTAAAACTTCCATATTGTTGTAAGGCGAATAAAAGATAGAACCTTCGTTCATCATGTAAATGGACTTTTTTCTAATTCCTGTGTTTCCTTCCGAGGTAATCCACCCGCCACGTTTTGTTATTTCCCATGCTGTATTTGGGTCATTTATCAATTGATTCAGGGTTTCCTTATCGCCCGGGTTGAATAATGATAAGGATACATAATGGTCCGCTTTATTGGGAACTTGTAATTCCAAATTTGGTTCAATTTCATATCGAAAAGAACCAAAACCAACATTTCTATCCGTGCCAATACCTTCATGTTGAAGAATATGCAGCGCTTTTTCTAATTGAGTAGTATCTCCTTTACTTAAAAAAAACAAACCAGAATCTTCTTTGAAATAAGTCTTTTCAATATAGAAAATATTGGTATTCCCATCGTATTCCTCAGCCGATCTTGGTACTGCTACTCTTGGTAGAACTTGTTTTTCTATAAATTTTTCTTCAAAATCTTCAGAAGACAAGAAAGCTCCATTTATTGTGTAGTCATTGATATTGCTTCTAATTGCACCATTTAATAATTCTTCAAAATAATTCTTATCTAACCATTCAACTCTTTTCAGCTTTTTAATATCGCTATAACCCGCAGCATAGTTTTTTAAGTCTATAAAAGGTTTTGGGAAAAAGTAAATAATCTTATCTTTCTGAGAAGTAGTAAAAGGGAAAAGAGAGGATATTGTACATCCTAAGTCTGCATTTACTTCTTCTTGAATTTTTGCCAAAGCAGCAATCAGAGCAGCATAAAAGCTATCGCTGTGAATTTTAGATTCACTACTGCCATAATCACTTCTTGAATCAGAAATATGAAGCGGCCCCTCAAAATATAACCGGTATGCTGTAAAACTCATTCTGTTATATTTTAAAATGAAATAACTTCTTCTTTCCAGGATGTAGTTTCATCGTTTGGTAAATCAATTTTGACATGACCATAGCCACGAGTGCCACTTCCACCGAGGTAGTCGTTGTTGAGAGCTTCAATTCCTTTGATCAATAGACTTTTGACAGCATCCGTTTTCTCATCATTGAAATCATTAACAACCACCTCAATAGTAAACTGAGTACCCGCCGGAATCCTTTCCTGAGTTCTTGGATTATCGGCTTTGCCTGTAACTCTATTAATCGTGTTTTCTGACTTAGATTCCGTAAAAGGCATATCAGTATATTCAGAGGCTTTAAGCTCTTCAACGCTCTTTTGGGTCATATAAGAGTCTCTAAATATTAATCTTGATGGCAAATCATCATCGGCAAAACCAAAAGCGATATTAATATTTTGACAAGTTCGGGATTTATCAGAGAATTTAGTTCCTTTGCCACCACCGATTTCTGCAATTCCACCAATTTGTTCTAAAAGAGATCTCATTTTTCCTTTTAATGAAGAACCCGGGATATAGGGTTGTTGATCTTTGTCTTTTCTTCGGATAACCGGGTTATCAATACCTCCAATATCCGCCCTATCCCGGTTTTCACCAATGTGTAAACCACTTAATAAAGTCAGAGTGGTACTAATTTTAATTTTATTTTTTAACTGTGCCATAATTTTAGTTTTAAAAATTTATTATTCACCGCCATAAAATCTATGGAAAGCTACAATTGATTCTGTAAGATTAATAAACTGAATAAAAGATTCCTTGCTACCATCTAAAGCCTTAAATGCATCTTCCATTCTTTCATAGAAATCCTTAATTCTATTATTCTTTTTTGCTTTTCCTACAGCATAAGCAAGCTTTGGCTTTAATAATGGAACCTCACTTTTTAGTTTATCAAAATCAGCCTCTATTCTTCTTAGCTGTCCAAAAAACTTTCGTAATTGTGATGTTGTTAGTGCGGCTTTGTCATCGTTATTTTCGGGGGCTAAAGATTTAGCAAAACGCTGAGCCCAATCCACGGACTCTTGATTGACTCCTGATTTAATCCACTCAGGTTTTAATTTTTCCGTAAATGCCATATTCTTTTTTTTTAAATTATAATGATAAAATTTCTTTCATTTCCATTTCAGCCCATCTGGCTGCAATAGCCAATAAATCATAACTTCTTGTTCCTATTTTAATTTTGCTACCCATCATTTGACCACACATCAAAGCAGTTTGAATCGCTTTCAAATAATTCCAGATTTCTTTATCAGCATCTTCTTTATATCTGTCTAAATACCTTTTTAAGTAATAAGCTGTATGCCATTTATAAGATAGTGAACCTTTGTTCTTTTCTGCTTCATCTTTTAATGTTTTCCACTGCATTAGTTGATGCAATAATGCTTTAGATAATGGTTTATTAGGTTGATTACAATATTGGATAAGTTTGTTTTTCATCTCTTTAATCTCTTCAAATTCTGTTTCCCAGCAAACCGACTCTCCAAGGAAAGTAATAGCATTTTTAGTCGCGATTTTGCTCCCCGATTTTTTGAAATCTTTACTTTGGTCTTCTGCATTACCAGCTTCGGCTGCTGCCATTCTTATAGGGAATTTTTCACCAACAATTGATATTCCGCCTGAAATGCTAATATCCTCTCGTCCTCCACAATACTTCTTAAACTCAGACCTTATTTTTTCAGCAAATAAAATAATTTTATCCCACCGCCCAACTGCAAAAACATCATCACCGCCTGAATAAATAATATTTACTGAGTCTTTGAATTCTAAACTGTTTCTTAATGTATTTAAATACCCCGAAAAAAACCAATCCAACTGTGCAGATAATGTGCTATAAGCAGCGAAACTTCTCAAGTTTTCTGATAATCCTTCTTTGAATATTTTTCCAAGATTATCCACATCCATTCTTAGTACCCCGAGATAGGTATTTTTAATATTTCCCTGATTATCTATAACTTCGCACAGCTCCTTAAATGTTTTATTTCCTCCTGATTTTTGTGCTTGTTGATTGCCACCATAAAACTGAAATCCATAAGTGCATTTATTTCCTTTAAGGGAAGTAATGGCACTAAAATCTGTATTATTGATTCTTCTTACTCTGGATACATCTACAGAAGTAATATTTCTAAATTCGGCTCCATTATCTGCCAATTCTTTTTGGTCAAATAAATAATGATGAATGCCAGTCCCGTGAATTTCTAAATGCTTTTTTGCTTTGTCATTTTTTGTCCTGTTTTCTAAGTAAGTATTTCCTTTAGTGTCAGCTTCTAAATAAGTAATAATGTAATCTACATCTTTTAAAACCTCTCCTAATTCTTTTTGTTCTCTTACTGCTTTAGTAACCAGCAAATCACGTTCACTATCAATAGTGACTAAATCAATTCCTTTTCTACCTTCTAAACCGCTAACAGCACATAAACCATAATCATTACCCCAATTCCCAAAAGATGAAAGATTGATACAATTATTCTGAAACAAATTCTTATACTTCCGGTATTTATTTGCTGCTGTAATGTCAATTACCTGCTCCCATAGCTCGGCAATGGTTGCATCATTTTTTATTTCACCAAAGTTGTCTTTCAGAATAACACCACCTTTCCTACCACTGTCAGCTCTAAATTCAACAAATCCACTATTTACATACAAGGCTTCTTTATGTTCATTCCAAAGGATTTTCTCCAATTTTTTTTGAACTTCAGTTAAAGCATTTTTACACTTTGATGTATTAGGCAGTAAAACAAACATTTTTCCGCCACTGCTATAAACCACCTGACCTGTAAAGGCCTTGATGTCTGGATGATCTAAAACCATTTGCTTCACAGTTTCCATCAATAATTGTAGATAAAAAGATCGACCTTTTAAGCTTACTGATGCCTTGGTGCTGGAAACATTATAAATAAATTTTTGAATGCCGGAAATATCCCAACAACTTAAAATCAAAGGAAGAATTTCTGGCTTGGCTTTTATGTCACTTAAAGAAGTCTTTGCTTCTTCCTTAAAATCATAAAGAGCAATAGCAATAGCTGCTGTTGTTTTTAAATGTTCATACAAACTGATATGAGCTAAATCATTAGTGCTGGCAGGAATAGCCCATGTGTATTTTTTTAAAAGATTCAACATACTTTCTGAAAATCCTTTAACCGAATCGGTGGGTAAGTTCTTTAATTGTGCATTAAAATCATTCCAAAGTTTTTGATACGGTTGGGATGCTTCTTCATTGGTTTGTTTGCTAAAGTCCGTCTCATTACCTTCTATAGGCAATCCCTTTTCTGTGATGTCTAATGGTGTTAATGAAAATCTGGATTGCCTATCTCCATCATTAATGAGAGAAAGCATATTTTTCAGCTTTACCTTTTTATATTTGAATTTACCATAAGCTTCGCCTTCTTCCTTTTCCATATTGGATTCAGTCCTTTCCATTCCACTGCTCCACCAGTCAGCTAATTGAATTAATTGCTGTAGCTCTGATTCTCCGTAGGGTTTATGATGATAAATTGCCAGATTTATTAAATTATCATGATCGGTATTTTCTGACAATTTTGTTTTGAAAATATTTTCTCCATTCTCCTTAATTCCATTAAACAAAGTTTCATAATCATAAAAGAATTTGTAAGTCCACCAAGCATGATGATAACCAAATCTTCCATCTTTTTCAGGGCAGATTAGACTTTTCATTCTTTCTAAATGTTCGTCTGTATAATCCTTCAATAGATTTACATCGGCACGTTGATAAAACTTGCCGATATCATGAAGTAATCCTGCTAAAAATATTTCATCTCTTTTGTAGCTCATCACATTTCAGTTTTATTTTCCTTATCTCTTTTCATCCGCACCACCCCAAACCCATGGCTCGCACTTTTCCCCAACCCCAAATAATTCGGCAAAAACACATTGCTGCTAAAAGCCACATCAAAGGCCATCAACGGTACGCCTTTGTATTTAATCATTTTTTCGCCACTGATCTTTTCAATCTGTACTTTTATCGGCTTTTCGATGTGCCAGCCTATGCCTTTGGCAAAGGATAGGATGTTTCCGGTAAGCAGCCTTTCTAAGAGTTGTATCTTTTCTGCCAGCCCTGCAATAGCCTGGTATTTTTTATAATTTTCTGCATTCAGCGCCAGCCAGTCGTAAAGGGTGTATTGAAAACTCTTTTCCCATACATTGAGGGTAATCGTATTGAGATCAAGCCGGTCTATTTTTAATTTTACTTTTTGGTCCTGCAATTGAATATCCCAGTTTCCCAATCCGAAAAAATTGTGTATTTCATCTACACCATTTCCAATGCAATATAAGGAAGCCTTTTTATTGATAACCTTGTATTGAATCAATGGATATTTATATACCAGTTTATCTTCATCGTGATTATGAAACATTTTATTCTCAAGCCCTACCCGCGCTATAACAGCGCCCCGGAAAGAGGATACCATGCTCCGGGAAATGGGGCTATCAAAAATGACCAGCAAAGTCCTGAGTTTAAACATATTCTCTATTAAGCAATGAGTTTGATGCTAAAAGTAAGTGTATTTCTTAAAAAAAATCATAATATCGAAATATTTAAAATCTTTTTTCCAAATCAATCCTATCTATTCAAATTATCATTTTTGTGAAGAGGCAATTATTGCCATTAATACTGCAATGAAATTATTGCTTATAAAAAATAATGTGCCGTACCGGTACTGACGGTACTATTGGGTAGTAGTTATGTATTCAATCATTAGCTTTTTAAGATTAGGCAAAATTTTGTATGTTTTTTTTCTCTGTTGAAATTAAATATTCGTACACAAGTACTATGGCGAATAGAAAGCGGCTCAATTAATGTAGTACAATACCTTTCTTTCATTAACATTAGTAGCACCTAAAAAAAATAGAATTATGAATTTTGAAAAAGGACTAAAACTTGCTTTAGATAAGATTAGTAGCTGGACCTCCTCGCTGATTGCTATGCTGCCTAATCTGTTGGTGGCATCTGTTATTTTGGTGGTGGGGCTGTATCTGGCTAAGCGCATTAGAAAATTTGCTGATAAAAAGCTGCGTAAGTTTTTTCCCACTGTTACCCTTGCCAACCTTACCATTTCGCTCATCTATATTTTTTTCGTTGGTGTGGTAATCTTTATAGTGCTGAAGGTACTAAACCTTGACAGTACACTTTCTACTGCCCTCGGCTTTGCTGGCATATTAAGTGTGGGGCTGGCATTTGCCTTTCAGGATATTGCTGCCAATTTTATCTCTGGCATTTTTCTTTCATTTAGCAAACCTTTCAAGGTGGGCGAATTAATAGCCGTAAATAAATACGAAGGTTTTGTAGAAGGTGTGAAATTAAGAGACACTACACTCCGCACACATCAGGGGTATTTGGTAACCGTTCCTAATAAACAAATTTTTCAAAGCCCACTTATTAATTATACCCGGTATGGAAAAAGGCGCGCAGATATAACTAGTGGCGTTTCGCAGGGCGATGATTTAAAAAAAGTAAGGGCAGTGGCTACTGAAGCGCTACAAAAAGTTCCTAATGTAATTGCCGAAGACACTACTTTTTACTTTGAAGGCCTTGGCGAAAGCACAATTGATTTTAAGATTAGAATCTGGGTTAATTCAGACCAATATGCAGACTACCTCAGGTTTATCAATGATGTAATTATTATTTTGAAAGAAGCCTTTGATGCCAATGATATCTCACTACCTTTCCCTATTCGCACTTTAGATTTCAATATGAAAGGTGGCGAAAAACTATCTGACATGAAGTTGCAAATAGTAAATAAAAATAGTGAGGCTACTCAAAACTAAAAGAACATAAAATGTATTTTATCTTTCTAAAAAAAGCAATTCAAAATGATGCAGCACTTTCCATTTTTTTTAAATCAATAAGGTTAACTTTACAATAATGGTTACCACTGCCAATTGAGCATTTTCAAATTTATCTTCTCACCAAAAAAATAAACGGAAGTATGTCTCTACAACGATTTTTTTGCCTTGGCATAATTATTTGCTGCCTCATTAGTTGCAGCGCCTCAAAAAAAGTCCAACATTCGGAAGTTTCTTTTGAAGAAGGCATTCCTCAAATTAAGCACCTAGTGGTAATCTATATGGAAAACCACAGTTTTGATAATCTCTATGGAGAATTTGAAGGGGCAAACGGGCTTGATAATGCGAGAAAAGGAAATTTTATTCAGGTAGATAAAGATGGTACTGCATATCAATATCTACCTGAAATAACAAGAAATAGTTCATTCCCCACCAATCTTCCCAATCAACTTTTTAATATTGATCAATATGTAACTTCTGATAAAAAAACACCCGATGCCGTCCATCGTTTTTTTCATAATCAATTGCAAATTAACGGTGGCAAGATGGACAAGTTTGCAGCATATAATTTTTCCAAAGGCCTGGCAATGGGCTATTACAATACAAAAAAACTTCCCTTATACCCAATAGCAAAAGAATATACCTTGTGTGATAATTTCTTTCAGAGTGTATTTGGTGGATCTTACATAAACCATGTATATCTTATTTCGGCCGCTATTCCTGTATGGCACGATGCGCCCGAATCTATGATAGCCCGGATAGATGCATCCGGCAATCTGATAAAGGATGGCGAGGTAACTGCTGATGGCTATGTAGTAAATCAAATTAATTCCAGAAACAGCCCTTATCCTAAAAACAGTGATACCAATAAACTATTACCTGCTCAAACAATGGTTACCATTGGTGACAAAATGAGTGAGAAAGGAATTTCATGGGCTTGGTATTCTGAAGGATGGGACGATGCAGTAGCAGGCAGAGAAAATAATTTTGCTTACAACCACGAACCATTTTTATATTTTGCCCAATACAAAGAAGGCACAGAAGGCCGCAAGCATTTAAAAGATCAGAATGATTTTATAAAAGCGGCTAAAGAAGGAACATTGCCCAGCTTATCTTTTGTAAAACCCGGAGTGGGCAATGACGAACACCCAGGAAGCTCCGCAGTGTATCCATCTGAGCAATTGGCGGTAAACCTTATTAATGAAGTATTGCAAGGGCCTAATGGAAAAGATGCATTAGTGATTCTGACTTATGATGAATATGGCGGATTTTTTGATCATGTAAATCCGCCTAAAATTGACAGGTGGGGCCCGGGAACTCGCATTCCGGCTATACTTATAGGCCCATTTGCCAAAAAAAGATTTATTGATTCTACCCCTTATGAATCGGTAAGCATTCTCTCATTTATAGAACACCGATGGGGAATAGAACCACTTGCAGGACGAGATAAAAATGCTAACCCTTTTAGAAACGGTTTGATTTTTAAATAATCCATTATCGGCACAAGAGCATGTGTATATGTTTAAAACTATCGGAATAATAAGCATCATCATTACCGGCATATTGATTGCCGGCGCAAGCCCTTTTTATGCTGATCATTCCTCACAAAAAAAAACTAACTCTTGGGAATTAAAGGTTCAAAAAAATGTACTTGAACAAATAAAGGCATTTCAAAATTTTGTAAAAGATTCATTTTATGTCGAAGCCGGCAAAAGCATACGGGATGAAAAAAAATTGCAACAGCATTTTTTAAAATCCAGATTGCTTTTTAAAAAATTTGAATGGGCTGCTGCTTACTTTGCTGCCAACTTAACGGACAGGATAAACGGGCCACCCGTACAGGAAATTGAGAATGCTGATCTGTTAGACCCTTCGCTTGCTTATGCTATTGACCCCATGGGGCTGCAGGTGATAGAAGAACTGATATACCCGAATATGGACTCCGCTTCAAAAAAAAAATTGCCCCAAAAGATTGGACACTTAATTACTAATACAGAATACCTCATTTCTTTTTTTACTACACACCCGCTTGCATCCTGGCGCATCCTTGATGCGGCTAAGTTAGAGGTGTTTCGCATCATCTCGCTAGGCATTACTGGTTTTGATAATCCGCTTTCGCTAAATAGTATGCACGAATCGGCCACCGCACTCAGCAGTTTAAAAAATATACTTGAGTGGTATGCAGGTGGCAAAAATGGCAAATCATTATTGCAGGATATAGATGCTTCTATCGCTTACCTACAGGCACATCCGGACTTCAGTACCTTCAACAGGACAGATTTTATTATTCATTTTGCCAATAAAATAAGTACTGGAATAGCACAGTTGGAACAAAAGCTGCCCGGAGAAAAAATAAGGTACAACCGGATGCTGAACCAGGATATTCAAACCATGTTTGACTCCGGCGCTTTCAACGTGAATGCCTTTGCGCCGGGTCCCGAATTTCACCTCACCAATGCTAAGGCAGCATTGGGCGAAAAATTATTTTACGATGTATCTCTATCAGGTACGGGCACACGAAGTTGCGCTTCGTGCCATAAGCCCGAATTAGCCTTTAGCGATGGCCTCGCAAAAAATACAGAATTACATAATCCACAAAAGCTATTACCGAGAAATGTCCCCACCTTGCTCAATGCGGCTTTGCAGTCCAATTATTTTTATGATATGCGGGCGCTCACTTTAGAAAGCCAGGCCGCAGATGTAATCAGCGATAAGCGGGAAATGGATGGCTCAATGGAAGCAATCATAAAATATGTATCCGCAAACAAAGCGTATCAATCCATGTTTGCCAAAGCATTTTCTAAAAACAAAGAAAATAAAATAAGCGCCGATGAGGTTACCAATGCGCTAGCCTCCTACATTCGCAGCCTTGTGCTACTCAATAGCCGCTTTGATGAATATATGCGTGGCAATGAAAATGCCATGTCGCCGCAGGAAGTAAGAGGCTTAAATTTATTTATGGGCAAAGCAAAATGTGCTACCTGTCATTTTATTCCACTGTTTAATGGCGTTACGCCACCTAAGTACGCAGGCAGCGAAACAGATGTGATAGGCGTACCGGTATCGCCCACCGATTCTACGCTGGACCAGGATGAAGGCTATTATGGCATTATAAAAATTGATTCGTATAAACATGCCTTTAAAACGCCTACCCTGCGCAACGTTAGTAAAACTGCGCCTTATATGCATAATGGCGCTTATCCAACTTTAGAGAAAGTGATGGAATTTTATAATAACGGTGGGGCGGCAGGTTTAAAAATTAATTTGCCTAATCAATCCTTATCCAAAAAAAATCTTAATCTTACTCAGGCTGAAATACAAGATATCATTGCTTTTATGAAAAGCCTGGATAGCAAATAAATTAAACGAATACCGTAGAATTATAAAATAGTACACCAAACTTATTTTTTTTGCAAACAGTGGCAATAATTTTCGTCTAAAACTTTAGTCTATTCCATTTATAATTTTCAAACCAATAGCAATTGATACTGGTTAAAAAATAAAATTTTCTACCATCCACTTTTTCACCAATTCAAAAGTAGGCAGTCTTGTATAGCTAACCAGAAAATAAAAGGAACAAGGGCAAATACAATTGCCATTAACAAAAAATACAATCACCATTAGCACTACCCTAACAAAAAAAACCGGCACATCGCCGGCTTATTTTTTTTAATCAAAGTATTTTATGGGAAAATACCTAATTCAGAATAAGAGGTAGCCACCTTATTGATTGCACAAACATAAGCTGCTGTACGCATATCCGGGATGGAAGGATTGCTTTGCCAGATCTCTACAATCTCTCTTGTAGCTGCAATCATTGTTTCTTCCAGTCCGCTTCTTACCAAATCCACCTCATCAGCACCATGCAGAATAAAATCCCTTTCATCTTTTCCAATCGTTTTGCCGGTAAGGCCTTCTATCTGATCTACAATTCTATGGTTCATATTTTCTTCAAAACGCTTTTCTATACGGCCATAGCGAACGTGACTCAGATTTTTTAACCATTCGAAGTAACTAACTGTAACACCTCCTGCATTGAGATACATATCAGGGACAATCAGTACACCTTTTAAATTTAAAATATCATCTGCTTCTGGAGTCAGTGGGCCATTTGCCGCTTCGCCAATTATTTTGGCTCTTACTCTGGCAGCATTGGTGCTATTAATTACATTTTCAAGTGCTGCAGGTATTAAAATATCACATTCCATTTCAAGAGCATCACCAGTTTTTTCAAAATTTTCTGCACCCGGAAAATCGAGAATAGACCCTGTAGCTTTACGGTGCTTAAATACTTCTTCGATATCTAATCCTTTATCAGATCTTATTGCACCTTCATATTCTGCAATACCTACAATTTTTGCTCCTGCCTGCTTAAAAAATAATGCAGAGTGATACCCAACATTTCCCATACCCTGTACACATACAGTTTTACCTTTCACTCCCACAGGAAGTCCTAATTTTTTCATTAAGTCTGGCATGTTGCAAATCTCTGATAAGCCATAAAAAACTCCCAATCCTGTAGCTTCCTTTCTGCCACGCACACCACCCTGAGAAACCGGTTTACCAGTAACGCAACCTGCTGCGTCAATTTCGCCGGGATGCATTGCCACATAAGTATCCAGTATCCAAGCCATTTCGCGCTCGCCTGTACCATAGTCCGGTGCAGGCACATCTGTACCAGGCCCAATAAAGTTTTTCTTGATTAATTCGGCTGTATATCTCCGTGTAATTTTTTCCAATTCATAAGGGGTATATTCCCTTGGATTTATCTTTATTCCGCCTTTAGCGCCTCCAAAAGGTACATTCACGATGGCACACTTGTAGGTCATCAATGCAGCGAGGGCCATTACTTCATCTTGGTTTACCGCATTACTAAAACGGATACCTCCCTTACAAGGGGTTTTATGATGCGAATGCTGCACACGGTATGCTTCAAGGGTTACAATCTCTCCATTCTCCCTTTTAATCGGAAATCTTACCTGGAGTACACTATTGCATTGCTTTATTTGTTGTAAAAGGCCGTTTTCCCATGTGGTAAAAACTGCAGCTTTATCAAAGCTTCTTTCTACATTATGAAAGAAACTATATCCCGGAACTGTTGCCATAATTTTTTTTTAAAGGTCGGTTTTTTGAAAATAAATATGAATAAATATATTGACTAAGTAGAAGATTTTTCCTTTTTCGAAACCTTTAAATCTATCCTGATGAGGTATAAAAAAAAGACGATGAGTATTACAATACAAACAGCCATCACCACATAGATTTTATCATGGCTTCTCATGGTACTGTCAATAGTCGCAGAGGTATCTTGAACAGACTGCGCACCTACCAATAAATAGTTACAAATAAATATAGCGGCGAGGGATAAATGCTTTACGGCCTTTTTAACCATTGATGATATTTTTGTGCTTTAAAATTTCAATTCTTATTTTAAGGCTGCTAATCCAGATACCTAACAGTATCCAGCCAAAAACTGCAGGCCAGAATATTAATCGCATGGTTGCGTCCAAGCTTCCGCCACCCATTGCGGGGTTCCCGCCTCCTTGAGCCCCTTCCATACCACCGGGGTGCAAAGATTGTACAAGGCGTGGAAGAATCATAATAAGCGGGATATAAATAAAATAGGCAAAAATATTATAAACCGATGCTACTCGTGCTCGTTTATCTATATCCGTTAGTGAGCCGCGGAGTACAATATATGCGCAATAAATAAGTACCGCAATTGCCGCAGCCATTTGTTTGGGGTCGTTGCTCCAAAATTCGCCCCAAGAATATTTGGCCCAGATAGCTCCTGTAAGCAACCCAAGAACACCAAAAATAATCCCTGTTTTAGCATACTCAGACGCATACAGATCGTATTTTAAATTTTGTGTACGCAAGTAAGCTATAGAATACCCAAGAGATAAAGTCAACAGCCCGATTTGCCCAAACCACATAGGCACATGAAAGAAAAAATTACGAATACTTTGATGAAGATTACCTATGATGGGCACACGAATAAGAAAACCCGCAGTAAAGGTTAAAAGTAAAAAAATAATGCAGGTGATTTTCCACCATTTCCAATTCATTGGTCAATTATTTTTAATCAAAGAAATGCGAGAGCAAAATTACAGTTCAAATTTGAATAATAAATTTTAAATTAATTTTTGTCTGAATTGCCTCATTTTGTGTGGGCATTTATTTCTATTACTACACCACCTTTTTTTAAAATTAATCTTTCCATAAAAAAGGAAAAAGAATTACTGCTAAAACCACCACTAACAAATCGAGGCCCAGCAACAGAAGAGTTATTTGCATCAGAGCTCCATCTCTGAAAACTTCCCCGAATGCAGATTTGGAAAGTTTCATTAATAATAATAATTGCGGAATAATTAGCGGAAAACCCAGTATAGCCATAATGGCTGCATTCTGCTGCGCCTTGGCTGCTATAGCCGCCATTAGAGTAAACACAAGGCTCAAACTAAAACCACCAAGGCAAGCAATACCAATAAATTCTAAAGCATGACTAAAAGGATTACCCATTAAAATAGTGAAAAGAACAATACTCACTACAACCATCAATAGCATAATAAGAGCGCTGTAAATTAATTTGGCAATGATAAAATGTACCGGACTACTAATAGAATAAAAGTAATACATGCGTCCCTGATTCTCTTGCAAAAAGCTTTTTGCCACTGCATTTACACAAACGAACAATTGAACAATCCAAAAAAGCGCATTGAATACCACACTATCAGGCTGGCCCATTGCAAGAAATAAAACAAATATGGTAGATGCTACATATAATAAAATACCAAAAAAAGTATGCTGCTGGCGCATTTCCAGCAATAAGTCTTTTTTAAGCAGGGTTATTATTTTATTCATTTATTAATATTATGCCTGATGGTCATAGCTAAGCTAAAAAAAGTATTAAAAAGTGCATTGGTGCAATTAATATACTGCCTATTTGCCTTGGTAGAGTAATTAAGAATATTTAAAGGTTAGTAGGTTATGCATTTTCCTGATCTTCCAGTTTTGCACATATTCTGCACCTTGGTTCATATATATCTTTTTCCCCCAATAATACCTGCCCTCCAGTTTTGATTTTACGATAGCTGATATTAGCAATATTGCCACAAACCACGCATATAGCATGCAACTTAGTGATGTAATCTGCAACAGCAAGCAGGTTGGGCATCTGGCCGAATGGCTTTCCCTGATAATCCATATCCAGACCAGCTACTATCACTCTCATTCCATTAAATGCCAGTTTTTCACAAACATCTGCAATCTGATCATCAAAAAATTGTGCCTCATCTATACCTACAACATCTACATCCTGAGCAAGCAGTAATATAGTCTGTGAATTATCTATAGGTGTAGAATTGATTCTATTAGAGTCGTGGCTTACTATCTTCACTTCGTCGTATCGCGTATCCACAGCGGGTTTAAAAATTTCAGCTTTCAGATTAGCTATTTCCACCCTTTTTAGCCTACGTATCAATTCTTCAGTCTTTCCGCTAAACATGCTGCCGCAAATTACTTCTATCCAGCCCCGCCGCTCGCCCCTGAAATTAGGTTCTATAAACATTTTTTATAGTTGATTTTAATATCAATTTGTAACTTAGCTACGATTGCAAGGTTAAAATGATTTTTTGTATAATCAAAAACAAAGATTTCTTTTCCAATATTTTTTTAATTCAGTCTGTTTATGGATAGAGTGCAAACACTCCTGGAAAAATTACAAAACCAAATAGGGCAAAACTGCCCTGTGAATGAACTTTTGCATACATCAGAAATGTTGCATGCAGAAATTTTATTGAAAGCAGAGAAAAATTCACCTGCTACGGCAGGCAAAGTTTCTATTATAGCACCATCATATCATTCTTTTGAAACTACCAGCAAGGAAGAACACCAAGCAGGAAGCACTGAAAAAATCGTAGAAGTGCTACAGGTAGATGAGAGAGAGATAGAAGCCGAGCTGGAGCAAATGAAAAAGAATGCCGAATCGGTAAAAGCTATGACGGCACATTCAAGGCCCGAATTTGAATTTGACCCTATTGAAGATATACCTACCCTTGCTGCTCAAACCCCCGCTTCAGAAGTTGCCCGGCAAAAAAATGAATTGCCTTTTGAATACCCTGAATCTCTTAATGACCGGCTAAAGCAGGTAAAAATAGAATTGTCTCAGGCGCTTACTGCCGCCCCCATCAAAGACCTAAAGAAAGCCATTGGCGTAAACGATCGCTTTCTATTTATCAATGAACTATTTCGTGGGGATGAAGCCATGTATGAAAGGAGTATCAAAACGATTCAAAATTTTTCGATTTATGCGGAAGCAGAGTTTTGGATTCGCCGAGAATTAAAAGTAAAGATTGGCTGGTTGGATACCGATCCTGTGGTAATGCAATTTGATCAACTGATCAAAAGAAGATTTTTGTCTTAACATGTATCTCAATCCTTTTTATCAGGATCATCATCTCCTACTAATAAGCTGGCACCGCCGTCTTTTAAAATCTGATCCATATTCCTGTCATTATCTATCAGTCCCTTTTCCTCCAACATACGCATATCCTTTGCATCGCGCAGAAATTCTGAAGCAAAAATAAATTCATTGAGTTTATCATGCTTACTAAAAATAATATCCTTGTTGGATCCCTCCCATTCCTTTTTACCTTGATACAGATAAAGAATATTTTCACCAATTTCCATCACACTATTCATATCGTGGGTATTAATGATGGTAGTAATATTATTTTCTATTGTAATTTCATGAATCAATTTATCTATCACCATAGAAGTCTGGGGATCGAGCCCAGAGTTGGGTTCATCGCAAAACAAATATTTAGGATTCAACACGATTGCCCTGGCGATACCTACCCTTTTCATCATACCGCCACTTATTTCTGCCGGAAATTTTTTATTGGTATCCTTTAGGTTCACTCGTTCGAGCACATCATTTACCCTTGCAAGTTTTTCGCTTGCACTCCAGTTGGTAAACATATCCAAAGGGAATCTTACATTTCTTTCTACCGTCATGCTATCAAATAAAGCGGAGCCCTGAAACAACATTCCTATCTGTTGGCGCAATTCCTTTCTTTCTTCCTCTCTCATCTCTACCAAATTTTTACCGTCGAAAAGTATGTCGCCACTATCCACTTCAAATAAGCCAACAAGGCATTTTTGCAAAACAGTTTTGCCACTTCCGCTCGTTCCTATTATCAGGTTAGTTTTACCTGTTTGCATTACTGCACTTACATCTTTCAAGATTTGTTTATCTCCAAAGGATTTATTTACATTTTTAATTTCAATCATGAAAAAAATATTAAGTCCGGCAATATTTCTTTAAAAAAATTTTTTCTTAAAGTATAAAAAATGCAAGAATATAATCCGCAAAAAGTATAAGAATACAGCTTGTAATAACTGCTGTAGTACTTGCACGCCCTATTTCCAACGCTCCACCTTTCACATTATACCCGTAATAAGATGGCACTGCACTAATAATAAAAGCAAATGTGTAAGCTTTGGCCAATGCAAACCATACATTTTTGGCAGCAAAGTTTTGCAATAGCCCACGATCAAAAGTATCCGGTGGAACAATTCCGCCAAGGGAGCTTGCCAGCCGCCCACCATAAATGCCCAACACCATAGAAAGCACTACCAAAAGAGGGATGGTAATCAATGCACCTAAAATCTTTGGGGCTATTAAATATAGCTTGGTATTAATGCCCATAATTTCCAATGCATCTATCTGTTCACTCACACGCATATTGCCTAACTCGCCGGCTATCTTACTTCCAATTACTCCAGCAAGCACAATACATACAAGTGTAGGCGCAAATTCCAGAATCACTGTATCGCGCACTATCTGTGCTATCGTTTCTTTTGGAAGAATAGGGCTGGTAAGCTGATAGGCCGTTTGTACTGCACTTACAGCGCCCATAAATATTGAAATAACACAAACAATTCCTAATGCGCCATACCCTATTTCTACCGACTGATGCATTAGTTCCTTCCAGTACACTTTAATATTTTCAGGGCGCGTAAACATGCCCTTCATCGTTATTAAAAAACTTCCTATCGTTGAAAAAAATTTCATTTCATTTTTTTAAAATTCCACCTCGTTAAACTTCGTTCTCTTTAAAAATAACCGATTTAATCCAAAAGCTAAACTAAGCCTCAATAGTTCGGTAAAATTTAATAAAGCTAAATTTTGAAATTTGCTAAGTGCTTATTTCTACATTCAAAAGGGAGAAATAATTCATCTATAAAGCAAACATTTTACTACTCCGGCTTTCTACTTTTCTTCCATCGGCTTACAGGCTCTTCTTTTGCCGGTAAATTTCGCTGACTCTTTTCCTGAGCATCTATCACAGCTATCATCACCATATTGTATATGCTACGCACCTGGCTGCCAAGTTGCAAAATATGAACTGGCTTATTGAGCCCCAATAAAATAGGACCTATAGCATCTGCCCCACCTACTTCTTGCAAAAGATTATAAGCTACATTACCTGCTGCGAGGTTGGGAAAAATCAACACATTTACATCATGATTTACCAACTCACTAAAGGGATAATTGTCTTTTAATATTTCCTTATTAAAAGCCACATTTGCCTGCATTTCACCTTCTACTATCAGGGTAGGATCTTTTTCTTTTACTATTTGCCTGGCTTTGCTTACCATCTTCGCCTCTGGCGAGTTGCTACTACCGAAATTTGAATAGCTCAGCATTGCCACACAAGGATTAATTCCAAAAGTGCGCACCTCTTTAGCTACCATCAATGTAATATCTGCAAGCTCCTCTGCAGTAGGGTTAAAGTTAACAGTGGTATCTGCCAGAAACAGTGGCCCTTTTTTTGTCATCAAAATATACATACCTGCCACTTTCCTTGAATCTTTTTCAAGCCCTATCACCTGCAATGCGGGGCGGATTGTATCGGGGTAATTTTTAGAAAGCCCTGAAATCATTGCATCTGCCTCGCCTGTCTCTACCAGCATACAACCAAAATAATTACGATCTCTCATTATTTTTCTGGCCTCATAAAGGTTAAACCCTTTTCGCTGTCTTTTCTCAAAAAATTTGTCGCCAAAGTCATACCTTTTCTGGCGCATATCTTCGCTTTTAGGATCTATGATCGTCATGCCTTCCAGATCTATTCCACCTTCTTCGGCGATTACAGAAATTCTATCTGGATTGCCTAATAAAATCGGGAAAGCAATCCCTTCATCTAAAACTAACTGAGCCGTTTTTAAAATTTTAGAATTTTCTGCTTCTGCAAAAACTACTTTTTTAGGATTTTTTCTGGCTTTTACTCCTATTACTCTCAGCAATTGGTTATCAATGCCCAACCTTTCATTTAGCTGCCCTTTGTATTCTTCCCAGTCTGTAATCGGAAAGCGGGCTACCCCACTTTCTATTGCTGCCTTCGCTACAGCAGGCGCTACCGTTGTAAGCAGCCGGCTATCTAATGGCTTAGGAATAATATACTCTGGGCCAAATACTATATTCTTCTCATTGTAGGCCATCATTACTATATCGGGCACCGGCAATCTTGTAAGCTCTGCCAAAGCTTTTACTGCTGCCAATTTCATGGCTTCATTAATTTGTGTAGCCCTTACATCTAATGCACCCCTGAAAATATAGGGGAAGCCCAATACATTATTTACCTGATTGGGATAATCACTTCTTCCGGTAGCCATGATTACATCTTTACGGGCACCCACTGCCAATTCATAAGGTATCTCCGGGTCTGGGTTTGCCATGGCAAATACAATTGGATTCTTCGCCATACTTTTTACCATCTCGGCAGTTACTACGTTCCCTACACTCAATCCGATAAAAACATCGGCGCCTTTCATGGCATCGGCAAGTGTGAGATTCTTATTTTTAGCATTGGCAAATATTTTCTTCTTTTCATCTAGCCCTTCCCTGTCTTTATGAAGCACACCTGTGCGATCAAACATGGTAAAGTTTTCTGGCTTAGCACCTAATGCCAGATAAAGTAATGCACAAGACATAGCAGCGGCGCCTGCTCCATTTACTACAAAGGATGCTTTGCTGATTCTCTTTCTTTGTATCTCAAGCGCGTTTAATAATGCAGCACCACTAATAATGGCTGTACCATGCTGGTCATCGTGCATAACTGGTATCTGCAATCGCTTTTTTAATTCCTGCTCGATATAAAAACATTCCGGCGCTTTTATATCCTCCAGATTAATACCACCAAAAGTAGGCTCCAGTGCTGTTACAATTTCAACGATCTTTTGCGGATCAGCTTCATTGATCTCAATATCAAATACATCTATATCGGCAAATATTTTAAACAATACACCCTTTCCTTCCATCACCGGCTTGCCTGCTACTGCACCAATGTTTCCCAGGCCCAGCACCGCACTGCCATTACTTATTACACCTACAAGGTTGCCTTTTGCAGTATATAAATACGCTGCATCAGGATTGTTGTGTATTTCCATACACGGATCTGCTACACCGGGGGAATAAGCAAGAGAGAGGTCTCTTTGAGTTTTGGTAGCCTTGGTAGGAATTACTTCTATTTTTCCAGGCCTGCCTTTTGAATGGTAATCAAGGGCTTCCTGCTTTCTCAAGGTTTTTTGCATACAATAAAATTAAAAAAGAATCCTGTACGGATATTTTTTTGTCTAAAAAAAAAGTAAAGGTAATTAAATGTAATTCAGCAATTTAAACAGTAATTCCAGCACCGAGCCAGGCCATCATTTGAGCGCCAAGAGCGATTGCACTTTCATCAATATTAAAGTGGGCAGTATGCACTCCTGATGTAATGCCTTTTTCTTTATTGCCGGTACCCAGCCTGAAAAAACATGCCGGTATCAGATGGGAATAATAGGCAAAATCTTCGGCACCCATTCTAATTTCAGTTTCGTGTATTCTATCTGCACCCATCAATGCTATTGCTTGGCTACGTGCTTGCTCGCACAATGGCCCATCATTTAATAAGAAAGGATAGCCTACATCTATATCGCAAATTATTTCTGTATTAGTAATGCCTGCAGTATTTGTACAAATAGATTTTATAATTTCATGGGCTTTGTATCGCCAGGTTTCATCCATAGCCCTGAAAGTGCCCATCAGCTTTACTTCAGAAGGTATTACATTAGTAGTATTACCACCATTTACAGAGGTAATGCTTAATACCGTAGGGTTTAATGGATCATTCATTCTGCTCACTACCTGCTGCAGATTTACTACCAACTGAGCGGCAGCAAGTACAGTATCGGAGGTAAGGTGTGGTGCAGCAGCATGGCCACCTTTACCTTTTACACTTATATATATTTCATCTGCACTGGCCATAGCCTTACCACTGCGAAAGCTAAAATTGCCTACTTCGAGGCCAGGGTGCACATGTAAGCCGAAGATCGCCGATGGGGATGGGTCTTTCAGCACGCCATCCCTTATCATGAGGCTCGCTCCTCCAGGGTTTTTTTCTTCGCCCGGCTGAAAGATAAGTTTAATAGTTCCTTCCCACTCATCTTTTAATTCGCTTAAAATTTTGGCAGCCCCCAGCAGGCACGTAGTGTGTACATCATGGCCACAAGCATGCATTACACCTATATTTTGCGAACAATAGGCCACATCATTTTCTTCTGTAATAGGCAATGCATCTATATCTGCCCGCAACGCAATCGTTCTGGATGAGGGGTTTTTGCCTTTAATAATTGCTACTATACCGGTAGTAGCCATAGTACTATAGCTAATACCCCATTCCTTTAACTTTTGTTGAATAAACCGAGAAGTTTCAAACTCTTCATAGCTTAATTCTGGGTGTGTATGAAGATGGTGGCGAATAGCTACCAGTTCATTTTCGATTAATGCAGCCTGCTTTTTAATTTCTTCTTTCAGCATAATTTTTATTGAGACAAATAAAAAAGAAGATTTTCAAAAAATATTCTTCTTGTCAACTGATCGCTCTCTCTTTATTTACACAAATGTAAGGCGATTGCCAAAAGGATAATACAGCTAATTGAGATTACTTTACAAATAAAGATTGTAAAGCGCCCTCATAGATTTAATAAAGGAAGAAAAATGATGAAAACATAATCCTGAATTGATCGCACTACTATTTCATATCATCAGGATTAAAATCTGGACCTGGATCCACTTCTACAGTTTCCTGCAAGTAGTAAATTGTAGCGCCGTTTAGCATTTTACTGATTTGTTTTTTATACACATCGGCCTCTTCTTTTGTACGAAAGTTGCCAAATTTTATTCGGATGTATGGGTTTGCAAACCACATATACAGTTTTTGCTCAGGAAACTTTTGAAGTAATTGAGTACGAATTTTAAAAGCTTCATCTTTATTGCTAGTGTTGAGCACCATGAGCCGGTAGCCCTTTACAGCCCTTGCCTGGTTTTTTAAAATAGCTGTATTAATTTCTGCCTCCCTTTTAGAAAGTATATCTAACCGGTAGTCTTTAATCACAACGGCGTTATTTTGTTGTGTTGAGTCTTTAATCTGGCCAAAACCAATGTGGCACATCAGAAAAAAAACAAGCAGAGAAAAAAATTTGCGATAGGTCATGCGGTCAACATTATTAATTAAACATACCACATAGAAATATAAAAAAGAAAAATAGTTGTCTCAGAAATATAGTTTTATCAAAAAGTTTTCATTTTTGAAATTCATATAAAAATTCTCTGAAGCGATTTATCCTTTAAATGCAAAGTGGCATTCAACCCTTATTTCACCTGAGCCAGATTTTCTTCTACAATCATCACACTATTGCTGCTGCCAATAATATTAGCGCCCGCATTGATCAACTCTTTTGCAAAAGAATAAGATTTTATACCTCCACTGGCCTCTATTGATACAGCATCCGAAAGATGGGTTCTTATTAATTGAACATCACTAATAGCAGCGCCTTTGGAAGCCACCCCTGTAGAAGTTTTAATAAAGTCCACACCGGCTGCACCATATATATCACAGCATTTTATAATTTCTTCGTCATCCAATATGCCGCTTTCTATAATCACTTTTAATGTTTTATTCTTACTTTTTATAATGGGCAATATAGTATTGATCTCATTGGCAATAAAATTCCAGTCACCATTTTTTATAGCAGATATATTTGCAACTAATTCCAACTCATCTGCGCCATCTACAATAGCCAATACTATTTCTGCGACTTTGGCTTCTATAGCTGCATATCCATAGGGGTAACCTATGACGGTGGAAATTTTACAACCAGAAAAAGCGATCAACTCTCTTGTCTTCTTTACAAAAAGCGGAGGTACACATATACTTGCAAATCCCTGATCCAACGCGGTTTTACAAGCTTCTTCAATTTGAGATAACAAACAATCCTGATTGAGAACTGTATGATTTAAATAACGGGCAATTTTCATTATAATTTTCTTTTTTTTAAAACGGCAAATGTATCATTAAATTTTTTTTGCCAGTATATTAATAGCCTCCTTTTGTGCCCCCTATATTCTCTATTGGATGCCAGGTGGTTTTTATTTCCTGAAAATCCATAATAAAATAAGGCGATTGGCCTTGGTCGGACAACCAATTTTTTGTATTATAAAATTGGGTTCTTTTCATATTCAAAGAAGCTTTATCCTGAATTAATTTTTTGTCTTCTTCATTTTTTTCGCAATAAGCAATTGCATTTACATCCATGTGATCAGAAAAATAAGGCAATAGCTCTTTTACCTTACCGGTGATAATATTTACTACTCCGCCCGGCAGGTCGGAAGAATTAAGTACTTCAGCAAACGTAACTGCGCAAAGTGGTTTTGAAAATGATGGAAGTACAATACAGGTATTACCGCCGGCAATAATTGGAGCAATCACAGAAACCATCCCTATCAGCGAGGAATTTTGTGGAGCAATAAGTGATACAACTCCCGTAGGTTCTGGACTGGAAAAATTAAAGTGAGACGAAGCAACAGGATTTACAGCGCTGTATATTTGTTGAAATTTATCGCACCATCCGGCATAATATATAAGCCGATCAATTGCTACATCTACCTCTAACTTTGCCTCCTCTAAAGTATTGTCTTGCTTTATTATTTCATCAATAAATTGTGCTTTTCTACCCTCAAGCATTTCTGCAATACGATATAATATTTGCCCGCGGTTGAAGGCTGAACGTGAGCCCCAATCGCCAAAGGCATTTCTTGCGGCTACTACCGCTTCGCGAAAATCTTTTCTAGACCCAAGGCACATATTGGCCAACTTTTCACCTTTCTTGTTTTCGGCCAGATAGTACCTGCCTGATTCTGTACGAGGAAATTTTCCGCCGATATAAAGTTTGTATGTTTTCAGAACTTCCAACCTTTTTTGCAGCGGCTTTTCTACCCCATTACCCGATGATAGTTGCTTATCTTTTTTTACCAGAACATTTTCCATAATTCTTAATTTTTTAATAATTGATGATTACTCATTTTGTGTGCAATCACCCAACAAAGAAATCTATTCTTCAAATTTTTCAAGTGAAACATAAGGCGCCAGGCCATGCAATCCGCCTTCGCGGCCATAACCACTTTCTTTATATCCACCAAAGGGAGAGGTAGGGTCAAATTTATTGAATGTATTGGCCCATACTACGCCCGACCTTAGCTTAGTGGTAAGATTAAATATTTTAGAACCTTTATCTGTCCATACTCCTGACGATAAACCATAAGGGGAATTATTAGCCTTCTCAATCACTTCATCATCAGTCCTGAAAGTTTGAACGGTGAGCACTGGCCCAAAAATTTCTTCCTGTGTGATTCTGCTCGACTGCGCTACATTGGTAAATACAGTAGGGGGAATGAATAATCCTTTCTTAGGAAGGCTGCAACTACTTTGAAACATTTCTGCACCCTCATTCAATCCAATCTTTATGTATTTATTAATCTGATCGTATTGCTGTTTAGAATTGATGGCACCGATATCGGTATTTTTATCCATCGGATCGCCCACGATTAAAGTTTCCAGCCGATCTTTTAATTTCCGCATTACTTCTTTCATCACCGACTCCTGCACGTATAAGCGAGAACCAGCGCAGCATACATGCCCCTGATTAAAAAATATCCCATTCACTACTCCTTCTACCGCCTGATCTATCGGGGCATCATCAAAAATAATATTAGCTGCCTTGCCGCCTAATTCCAGCGTTGCTTTTTTACCGGTACCGGCAATAGCGCGTTGAATAATTTTACCAACATCAGTAGAGCCGGTAAAAGCTATTTTATTTACATCAGGATGATTTACCATAGCTGCCCCTGTTGCTCCAGCGCCGGTAATTATATTTACTACACCCGGCGGCAGATCAGCTTCCTGAATAATTTTTGCTAATAACAAAGCTGTAAGCGGAGTAGTTTCTGCTGGTTTTAACACAACAGTATTACCGGTTGCAAGTGCCGGTGCTATTTTCCATGAAGCCATCAGCAGCGGAAAGTTCCACGGAATGATTTGCGCAGCCACACCAAGTGGAGTGGGCTTTCTGTCGGGAAATGCATAAGGTAATTTATCGGCCCAGCCGGCATAATAAAAGAAATGGTTTGCTGCAGTAGGTACATCAAAATCCCGGCTTTCCCTGATTGGCTTTCCGCCATCCAGCGTTTCTACTACCGCTAACTCCCGAGCCCGCTCCTGCACCATGCGTGCTATGCGATAGATGTATTTTCCTCTTTCCTTTCCGGGCATTTTTTTCCAATACTTATTGTAGGCATTTCGGGCAGCCTTTACAGCCTTGTCCACATCAGCGGCATTGGCATCTGCTACCTCAGATAGTTTTTCATCTGTGGCAGGGTTAGTTGTAGCAAAATATTTCTTGCTCGCAGGTGGAGTAAATTTTCCATCAATAAATAAATTGTACCGTGCATCTATTGTAGCGGAAGATCGGCTTTCAGGCGCAGGCGCCAGTTTTCGTGCATTGTCAAACTTTAATTTGAGTGTATTATTTCTTTTTGCCATAATTTTTAAAACTTCAGGAAGGTTAAAAAAAGTTTAGAGGATTCTGAGGGTGATTAAAAATTCTTCAATCCTATCTTGCTATCTCTATTGCATTGTTTCAAATAAATAAAATATAATTAAACATCATTTTCTGTAATCTTGATTAATCAATTGCGAAATAATCTTTACCCTGATACACTCCTGTTTTTTCTTTCATCAGTTGCATCAATACATCATTGGCGAGGCTGCTGGCGCCAAAGCGAAACCAATGGTTATTCATCCATTCCTCACCCAATATTTCATTTACCATTACCAGATAATGGAGTGCTAATTTTGATTTGGAAATGCCGCCCGCCGGCTTCATACCAATCATTTTTCCGGTTTTATAATAAAAATCCCTAATAGCTTCTAACATTACCAAAGTAACCGGTAAGGTAGCGGCCGGTGCTATTTTACCTGTAGAAGTTTTGATAAAATCTGCTCCCGCATACATTGCGATATCACTGGCACGCCGCACTTTATCAAAAGTTATCAACTCGCCTGTTTCTAAAATTACTTTTAATCTGGCATTACCACATGCTTCCTTCACTTGGGCTATTTCATCAAAAACAAAATTATATTCTCCTTCCAGAAATTTTCCGCGGCTGATAACCATATCTACTTCGTCTGCACCTTCGCTTACGGCATACCTTGTATCGGCAAGTTTTACTTTTAATGCTGACTGTCCAGAAGGAAAAGCGGTAGCCACAGATGCGACATTGATACCAGTGCCTTCCACCATTTTCTTGGCAATAGCTACCATAGATGGATACACGCAGACCGCAGCAACGGTAGGCAATTCAGGATAAGTATCCATCAAGTGTGCCGCCTTGTAGCACATTTGCTTTACCTTACCTTCAGTATCTTTTCCTTCCAGTGTGGTAAGATCTATCATGTTGAGTACGAGCTTTAGGCCATTTACCTTAGTTTCTTTCTTTATGCTGCGCTTGGTAATGCGGTCGGCTCTTTCTTCAATGCCTGTTTTATCAATTCTTGGCGAAAGGCTAAAATCAGGAATAGTAATCATTTTTTGAGGCATGCTGATTTATATAAAAAACAAATTTACTTCAAAAGGATGATAAAATGCAGCCCCTTAAAGAAGGGAAGCATATCCTGAATCTATTGCTATTATGGTATAGCAAATACTGTCGGCAACTCTATTATTTATTAGCCGGTCTGATTTTGTAGTTTTTCTGCAAAAAGGAATCAATCAAAAGTGGAGAGTGCCAAATCAAATTGCATTTCTCTGTGCAACTGTGTGTACCTCTGGCTTTTCTCTGTGCAATACTTTTTTTTGTTACACAGAGTACCACGAAGAATACACAGAGAACCACGGAGAGGGGTTCCCTTCTCACCCTCTAACGCTCTCACTTCTCACTCTTCTTTGTTTTACCCAACTAACTAAGATGGAAATTTACAAAGGCACAGAAATGAAATTGGATGTAATACCTAACTTTGAAAATATCACTTACTTATTTTAAAAATTCAATATGCCACTCATTCCTGAATCCGAATTGATTATTGATAAACGCGGCGCTATCTATCATCTTGGCGTGCGCCCCGAAGAAATTGCAGACACCATCATACTGGTGGGCGACCCCGACAGAGTACCTATCGTAAGCAAGCATTTTGATAAAATTGATTTTACACACAAGCATCGGGAGTTTATTACCAACACTGGATTCGTTGGTAAAAAAAGGCTGACAGTTATGAGTACCGGTATCGGCCCCGACAACATTGATATCGCCATGAATGAATTAGATGCTTTGGTAAATATTGATTTTGAAAAAAGAACTATAAAAGAAAACCTCAGTTCATTAAATATTATACGGCTGGGCACTTCTGGTGCATTACAAAAAGAAATTCCTGTAGATTCATTTGTAGCCGGCACCCATGGCCTTGGAATTGACAATGTGATGCATTTTTACGAAACTGAAAAAACAGTAAAAGAACTTGAGATCATAAATGCATTTAAAAAACATACAGGGCTATCATCAGGAAATGTAATTCCCTATATTTTCAGCAGCAGTAAAAAACTTATTTCTCAATTCACTGAAAACTATCATCACGGCATTACCGTTGGGTGCCCAGGATTTTACGGCCCTCAAGGAAGGGTATTAAGATTAAACCTTGCTTACAAAACATTGGTGGATGATTTTACAGGATTTCAATTTGAGGATTACAAAATTTCTAATTTTGAAATGGAAAGCTCTGCCATCTATGGACTAGGAAGAATGTTAGGTCATCATTGCCTGAGTCTAAATGCCATCGTGGCAAATCGAGTAGCAAAAACCTTTTCAAAAGATGCAGCTACTACAGTTGAAAAATTAATTAAACAATCACTGGCAATCATTGAAAGGTTATAGGGCTCTTTAAAAATTTTACCATTCATATAAGTTTATCAAAAATTTCAATTTTAAATGAACTTATATTTTATCTTCAATACTTAAAATTATTCTATGCAAAAATTAACTGCTGCTGTTAAGCTAATTGTTACAATTATCATATCCGCTCTTTTTTTTAATCACATTCAGGCACAGACCACGTTTCCGGTAAATGGAATTGCTAATCCGCTGGAAGGATCCTATGCTTTTACAAATGCAACAATTGTAATAGATGCGAATAAGACTATAGAAAAAGCGACACTGGTAATTCGAGATAAAAAAATAATTGCCGTAGGCACAGGAATAAATACCCCTGCCGATGCAGTAATTATTGATTGTAGCGGTAAATATATTTACCCTTCTTTTATTGATTTATTCAGTGATTATGGCATTACTGCCCCCGCCAGAACGCCTAGGGATTTTAATTTCTTTGCGGCTCCACAATTAACTTCTAATACCACAGGGCCAGTTGGCTGGAATCAGGCAATAAAGCCGGAAATAAATGGCGCTTTACTTTTTAATGCCAACGAAAAAATTGCCAAAACATGGCGTGATGCGGGCTTTGGAACGGTACTTACCCAACAAAAAGATGGAATAGCAAGAGGTACCGGCACTTTGGTTACGCTGGCCAACCAACCTGATAATCTGGTGATGCTGAAAGAAAAAGCATCTGCCAACTACTCCTTCAGCAAGGGGTCATCCGCGCAAGCCTATCCTTCTTCTTTAATGGGTACCATCGCTCTTTTGAGGCAAACTTATATTGATGCCGCATGGTACAAAAACAAGCCTGCAAATGAAGGTAAAAATATAAGCCTTCAGGCATGGAATGAAACTCAAAACTTACCTCAGATTTTTGATGCAAATGATAAATGGAATTGTTTGCGAGCAGACAGAATAGGCAACGAATTTGGAGTAAAATACATTCTTAAAGCGGGCGGCAATGAATACCAACGAATCAAAGAAATGGCTGCCACCAAAAGCAGTTTTATTTTACCACTCGACTTTCCTCAACCAATGGATGTAGAAGATCCGAATGATGCAAGATATGTAGCTCTGGCAGATCTGGAAAACTGGGAATTAGCTCCTACCAACCCCGCGGCATTTGAAGATGCAGGTATCAAATTTTGCCTCACAGCCGATGGGGTAAAAGATAGCCGCACCTTCTGGACAAACTTGCGAAAGGCTATAGATGCGGGCCTCTCTGAAAAAACTGCTTTAGATGCGTTAACAAAAAATCCAGCTACTTTCATCAACGCTTATGATGTAGTAGGAAGCCTTGAAAATGGGAAGCTTGCCAATTTTATCATTACCAACAAGCCCATTTTTGAGGACAAAGCTGTGATTTTACAAAACTGGGTACAGGGTGAAAAATATGCAGTAAAAGAAGATGCTTGGAATGCAGTAGGTGCTACCTATAATCTGGCAATCACTAACCTGAATGGGCAAACTGTAAAATATTTGTTGGACGTAAAATCGGCTGGCAATGCCACCCTAATCGGAAAGGATTCGCTGGCAACAAAATTTTCCTTCGATGGAAAATTAGTATCCATCAATTTTTCTCCGGTAGCTCCTCCACATAGGAATATGGGAAGAAAAGATTCGACAGTAAAAATGAATGACGTTTCACAACAACACACTCCTAAAACCACAGACGCTCTACCGCAGGCACATCAACCATCAGACGACCAAATGCCCCCCAACCAACGCAAACAAGGGATGGAGCGCATAGGAAATACCCGAAGCATGGCCGGGCAAATAACAGGGCCTACCATTCGCCTGAGCGGCATAGCCTCTGGAGATGTATGGAATGGAAATGGAGTGGACACCAGCGGAAATATGATTTACTGGACAGCTACCAAAATAAAAGACAATGTAGAAAAACAGGATACGGCCAAAAAGAAAAAGGAAAAATTGAAAACAGATATCACCTATCCAATGGGTGCTTATGGATGGGAAGAAATGCCCAAGCAGCAAGATATTTTAATAAAAAATGCCACCGTATGGACGAGTGAAAAAGAAGGCATCTTACAAAATACTGATGTGCTGGTAAAAAATGGAAAGATTGCAGCTATCGGAAAAAACCTTGCAGCAAATGGCGCCTTGGTAATAGATGCTACAGGGAAGCACCTTACTCCTGGCATCATTGATGAGCATTCACATATAGCAACAGTATCAATAAATGAAGGCGCACAATCTGTAACCTCAGAAGTTCGCATAGGAGATAATCTCAATCCGGACGACATTAATATTTACAGGCAATTAAGTGGCGGCGTTACCACTTCGCATATTTTACATGGCAGCGCCAATACTATTGGTGGACAAACACAATTGATCAAACTCAGGTGGGGAGTAAATGATACCGCTTTGAAATTTGCAGGCGCAGATCCTTTTATCAAATTTGCACTGGGCGAAAATGTAAAGCGTACTACTTCTAGAAACAACAACCGTTTTCCTGATACAAGAATGGGCGTGGAAGAAGTGCTTACAGATGCTTTCACCAGAGCAACAGACTATGAGAACGCATTAAAGGCTTACGCAAGCAGAGGAAAAAACAGTACACTTCTACCTGTAAGGCGTGATTTGGAATTAGATGCCTTAGTAGAAATTATGAATAAGAAAAGGTTTATTACCTGCCACTCTTATGTGCAGAGTGAAATCGTTTCTGCCATGCGTGTTGCAGAAAAATTTGGATTCAGGTTTAATACTTTTACCCACATTTTGGAAGGCTACAAAGTTGCAGATAAATTAAAAGCACATGGCGCCAATGCCTCTACATTCAGTGATTGGTGGATATACAAGATGGAGGTGGTAGATGCTATACCACAGAATGCAAGCATCATGCATAAAGTGGGCTTAAATGTAGCCATCAATTCTGATGATGCAGAAATGGCAAGAAGGCTCAATCAGGAAGCAGCTAAAAGTATTAAATACGGGCTGAGTGAAGAAGATGCCTTAAAAATGGTAACTATCAACCCGGCAACAATGCTGCATATTCAAAATCAAACGGGTAGTATCAAGGCAGGCAAAGACGCAGACCTCGTGATATGGAACAATGACCCCTTAAGTATTTACGCAGTACCACAGCAAACCATTGTAGATGGCATTATTTATTTTGACCATGAAAGAGATCTGCAACTAAGAAAAAAAATACAGGAAGAAAAAAACAGGATCATACAAAAAATGGTTGGCGAAAAAAAATCTGGTGTATCTGTAGTACCAGCTTTTGCAAGTGAACAGATTCTCCTTCACTGTGAAGACCGCGGCTTTGGCGACCAAGGTGATGGTGGTGAATTAGAAGCTTCAACAAATAATAACCATAACTAATTAAAATAACTTTTAAATAATAAAAAATGAAAAAGTTCATACTGATATTTCTTGCTTTTGCTGTGCCTTATTCATCTGTGCTGGCACAACCTGATATCTATCCGGCACCTGTAAACAAAGGATATATCATAATAAAAAATGCAACTATACACGTAGGCAATGGCACTGTAATCAACAACGGATCTATCCTCATTCAAAATGGCAAGATTGAAAAAGTAGGCAGCACTTTTGAAATTCCTGCAGATGCTACTGTTTTTGATGTAAAAGGAAAACAGGTATATCCGGGCCTGATAAGCCCACTGACCAATCTTGGATTAAAGGAAGTAGCGGGAAGTGTGAGAGGCACCAATGACTTTGAAGAAATAGGCGGCGATATTACACCATCTGTAAGATCTATTGTAGCATATAATACAGACTCTAAGGTGATCAACGTATTACGTACCAATGGAATTTTATTGGCTAATGTAATACCTCAGGATGAAGAAGGCTCTTCAAAATTATTAACTGGCACCTCTACTGTAGTGCAATTAGATGCATGGAACTGGGAAGATGCAGCCTATAAAATGGATGGACAAATGCATTTGAATATGCCATCAATGATGCTTCAAAGAAGAAGGTTTTTCTTTAACCCAAATGCAGAACAAGGCAATCCTGCAAAGGCAGCCCTTGAAAAAATTGATAAAATAAAATCATATTTCAGAGAGGCAAAAGGATATCTGGCAGAAAAAATACATAAAGAAACCAATCTGAATTTTGAGGCATTAAAATCATTATTCGATCGCAAAGAAAAACTCTTCATCCATTGCAATGGTGTAAAAGAAATGCTGCTGGCGATTGATTTTGCAAAAGAATTCAATTTTGATGTGGTGATAGCAGGTGGAGCAGATAGCTGGCAGATAGCTCCATTGCTAAAGCAAAATAATATTGCTGTGATTTTAAAAGAAATGCATTCATTACCTGCTACAAATGATGACGATGTGGACCAGCCCTATAAGACTCCCTATCTGTTGCAAAAAGCGGGGGTACTATTTTGTATTGCAGATAATAATGGCGAAACGAGAGGTAGAAATTTAATGTACAATGCAGGAACAGCCGCAGCCTATGGCCTTACAAAAGAAGAGGCCTTAAGCGCGATTACTTTAAATACAGCCAAAATTTTGGGTATTGAAAACATTACCGGATCTATTGAAGCTGGCAAGGATGCTAATATAGTAGTATGCGAAGGTGATATTTTAGATATGGAACATAGCATAGTTGATCTTGCTTTCATTCAGGGAAGAAATATCAATCTTCAAAACCATCAAACTCAGCTTGCTGACCGCTACGAAATAAAATATGGCATTAAAGCAAGTAAATAATTTTTGAATCGTATGAAAAAAATATTTCTAACAGCGGTAACGTTCCTTTTTATTTTGACAATCGGAATAGCGCAGACTGATTCCGGATTTACTCAATCTGAAATTATTTATGGGCACAAGGATGGTATGGCGCTTAGCATGATCAAGCTTTCGCCTACTTCGCATGCCAATCGCCGTGGAATTATAAATATTGTAAGTGGAAATTTCATCTCTTCTTTTGATTGGATACCCAGCTATATCAGGCGATCACAATTTTACATAGATCATGGCTACACTGTTTTTTTGGTATTACATGGCTCGCAGCCAAGGTATGCCATCCCCGATGAAATAAATGATGTAAAAAGAGCGGTTCGTTTTATTCGGTATCATTCTTTAGAATACAATATTGATCCGAAAAAATTAGGTGTCACCGGTGGTTCGGCAGGTGGCCACCTTTCATTAATGATTGCTTTATCAGACGATCCGACGATCATCACTTCTCACGATCCGGTAGATTCTGTTTCTGCCAGAGTGCAGGCGGCGGCTGTGTTTTATCCGCCTACCGATTTTTTAAATTATGGTATTACCGGCCTTAATCCTATAATGGAAAAAAAATTTATAAGAAAGCAAGGCGTAGCAGGTGCATTTGATTTTAAAAAATGGGATGATAGCACTAAAATGCTATTGTCTATTACCAACGAGGCTGAAATAAAACAAATAGCCCAGGATATTTCACCTGCCAATTATGTATCATCAGATGATCCGCCTATATTGATTATTCACGGAGATGCTGACCCAATAGTACCCCTACAACAATCGAAATTGCTGGTAGAAAAACTAAATGCTGCCCACGTGAAAAACGAATTAATCATCAGGCCGGGCAAAGGGCATGGCTGGAAAAGAGATGTAGCAGATGAAGAAGCTATTTTAAATTGGTTTGAAAAATATTTAAAATAATTTAATTCGTTTTTTAATACACCTTCCTATTCTCACCTAATCCTATTTTGCATTAGAAACCGGCAATACATTTACCCGCACCCCTTCGCTATGCGCAGTAAATTCGGGTGCATACATACATTGAATGGTAGTAATGCCATTGCTGAAATTTCCTGAATGCGTTACAAACATGGGGTATTCAAATACATAAGTGCCCTTATTCAAATAACCGAAGAAAAAGTTAGTGCTTACATCTTTGGTACTTTCATAATATCCAAGGCCGCCCTGCCATTTGTATTGGCTTATTACATTAGTAGGCTCCATACAGCTCGCACGCATATCCTTCATGTGTACATATTCCATATCCCTGTCTGCACGAAGCTCTATCCTCACTTTTATTTTATCGCCTACATGAAGATTATCGCCATCATTTACAGGAATTAATACAGGACCTCTATCTGTATTTTTTTCAATAAATAATTTTTTAGAAAGTTTCAAGGGCGTTTCTGCAAAGGTGATCTTATCCATATTTTCAAAATATTGCCAGTACGCAGCGCCCCAAGAAGGCATTTTCTCATTATTCTTTGCGCTCTTATTCGCATTTTCAATGGTTACTTTTATGTTTCCCATTTCGGGCTTTACCTTATCGCCTGCTATGCTTCTTTTAAAGTATCCGGTACCTGCTTCTTCCTTCTCATCTTTATTGCTGATAACTACATCGCCCGTTTTTATAGATACATTTACATCTGCAGCGAGCCAATCACCTCCTTGCAGCAGCAAGGCATAACACGCATCTGCAGTAGCTTTGGTAGTCTGCCATCTGTTAGTCTGTTTATTTTTCAGCAACCATGTTTTTAAATCACCAATTGTTTTTTGGTCCTTTTCTATTTCGGTAAATGCTTCTATTAATAATGCCTGCGATTCTATTGGCGACTCATACCACCAATACCCGTGGCGATCCCACTCTTTCCAATACATACCCATTTCGGTATTATTAATAGAATTTTCTTTAAGTGACTTGATAATAGCATTTGCTACCAATGTTTCATTGTTTCGTTTACTTGCCAATGCTATCATTCCTTGCAAGTATTTACTCTGGCTCAGCCAATATTTTTTAGATTGCTCACGGTAATAACTATACGCAGTTTGCGAAGCCTTAGCTATCGGGTATTCCGGGAAAAAGCTACGCATGTACAAGTGCTGCACTGCAAGGGCAGAAAGATTATTATTTTTAAGTACCGATTTGTACTTTTTTAGATTATTATAATCTTCATTCAATCTAACATCAAGATATGGAATGGCTTTATCCACCATATTCTTCAATGCAGATTCTTGTGCAGCCGGTATGGCATTCAATTTTTTCAGATGTCCTATGCCTGCCAGAATATATTGCGTAATGTATCTATTGTCTGGCCCGCCCTTGAACCATACAAACCCACCGTTAGGCGATTGCATCTCTTTTAATTTATTAACTGCAGATTCAGCCTGCAAACTCATTTTTACCATATCAAAGAGCAATGCGATATTTTTTTTCTGTTGCGTTTCGCTCTGTGCATTCAATACCCACGGAGTTTCCTGAAGCAATACCGATTTTAATTCTTCATTTTTAGCTAAGTTGGAAATCAATGCTGCAGTATCAATCGTTTTCCATTTTTCAAAAATGGCTTTTATTCGTGGCGATGAATTAACGATTTTTTGGGCTAACGCATTTGCATAAAAACGGTTGAAAGTTTGCTCTGCACATTCATACGGATACTCCATCAGGTATGGCAAAGCCTGCACGGCGTACCATGCCGGATTGGTTGTATATTCTACAGTAAACCCGTAATTGGTAAGCGTTTCAGACTTTCCTGAATTTTTTAGTTTTTTAAATTCAAATTCTTTACTGCCCTCGCCCCGCATGGGTAAAGGCATTGATTCTGTAACCAGCATTCTGTTAGTCACTACCGGAATGGCAGCTTCTTCGCCATCACTTACATTGCCGGCCTTGGCAATTATTCTGTACACAACTGCATTATTAAAATTTACCGGCACCGAGATAGCAAAATTAACTAAGGTACTTTGCCCTGCAGCGGCTGAAAAATTGATAACCGGCTTATTGTTTTTAAACCATCCATCTATAGGGTTCATGGTAGTGGCATTGAGCAATTGCAACTCAGCCTGCCCACTTACTTCCTTATCGCTAAGGTTTACTATTTTGGCACTAAACTCCAATTTATCGCCTTCGCGCAAAAAGCGTGGTGCATTTGGCTGCACCATCAATTCTTTTTGGGTAACCACCAAATGCTCAGCATACCCGCTCGCTAAATCTTTGGTGTGTGCTAAGGCCATCAACTTCCATTTTGTAAGCGCCTCAGGCATGGTAAAACTAAATTCAATGCCTCCGTTTTCATCTGTTCTCAATTCAGGATAAAAGAAAACTGTTTCATTAAAGTTTTTACGGATTTGAATTTGTGATGGATCTATCCGGGCGGGTACCTCTGCTTGATTATTTGCCACAGTTGAATCACTTACAGCATACCCGATGCTCTCTTCCTTTTTAGCTACTCCCATTGCACTTACGACCACTTCTTCAAGGTTACCGGCGCTTTTATCTACTTCTGCAGAAGCAGGCAAAGGTGTTTTAGCTCTCATTGTGGCATAACCTCTCAACATTATATTGTATCCATAAAAGGGTAAATAATTTAATGCATCATAACTTTTTTCCTTCTGCGCCACATATTTATCACTCCAATATTTTTGAAATGATGTTACTGTTGTAAAATTTAGCCTACCCTGCCAATTATTATATCCTGAATAGGTGGGCCAGAGGCCGCTCAGACTCCTCCATGAATGCGGCCTGAACTGATCGAGCGATGCATCATACATAGATGCCAGCATTTCTGCGGCTACTTTTTCTCCTTTGTTTCCTGTAATTTTTATTTTCCATTTTTCTTCGCTTCCCGGCAGGGTTTTATCACGATAGGTATCAAATGAGATATTAAGTTCCTTGTTTTTCCATGGCACATTCACCTGATTGAACACTACAAAAAACCGATTGTCTTTTACAAAAAAACTATTGATACCAAAGCCACCACGATCACGCTCTACAATTGGTATATCAATATTTTTCATATTCTCATTCAGTGCTGCATATTCATATACGGTGTTTGCACTTTTTGAATCTTCTGCCACACCATCATTCATCCTTTCTGTTTGCTGAATTAGATAAATATTTTTAGCGCTGCTGCCGGTTATTATATGAGCTGTTTCGCCAGGCTGCAAAATATTTTTATCAATATGGTTCCATACATAATCAGGTGAAGGCGGGGAAGACGATTTTTTATCATACACCTGAAAATATTTTACATCTTTTACCAACTGCCCATATTGATCCATGGCGGTGGCCTCTACCACATACCAACCTGCTTTGAATGTAGTGCTGAGCAAAGCGAATGGAGAATTTTTCAACACACTATCGCTTTTTTCAAATACCGCCGCTTCTCTTTCCCACGATTCTTTTTTAGTTTCTTCTTTATATTCATCTTGAGGGAAGTATTTTAAAAATTCTTCCTTGGTATAAACAAATTGATCGGGCGCAGCCCACAAGCGTTGCCGGATTAACCTTTCAGGGTTTTTTAACCGGAATATTTTTACTGCTGCTTTTACCCTTTGTGGCTCTCCACTCAGGTTTTCACTGCTTACTACAATATTTTTAATACTTTCTTTTTCTACCACATTACCATCAGGTAAATTTATTTGCAGGTTCAATGTTTTATATCCTACAGGTACTACTATTTCGCCACTTCTTGTTTCGCCATTCAGGTCAGTCACATCTGCCTCTATTTTGTAATCAAAAACAGGGTCGGTAGCAGCATCCAATGTGAGATCGGGCATTGCAACAAAAGAAACCGAGAACCGCCCATCAGCATCGGTTGTTATTTGGCCATGAGCAATTTCTAATGGCTGTACCACAGGGTACGGTGAGCGCCAGAACCGCCACGGATAAAGAAACCTGGCTATACGGGTAACTCGATAGGAAACACTGGCCCCGTCAATATTATTACCAGCAAAAGCTTTTGCAAAACCAGAAATCTTTACTGTATCATTTACGCGATAGCTTTCTTTTGCCTTTTCAAATTCTGTATAAAACTTCGGGCGTTTGTATTCTTCTACTGAAAAAGAAACAGATGAATTATCAAATTCATTCACCTCTATACTAAACTCTCCATTCAATTTATTCTCCGGTATTTTAAATTTTCCGTTAAAAGAACCAAAATCATTAAAGGCTACATTAAGCGAATCTATTTTATCGCCATTGGCATCAGAAAAAATAACCCTAAAAGATTTTTTAGCCTGCAGCAATATGGATTTTTTGGTTTTAAAATCTATCGTGACTCCAATACCTTTAAAATAAATTACTTGCCCCGGGCGATAAATACTTCTGTCAGTAAATAAAAATACTTTTGCATTGTCTGAGTCCGCATCCTCCTGATTTTCATATTTTTCTGAGCTACTTGAATTGTATTCATTATAATAAACATAGTCGTTATCATCCATGAAAAGATGATCATCCTTATAGTTGATATCAAGCCTTATGGATTGCCCTCCTCTATTCGCCAATGAATCATTTAATCTGAAATAGCCTCTCTTGTCAGTAGTAAGCGATTCTCCTCTTACTAAAATATTTTTACGCGCTTCATAACTATATTTTTGAATCCAAACGTTTACCCGTGCTCCTTGCAGCGGCTGCCCTGAAGTGCGGTCCAATAAAAAATAGTTTAATCCGCTATTGATAAAACTTATTGTAGAAACATAAAAATATTGGGCCTCAAGTGGGTTTTTATCAAGAGAAAAATTTTCATTACCGCTCGCTAACACCACAAATTCACCAACAGGCAATGCATTTATTTTTAGCTCTACAGAATGCTCCAGATAATCTTTCATTGGCGGAAGGGGCTGGCTCCACGAATTGATAGCAGGCTGCTTTTTTAGATTTTGAAATAGATCTTCATTGTTGTATTTTTCTGTAATCTGTTTTTTTAATTCGGGTGTCAATGCAAGAATCCGAAGCCAAATAGTATTTACATTTTTATATTCAACCAAAGCACGAAATGGGGTGCCTGGAACATTTACCTTTTCAACCGTCACGTTCAATCTTGGCCTTAAAATGGTGATAATTAAATTCTGCGCATTAATACCCCCCTCACTCTCCGGGTGTTTCTTCACAATTTCATCAAGCAATATTTTTGCATTAGAAATACTATAAACCTGATCTTGTTTTTTATGAATATTCAATTCAAATGCTCGGTTATAAATTAATTGTGCTGCAAGAAATGCAGCTTGTGCAGATGCCGGATTTGATTCAAATTTTTTAGCAAGATTTTTTAATGCATCAAGGTATAGTTCATCCTTATCTGTGGCCACACTGTACTCATGAACAAAATTAAGCCGCTCTATATCTACATCTATAAAAGCATCGGTGTTTTTATCGTCTTCATGAAAAGCAAGAAGTTGCTGATAAATTAGGAGCGCCTTATGATGGAGTGAAGAAGTATCTTTTGTTGTAAATTTTTCTTTTATAAAAACAGGCGCAGTACCGAAAGCTGCTTTATTATTTATTTCAAAGGAATACGCCGGCCGCGAAATATCGCGCTCATTATTATTAAAATAATCCAAAGCTCTATGCGCTAACAAGTCGAACAGAGAAGGCCTGAGGTTTCGAGTATTACCTTTGTTGATAATTGCATCAAAGGGCGCAAGGCTCGTTTGCTGCAGCAGTGTTTTGTTTTTTAAAGAAGCCAGATACAGTTCTGCAATTTTTTTATGCAGGTCGTCTGCTGTCCAGGTAGCAATATCTTTTTTATCAAAATTTACTGTATTGGTTCTTTGGTATAATTTATACCTGTTTTGCTGAAAATAGTTCCAATACAATTGCGCTGTAATGCTTTGCAATATTGACTTTGCAGGTTCTTTTGCATTCGATATTTCTGTTTGTAACGAATCAATACCTTTCAATCCTGCATTTTCTTCCAGATTTTGCTGAAGGGTTAGTTTAAATAAAAGCGCCTT
>JAFDXH010000133.1 GCA_018268075.1 Bacteroidota bacterium | reverse complement strand
CCCCAGAGTAGAATTAGTGTAAGGTATGCCTGCAAGTGCGGTAACAGATGGAAATACATCTACTTGAGAACAGGTAGTATGCACCCTTCGTGCAGCAAGAAGGGCTGGGGCATAAAATAATAAAGGTACATGCCTTGTAGTAAGTCCATCTATTTCCCAAGCCTGCGGAAACATATCGCCTGCGTCGCCACTGATGCCATGATCGCCTACAAAAACAAAGAGGGTATTGGCAAAGTATTTTTCTTTCTTGGCCGTTTCAATAAATGTTTCAAAACAAAAATCTGTATATCTGAATGCATTCAATTCTTCATTACTCTCAAACCCATATTTCTTTAATGAATCTTTTGAAAAAGTAAGAGTTTTAAATGCAGCCTTATCTTCTTCAGGAATTGTATATGGCCGGTGGTTATCTGCTGTTTGAATTACACTTACAAAAGGTGCTGTTTGTTGTTTATAAACTTCATTTGCTTCCAGAAAAAGGCGTTTATCACTAATGCCCCATACGTCCACAGCTTTTGATTTAAAATTTTCTTCTTCAAGCAAATGCATTCCGGTAATATTGTTAGTAAGCAGCCCTCGAATATTGGCCCAACTGGAACTACCGCCAATAAAATAATATTTTTCATAACCTTTATAATCATTCATTATGGTATGCTGATCTACATAAGCGGGGTTTCTGCTACTTGTATTAGGGTACTCCACATCAGGAATTCCTGTAATGGTAGCCCAAACTCCCCGGGCTGTTCCATACGCCGGAGTAAAGCATCTGTCAAAGAAAATGCCGCTATTACAAAGGCTGTTAAAGTAAGGGGTGGTATTTAAAGGATTGCCCCACATGCTGCTCTTATAGCCCGAAAAACTTTCGCATATCACTACCACCACATTGGGTTTTGTACCAATACTTTCAGGTAAAAATTGCCTTGTAAAATTAAGCGAGTCCTTGCTGTTAGGATCTTTCATTTGAAGATATCCTACAATAAGGGAATGATTTTTCTTTACAGTTTCAAGGTCGTACATCGAATTTCTAAACTGTAGTGTACTTAGAAAACTTTGTATAGGATTGAGTGCCAGATTGGCTTTGAAATCGTTCTCAAATGAAAAAGCATCACTCCATCTTAGCGGATATTGATTAAGGCGGCCAAAAATGCCCAACCCCATTAGCAATGCCAGCACGATTATTATAACTAAATTTCTTTTGCTATTTACTTCTTTCTGCCTTGAAAAGATTTTGAATAATTTTAAAATACAAAAATATACCGTCGTAATACTCATAAAAATGAGTAGTATAAGCCATACAACAGGATAGGTTTCCCAAATCATACTCAATGAAATTTTGGCATCGCCTGCAAAATTTAATACAGAGGCATTCAACCTTTGATGCAGATAATCATAATGTTGAAAATCGAAAGCATAGAAAAATACCAGTATCAGGATGATTATAAAAAAGTAAGTTTTAAAAATAGCCAGAGAGGTTTTGTTGGCAAAGGGGTTACAATTTTTGGTGCTGAATAGCCATATTAAAATTGCAATAAAAATTAAAGTAATTAAAGATAATACAGGTAGGGTGGCATGCCCCTTTTTTATAAACAGTAACAGCAGTGCCATAACAAGAACCGTAAAACTTGTTATCAACCAGCTTCCTAAAGTTAATTTATGGTTTGTATTATAATTTAGCCTCAGGTTTGCGACCAGAAAGGGAAACAAAATGAAACTACAAACCGTTCTCATATCGAAGCGCAATCCTAAAAGAAAGGGATTGATATTTTGGGAGAAGGTATAGCCGTGGGGCCTGAAATGATAAAAGAAAATAATCCGCATGAGGGTCATTCCAAAAAAGAAAAGGAAGCCAGATGCGAGCAGCCATTTGGTGACGGGTTTGAGTTTGATTTTATTCATTTATTTTCAAAAAATATCCTGAAGAAGGTCAATAATGGACAAATGTAAATATTCTATCGCTTCTATTTACGCATGAATATGGTTACCTATCTTCAATTATGATCAGTTTAGCTTTTCCAGAAAAAAACTTTTTAGGTTAATGTTGGAGTATTGTAACTTCATGAAAGTATGATCTTATCAGAAATACAGTCAGGTTCTTTTATACCTGTATTTATCAGAAACCTGGATTACCGACTTTTCACCAAAATAAATGGCGAATGGCATAATGCATTTTTCGACAACTTCTTCCCATTTATTAGAGAATCCTATTTTTGGATTCCCTTTTATTTTTTTTTGATTCTTTTTGTATTGATCAATTTCAAAACCAAGGGATTATTATGGATTTTGGTGTTTATTTTAATGGCCATCGGTTCCGATTTTATCAGCAGTGAATTGATAAAGGGAAATTTCCCAAGAATACGGCCTTGCGGCGATCCCTTACTGCAAAACTCTATCAGATTTCTAGTAAATTATTGCCCGCAGAGCTCCAGTTTTACTTCATCGCATGCTTTTAACCATTTTGCTGCTGCCATGTTTATCTTTACCACCTTTAAAAATAGTATTAGTAAAAAATGGATTTTTATATTTTTGTGGGCATTTATGATTTCATACGCTCAAGTATATGTAGGAGTACATTTTCCATTTGATGTAATTTGCGGCGCAATATTAGGGTTATTACCAGGTTGGTTCACAGGTGTATTGTTCAATAAAACGATAGGGTTAATGCCTGATTTAAACAAAAAAAGATGATCGAAGTTTTTATATTAATTTTTCTGATTTTATTAAACGGCTTTATTGTAATGTGCGAAACGGCACTGATTACCTCTAAAAAGAACAGGTTAGAAGGGCGTGCTGCAAAGGGCGACTTAAAAAGCCAGGCAGCGATTGACCTAAAAGACAGCCCCGATATATTTTTATCTACTACGCAGATATATATCACGCTTATCGCAATTCTTACAGGTGTGTATTCCGGCGAAAAATTTGGAAAATTGTTGGCGCCTTCGTTAGCGCGAATTAATTTTTTGCAGCCCTATGCCGAAACGGTAGCTACAGTAATTGTTGTAATAGTTGTCACATTTTTATCCATACTTTTTGGCGAACTTGTTCCTAAGAAGATTGCTATACTAAGGCCAGAAATGATTGCCCGCAGTGTGGCCGGATTTATTAAACTATTAACTACAATATCCTATCCGCTTGTATGGCTCCTTAGTACGGTTAATCTCGCTATTTTTAAGTTGTTCAATTTTAAAGCTCCCAAAGAAGGGCAAGTAACTGAAGAAGAGATAAAAGCAATGATCAATGAAGGAAGTGAAATGGGTGCTATAGAGGAAGAGGAAAAAGATATCATTCAGCGCGTATTTCATTTAGGCGATCGCAATATCACTTCTATAATGACACACCGCACAGATATCGTGTCTATAGATATCGCTGAAGAACGCAATTCGGTGAAAGAGAAAATTAAAAAATTTCAACATTCAGTTTACCCCGTTTGCAAAGAGTCTATTGATGATATAGTAGGGGTAATATATGTAAAGGACTTATACCTGCATCCTGATGCGCCACTGGCAGATCTTGTACGAAAGGCGCTGTTTGTTCCTGAAAATAATTCTGCATATCAGGTTTTAGAAAAAATTAAAAACACTAAAATTCATTATGCCTTTATAGTAGATGAATATGGAAGCTTGCAAGGCATGATAACAGTGAAGGACATACTAAAAGCTATAGTAGGCGAAATGCCTGAGGAAGAAGATGATGACTATGAAATAGTAGCAAGGAAAGATGGCAGTTACCTAATAGATGGACAGATTCAGTTTTATGACTTCCTTACCTACTTCAATAAAACAAATTGGATCAGTGAGAGTGAAAATGAATTTGATACCATGGCCGGATTTATTTTGCATGAATTAAAGCGCATTCCATCTGAAGGCGATTCTTTTGAATGGCGTGGCTTTACCTTAGAGATCATTGATATGGATGGGCAACGAATAGATAAAGTGCTCGTAAAAATAGCTGATGAGATTCGTGAAGAAATGGAGGAAGATTAATCGCTGTAGCTCATCTTCTTTATCAGTTCTGTAGGCAATACTGGCAATCGTTTTCTTTCAAATAAAAATGTAGCCATAGACGAAAGATCTTTAAAAATATAATGGCTATTGAGCGCTCCTTCCAGATAGCCCCGCCCACTGGTATTACCTGTACCCATTCGCAATCCGATCATTCTGCGTACCATGTCTATATGCTTATGCCGCCAATTACTCAGTTGATTATCCATTTCTATCAGCCCATCTAATATTTGATAGGTGGTTTGAAATACAGGAAAATCGCGATACAGCATGATAAAAAGTGCAGCCCTCATAGCCCTTGGTGAAAGTAAAGTGTCCTTATTGCCCTCAGTTGAATCTATTATTGGAAAAAAGATCCGATCAAAATCTTCAATTTTATTTGCTTCTCTTTCATTCAAACTGCTCTGGTATATATGCCTGTAATCGCTCCAAAAAGGGTGAAGATTTTCTTTTACAGGAAATAGTGATTGGTAATTCTTCCAAAGGTCTTTTTCAAAGAATGGCATACGCTCCAGCCATTCATTCACCAGTATCAACAGGCTTTTTTCTTTCTCAGTATCATTAATTTTATCAAAGTCATTTTTTGCAAAGCCCCCCTCATTGGTTCTCTTATAATATTCCTTGTTGAACCGGTTTTCCATCTGCAGGCCGAGCCTTGCTTCTATCAGCCTAAATTGTACACTTTGAAAACCGGAAGCAGGCACCAAAAGATTTCTGAATTCAAGGAAATCCAATGGGGTCATAGTATCCAGCAAAGTAATCTGAGTAGTAAGAAGATTAAGAATTTTATTGATTCTGTTGAGGCGGTGCCGCACCAGATTCAGATCCTCAGAGTTGTCATCAATCTTTTCTTTTTTAAAAACACTGATAATAAAATCTAACTCGAATAAAATAAGCTTAAACCACAATTCATAAGCCTGATGAATGATGATAAAAAACATTTCATCATGTGCAGGCTCATTTCCAGGCAGGTCACTTTCAGGATATTGTGCATCTAATATCTTATCCAAGTGAAGATAATCGTGGTAATAAACTTTTTTTTGTTCCATATTTGTCAAGGTAATCCGGTAAAATTAATCAGTTTTAGTTTATATTTTCAGCGTGATACCAATAAATTGGAAATTGTCTTAATTTTAAACCACATCCACCATTAAATAAAAATTTTTTCTATGAGATTTTCAAGATTGATTTGCCCGATAATATTTTCATCTATTTTTTATTTTTCCTGTACACCTCGTCTGGCTCCTCTTGCAAACAATGAGGGGGCAGCGGCTTCTTCATTTGTACATCCCACATGGAGCGAACAAAGCAATATTTACGAAGTAAATCTTCGCCAATATTCTAAAGCCGGAACAATAAAAGAATTTGAAAAAAGCCTGCCCCGATTAAGAGAGATGGGAGTAGATATTTTATGGTTTATGCCTCTTACACCTATTGGCGTAGAAGGTCGCAAGATGGATGAGACTGAGTTAGGAAGTTATTATGCTGTAAAAAATTACAAAGAGATCAATCCGGAATTTGGCACTATGGATGATTGGAAAGAGCTAGTGCAGCACGCACACCGCCTAGGCTTTAAAGTAATCACCGACTGGGTAGCCAATCACAGTTCGCCTGATAATCCCTGGATGAAGAACCATCCTAATTTTTATGCAAAAGATGCCTCAGGAAAAATTATCATTCCTTTTGACTGGACAGATACACGCAAGCTCAATTATGGTGATCGTGAACTGCGCGATACCATGATAGAGGTAATGAAGTACTGGCTGAATACTACCGGAATTGATGGATTCCGGTGCGATGTAGCAGGAGAGGTGCCTGGAGATTTTTGGAAAGAATGTATTACTGAATTGAAAAAAATAAAAAATGTTTTCATGCTGGCCGAAGGCGAATCGCCAGAACTGAACTACAACGGATTTGACGCTACCTACACTTGGAGCGTAATGGTAGCAATGCAGAATGTATATGAAGGGAAATTTCGTCTTTCACAATTTGACTCTGTGCTCAATCATAACATACAGGTATATCCCAAAAATGCTTATCGTATGTATTTCACTACCAACCATGATGAAAATAGTTGGAACGGAACGGAGTTTGAAAAATATGGGGATGCAAACAAAGCATTAGCCGTATTCTCACAAACCATGTATCAAAGCATCCCTCTTATTTACAGCGGACAAGAAGAACCCAACAAAAAAAGATTGAAGTTTTTTGTAAAAGACCCTATCAACTGGGGTAAGTATGAAAGAGCGCCATTCTATTACAAACTATTGCATTTGCGCAACAGCAATGTAGCGCTTTCAGCAGATGCGTCATATAAGCGGCTGGCTACAGGTAATGATGATGCAATTTTTTCTTACATAAGGCAAAAGGGAAAGAAGAGAGTAACTGTGGTGCTAAACCTTTCTGATCAACCACAACAATTTACCATTAAAGAAAAAGAAATGTATGGTAATGCAACCGAAATATTTACTGGCGCCAAAGAGAAATTAGGTGAAATGACGGTCTATTCATTATCACCTTGGGAATATCGGGTATATGAATATTAATGTCTGTCAGATTTTGAAATATTCATTAAGATAGCTTGCCGGTTTCAGGTTCAGCCATTCTTTGCGGTGTTGCATTAGATCATCATAACTAAACTTGGAAATCTGCTCTTCTGTAAAATTGAGTGAATTTTCTGGTTGCCCCTTAGTGATAATGCCTAATCCATGATCGCAATCTGCTACAAACACATTGATATCTTTTCTGAAGCACCTTAAATGAACAATGGCCTTCCATACATCGCCATTCCAATTGTGCTGTTCGCCGCTTTCTTTCCACTCTTCATAGGTGCCAGCTTCTTCATGGGTCTGAGGGTTGCAATCATGCATCACTATTACCCCATCGTCTTTCAAATATTTCAATACATTCTCAGCATCACGCAGCGCAAAATGGTATTCATGCATACCATCAACCAATGAAAGATCTAACTTTCTGTTTTTGTAAAGTTCATCTCCATGAAGGCGAAAAAAATCATCACTTGTTTCAGGGTAATATTTGTTGAAAAGATTAAAAGGATTGGCAAATATTTTTCCAATCTTTCTTACAGTATCAAATTTGAATTCAGGATCTACAGCTACCTTAGAAGCGCTTTTTGCCCGAAAGAAAACATGGCCATTTTCAACTCCTATTTCCAGGTAATTCTTTTTCCCCTGTTTCATTAATTGTTTTATCAAAAAAAGCCTATTCATATTTATAATTTTTTATACTAAAATATTCAATTATTATACTTTAAAAAAAGGACTCTATTATTGCAGATACAACTTTCAAGTCCATAAAATAATCAATTCACCTTTCCCTTTATTTCCTGTAACTTCAGAAGAGCCTCTACAGGTGTAAGCCTGTTAATATCCACTACTTCCAGAATTTTCCTTATTTCTTCAAACGCCTGAGAGTGTGCATCAAAAATACTTAATTGCAATTGAGGAGGAAGCAATTTTTCTAAATCCGACTGAATATTTTTACCTTTTGCAGCCGGCGCAGCATTACTTCCTGCATCATTATCCTCCACATTTTTTGCTTCTAATTGCTTTAAAATCTCATTTGCTCTGGCAATTAAAACAGGAGGCATGCCCGCCATTTTAGCTACATGAATACCGAAGCTGTGCATACTTCCGCCCTTGGCAAGTTTGCGTAAAAAAATTATTTTATTTCCTACTTCTTTATTGGTGATGTGAAAATTCTTCACTCTATCCAGTTTGTTTTCCAATTCATTCAGCTCATGGTAATGCGTTGCAAATAATGTTTTTGGCCTGTTTGCGGATTGATGTAAAAATTCCACTATGCTCCATGCTATGGAGATACCGTCATAGGTAGAAGTACCACGGCCTATTTCATCTAAAAGAATGAGGCTGCGTGCAGTAATATTATTTATAATGCTTGCCGTTTCATTCATCTCCACCATGAAGGTGCTTTCGCCACTGCTAAGGTTATCACTGGCACCCACTCGGGTAAATATTTTATCTGTTAATGGAATAATTGCCTTTTCGGCTGGTACAAAGCTGCCCATGTGTGCCATTAGCGTTATCAATGCAGTTTGTCGCAGAATGGCGCTTTTACCACTCATATTAGGCCCGGTGAGTATAATTATTTGTTGCAATTCGGGATCAAGACTTATATCATTGGCTATATAAGTTTCGCCGGGTGGCAAATTTCGTTCTATCACCGGGTGCCGGCTCTCTGTAAGGTTCAGGTCTAATCCCTCGCCAATTAGTGGTTTCCGGTATTTGTATTGTAATGCATTCTGTGCAAAACAGGTTAGGCAATCGAGCACTGCCAGCACATGGCCATTTTGTTGCATTGGCTCTATAAAATCTTGCATCTCCAGAATCAGTTGGTCATATATGGAGGTTTCCAATTGCAGAATTTTATCTTCTGCCCCCATTATTTTTTCTTCATATACTTTTAGCTCTGGGGTTATATATCTTTCAGCATTGGTAAGGGTTTGCTTACGTATCCATGTGTCTGGCACTTTTTCTTTGTGCGTATTGGTTACTTCCAGATAATATCCAAATACATTATTGAATCCTATTTTCAAAGATGAAATACCGGTTTCATTGGATTCCTTTTGCTGAAGCAGTAATAAATTTTGCCGGCTATTGGCCACCATATCCTGAAGTTCATCCAAATCTGCATTTACGCCTTTAGCTATCACATTGCCCTTGGAGGCTAAGGCCGGAGGATTTCCTATTATGATGGCTTCTATTTTTTCTCCCAAATAATTACAGGCATTCAGTGAATCGCCCAGCCGTTTAAAATATTCATTAGAATTAAGCTTCGCCAATTCTTTTATTTTCTCCACCAGCCGCAATCCTTTGCCCAATTGCACCACTTCGCGTGGGTTAATTTTTTTCAAAGGTATTTTGCTCACCAATCGTTCTATATCACCTGCCTGTTTTATCAGGTGGGATAGGTCGGTCTTTGTATCAGCAGCCTTCAAAAAATATTCTACTAATTCATGGCGCTCTTCAATTTTTTTTATTTCTGTTAGAGGCAAAAGCATCCATCGTTTCATCAATCTGGCGCCCATGGGCGATACCGTATGATCGAGCACTTTTATCAAGGAAGTATTGCCTTCTGCCTGCTCCAGTAATTCGAGATTCCTGATGGTGAAGCGATCCATCCACAAATAATCACCCTTATCAAGCCGCTGTATAGAGGTAATATGATTCAGGTGTGGATGTTCTGTATCTTTCAAGTAATGAAATATTGCGCCGGCTGCAATAATTCCTGCATTCATATTTTCTATTCCAAAGCCTTTGAGGCTTTGAGTTCCAAAATGTTTTAGCAACGTATCCTGCGCATACTGATTGGTAAAAATCCATTCATCCAATGAATAAGTATAGAAGCGGCTGCCAAAATAATTTTTAAACTCCTTTTGCTGAGTACGCTGAAAAATTACTTCGGCGGGGTTAAGGCTTTGCAATAATTTATCAGCATATTCTTTGTCGCCTTGAGCTATAAAAAATTCTCCTGTGGATATATCAAGAAAGGCAATTCCAGTAATCTCCTTATCAAAATAAATAGATGACAAGAAATTATTACTGTGATGCTCAAGGAGCTGATCGTGTGTGGCTACGCCAGGGGTTATTAATTCGGTTACGCCTCTTTTTACAATACCCTTTACAGTTTTTGGATCTTCCAATTGATCGCAAATAGCTACTCTATAACCAGCTTTTACCAATTTGTGGAGGTAAGTATCCAAAGCATGATGCGGAAATCCGGCCAGCTCAGGCGCCGTAGCCGAAGCACTGTTCCTTTTAGTAAGGGTAATGCCCAATATCCTGGAGGCTGTAATTGCATCCTGGCCAAATGTTTCATAAAAATCACCTACCCTGAAAAGCAGTATCGCATCAGGGTATTTATTTTTAATAGCCTGGTGTTGTTTCATCAATGGGGTTTCTTCTGAAGCCATTCAATCTGTATTATGCTATTTGATATGGGTAAAAAAATGTAAACTTTTTAAAGTTATTTTGCAAATTAATAGCCTTTTGATGAGAAAACTGAGTATGGACGAATTGAACCGCAAAACAATTGCAGAATTTATTGATGCAAAAAAATTTCCAATTTCTGTAATATTAGAGAATATCAGGAGTGCCTATAATGTTGGAAGTGTGTTTCGTACCGCAGATTCATTTCTTATTGAAAGCATGATTATTACTGGATATACCGCTACGCCACCTCATAAAGAAATAAAGAAAACAGCCCTCGGTGCAGAGGATTCTGTACAATGGAAATACATGAAAGATACTTCTGAAGCGATTGGTTTTTTTCGCGCGCAAAATTATCGTGTCTTTGCTGTAGAGCAGGCTTCAGAGAGCTTATCTCTCGAACAATTCAACTTTGGCGAAAACGAAAAAATTTCATTTATTTTTGGAAATGAAGTGAGTGGAGTAGATGAGAAAACGATTTCGTTGTGTGATGGATGTATCGAAATTCCTCAATTTGGGGTAAAGCATTCATTGAATGTATCTGTAGCAGCAGGCATAGTGCTGTGGCAAGCGGTCAGTAGCTATATCCTAAAATTATCTGCTAATAAAATATAAAACAAGCACCTTACCCGTTATTTTATTATTTATGCCTCGATTACTTTGTATAGATTATGGAAAAAAACGAACTGGTATTGCAGTAAGCGACCCTTTGCAAATTATTGCAAGCGGCTTATGTACAGTAGATTCTAAAGAATTAATCCCCTTTTTAAAAAAATATATTTCGGAGGAGAATGTTTCTACCATCATCTTAGGCGAACCTAAAAACCTTGATGGCACAGATACCCATTCAACACCACTTGTTCGAAGTCTTTTTGCCAATCTTACCAGATTATTCCCCCAAATTCCGATGGTACTTCATGATGAAAGTTATTCTTCAAAGAAGGCAAAGACTGCCATGATAGAAATGGGCATGAAAAAAAAGGATCGGCGAGTTAAGGGTAATGTAGATGTAATAGCAGCCTCCATCATTTTGCAGGAATATATGTCTGAAAATATTGATTAAGGTACCCTAATATCTTACAAATAAGGCATAAAGGAAGGCACCAGAAAGCCTTGGTTACATTTTTTCCACAGTTGGGTATTCCTCTCTTGGACTCTTAGCCTAAGCCGAGCTTCTCGAAGCGAACTCGGCGGTTAATCCTATAAACGTCAAGCCCACGCCAGTGGCGCGGCCAAGCCCTATGGCCATTTATTTCTATACATTGTACAGCGCAGGAACTTAATTGTTATATTTATTTTCACTAAATAGTTACCTATTGACTACTTCGGCTTATTTTGTAACTTTACAGTATCAAAATTATAGAGGATGGATATTGCAAAACAGATGAAAAAGATTAGAAGGGATATTGGCTTATCTCAACAGGTGTAGCTCAACAAGTTTTCCTTGAGCAGGATACTGTACAACCGAATAGAACTAGGCAAAAGTGACCCTACAATGAATATTTCACAACGCATTGCTAATGTGCTTGACATTAACGAGGATGAGTTTTTTGAAGCAAAAAATAATGATACAGAAATTCACACAGCAAACAAACCACTATTGCAAAAAGCAAAATTGTTAGCTGAACAAAATGAAGTTCAAAAAAAAATTATCTGCAATATGATAGATATTAATATAGCAAACAAACGAATGAAACAAGCATTAAGTAACGCAATGAGCATTTAAAAAATTAATATAATGGAAGTAAAAGCAATAGTCCAAGAAATACAACGATTACCACTAACTAAAAAATTTTGGGTAATGGAACAAACTTTGAAATCAATTAAAAATGAAGAGTTGAGCCATATAGTAGATGCTGATTTTGATAATGAAAAAGAGTTGTCTTTTTCTACTCTTTCTGTTAGCGAAAAATCATTAGCCAAAGATTGGCTTTCTACTGAAGATAATCGTTGGGATAAAATTTTATAATCTATGTATAAGCAAGCAGATATTGTTGTGGTAAAATTTCCTTTTACTGATGGCTCTGAATTCAAAAAGCGACCTGCCTTGATTGTTTCTAATGAAATTGTTAATAAGACCGGTGATTATTTGATTGTGCAAATCACCTCTAAACTCAATAACGACAACCTTTCTATTTCTATTGAAGATACTGATTGTTTGTAACCCTTACCACTTAAAAGCTATATAAGAACCCACAAAATATTTACCGTTCATAAAAGTTTGATACTTTCTAAAATCACAGAAGCTAATCCTGTTTTTCATAAAACTATTAAGGATACAATTTGTAACTTAATAAAGTAAAAAAGCCACTAGTCTCAGCCGAGCTTCTCGAAGCGAACTCGGCGGTTAATCCTATAAACGTCAAGTCCACACGCCAGCAACTCGGCTGAACCCTAAAAATACTATACAAAAAAGGCATAAATTCAAGTGCGTGAAAACCTTTGTTACATTCACTTTTCCTTTGAATGTTTCTAAGTAGCTTTTTGTAAATTTGCGCACATTTAATTTCTAAAAAAATGATTTTACCAATAGTGGCTTACGGCAATCCGGTATTACGCAAGGTTGGCTCAGAGATATCTCAAGATTACCCAAGCCTAACTCAGTTGATAGATAACATGTGGGAAACCATGTACAATAGTAATGGGGTAGGCTTAGCCGCACCACAAATAAACTTGGATATCAGGCTTTTTGTTATGGACAGCATTCAGATTTTAGAAAACCTTGATACAGAGGAGCAGCATGATTACCCTGGCGATACGGGGTACAAAGGTGTTTTTATAAATGCAACAATTCTGGAAGAAAATGGTGAAACCTGGCCATATAATGAAGGATGCCTCAGCATTCCTAAAATTAGAGAAGATATTCATCGAAAGGAAGAAATTACCATTCGTTTTGTGGATGAGAATTTTGTACCACACACCAAGACCTTTCGTGGTATCACCGCACGTGTGATTCAGCATGAGTACGACCATATAGATGGAAAGTTATTCATTGACTACCTAAAGCCACTAAAAAGGAAATTGCTGAAAAGAAAGCTGGAAGATATTTCAAAGGGTAAAATATCTGTAGATTACCGGATGATTTTTAACAGGTAATTTGCCCGCCATGAAATATTTTCTCCTTGTAGCAATGGTATTCTGTATATCTGTATGTGCAGGCCAGCAAAGGGATTCTGTAGTGAAAGTGGACCAAAATTATATTACGCTCACAGAAATAGTGGTAAATAATAAACTGGATGTATTCTCTTTCATTCAGCGTATAAAAAATGATACTTCTTTTTACAAAGCCTTCAGAAACCTGCACATTCTGGGTTATACAGCGCTTAACGATATAAGAATGCTTGATAAAAACGGAAATGCTCAAGCCTCTTTATTTAGTAAAACAAAGCAGGTAAGAAAAAACAATTGCAGGAAAATGGAAGTACTGCAAGAAAACCATTCAGGCGACATCTTTGACAGCCATGGAAACTATAACTATTACACCTTACAGATGTATGCCGGATTATTTTTCACCAAAGATTCTGTATGTGGAGAAAATAATATTGTAAAAGGAAAGGATTTCTCTACTGCAGGCTTGTCGGGCATGGAAAAACGAAAAGAACAATTGAAAAAATTATTTTTCAATCCGGGTGAAAAAATTTCCGGTCTGCCATTCATAAGTAATAAATCAGAAATATTCGACAAGTCAATGGCCGATAAATATGATATGAGCGTTGACTTTAAAGATTATAACAATCAACCCTGTTATATCTTTTCAGTAAAAGTAAAACCCGGTAGTGAAAATGGGGTAGTAATCAACGAAATGACCACTTGGTTTGCTGAAAAAACATTTGATATAGTTGCTAGAAATTATTCTTTAAGCTATGATGCTGGTGTATATGATTTTAAAGTAGAAATGGAAGCCAGGCTTACAAAGGTGGGCGACCTGCTGGTGCCTAACCTATTACGGTATAATGGCAACTGGAAAGTAATGTTCAAAAAAAGAGAGCGGGGCGTTTTTACAGCCACCCTTTTTGATTTTGTAAAGTGAACTTGCCTTGAGCTCAAATAATTTTCAACTATGAAATGAAAAATTTATTTTTAGTCAAAATCATTTTTACAAAAAAATAAATATTATGCCCTGGATTCTATTAATAATTGCCGGTTTCTTTGAGGTAGGTTTTGCCTCTTGTCTTGCAAAGGCCAAGGAAACTACCGGAAGTACTTCTACCATCTGGCTTGCTGGGTTTCTTGTCTGTCTTTCGGTAAGCATGATGTTACTTTATAAGGCTACACAATCATTACCTATTGGCACCTCTTACGCAGTATGGACAGGCATTGGGGCAGTAGGCACAGCTATTGTGGGTATTTTATTTTTTAAAGAACCGGTAGCTTTTTGGAGAATCTTTTTTCTAATCACACTGATAAGTTCCGTCATAGGTTTAAGGTTCGTCTCCAATTAATGCAAGGTGTTCTTCTGACTTATTGATTTAGCATATCCACGCCATTTTTCTACTACACTTTTCATATCTACTGGAAGTTCACTTTTGAAATTCATTTTTTCGCCTGTAGCAGGATGTACAAATCCAAGTTCGCGGGCGTGCAATGCTTGCCTGGGGCAAAGTGCAAAACAATTTTCTACAAACTGCTTGTATTTAGTAAAAAGTGTTCCCTTCACAATTTTATCTCCACCATAGGTTTCATCATTAAATAGTGGGTGACCAATATGCTTCATGTGCACCCGTATCTGATGGGTACGCCCTGTTTCGAGCCTGCATTCCACAAGTGTCACGTAATAAAATCGCTCTAAGACTTTAAAATGAGTAATTGCATCCTTGCCATGATCGCCCTCTGGATAGGCAGCAAACATCTTTCTAAACCGCTGATGTCGCCCTACATGAGCAATTATAGTTCCTTCCTCTTCCTGTATATCACCCCATACAAGGGCTACATATCTTCTAAATACAGTATGGTCAAAAAACTGTTTGGCAAGATGTGTCATCGCTTCAGGTGTCTTTGCCAGTACCAACAAGCCTGAGGTGTTTTTATCAATCCGATGAACGAGGCCAAATCTTTGCAGCAACGCTTCATCTATACCCGGGTTTTGTTGTTGCAGATAATAGGCTACTGCATTTACCAAAGTGCCCCCCGGATTGCCACTGCCCGGATGTACCACCATCCCCGGCTCTTTGTTGATCACTATCAGCCACTCATCTTCGTAAACAATGGTAAACGGAATATGCTCTGGCACAATCTCGTTGGAATCTGGTAAGGTGGTTTGGTAAATAATGATCTTATCCTCAGGCCGTATTTTATAATTTGATTTTATAGGCTGGTCGTTCACCGTTACCCTTCCTGCCTCTATGGCTTGTTGAATTTTATTTCGTGTAGCGCCTTCTATTCGGTTCATTAAAAATTTATCTATGCGCAGAGGTTCTTGTTTTCTGGCACAAATAATCGTCTCTCTTTCAAATAGTTCTTCCTCGTCTATTTCGTTGTTCATGTGTTCAAAGTAAATTATAAAAAGTAAATAGTAAAAATTTTTATGCAACCATCATTTATTGTAATTTATTTTTGCCCTCATTACCTGAAATCATTTTTCTAAAATTTAAAACATTCTTTTTGCCTAAAGAAACTGTACATTTTGAAGACCTTGGCCTTATCCATTATAAAGATGCATGGGACTACCAGGAAAAATTAGTAAAACAAAATATTGACATTAAGTCTGAAGCCCGAAGAATGGAAAAGGAAAACCCGTATTGGAATACAGGCTGCAGACAATTACCAACCAAACATCACCTGCTATTTTGCGAACATTACCCCGTTTACACACTTGGCAAAAGTGGCCACATGGAAAACATGCTTTTGAGTAAAGCCGGTATGGAAGAAAAGGAAATAGAGTTTTTTAAAACCAACCGAGGTGGTGATATTACTTTTCATGGCTTACAACAATTAGTAGGGTATCCGATTCTTGATCTTGAAAAATTTGAAACCGATATAGGTAAATATTTGCGAAATCTGGAGGAAGTAATTATTAAAACAATTGGTGAATATAACATTAAAGGTGAGCGCAGTGCCGGTGAAACGGGGGTTTGGATAGAGCCAGGCATTCATGGAAAAGAGAGAAAAATCTGTGCTATGGGTATTCGTTGTAGCAGATGGATTACCATGCATGGGTTTGCTCTGAATGTAAATACTGACCTTTCTTTTTTTGAGCATATTATCCCCTGTGGTATTGTGAATAAACAGGTGACTTCTATAGAGAAGGAATTAGGAGAAAAAATCAGCCTGGAGGAAGTAAAAGAAAAAGTAATCCGGAATTTTGAAAATATTTTTGAAGTGGCGGTTGAAAAATAAAAATGAGCCAACCACAGAATAATCCATCATTGTTTATTCACCTCATATCCATTTGCATCTAATGCAGGCGCGGCTTTTCCATCTTTGGGAATATATATTTTATGCCGTTCTATAAGCGTTTTATCATCCAAAATTTCAAAAGCAAAAAGCCCTGAATGCACAAAATTTACTTTATCTAATATCAGATAGTTTTCCATAATTTTTTTAACCTCAAATAAAAAGGTGCCATCATCCTCAAAAAATTTAACTGAATATTTGTGCTTCGCAGCGTCAGGTAGTGAAATAATAACATTGTTTCCCTTTCCGGTAAAAACATGCTTGGATGGTACAAACCAAGTCTTCACTTCACTTTGAGGTGCTTCCACAGTTTGCACTTTTACAGAAGTATCCGGCCAGGGTTGGTGTGCTTTTGTAAAAATATAGCTACCTCCTTCAAACGAAATAAACAGGCGGTAATACTGATCAGAAGGCAAAAATTCCTTTGTATCTACAAAGCCATTTTCCAATGCAGATACATTTAAAACACTTCCAATAGTTGTAAAATTTTTTGTGCTATCACCTGAGCGCTGAATATTGATTACGGTAATATTGTTGTACGGATTTTTCCATGATACCAAAGCCTTCTTTCCTAATTGAATTACCGAAATTTGAGGTAGTGTGTCCTGAGCGCTTGCCTGTATGTGGATGAAACAAGCAATCAAAAGAAGTTTAAAATAATTTTTCATAATAGGATAAACGAAACTATTTCATTTGCATCAGAAACAAATATAAGTTGTAGTTAATGAAAATAAAAGTGAATAAAAAGGCAATGCCCCATACCATTCAGCCCCAAAGCTATCTTGCATTTCGGATAGGTGTTTTTAAAAATATAGCAAATAGGTTGAAGATTGGCCTCCCATACTATAATTTGAAAAGGGTTCAAAAATAGCTCAATTCGAATCACATCATAAATGCAGGTAACTAACTTTTGTTATTTTTGGCGTTCTAAATATTGGTATGAACAATAAAATTCTTGAATTAGGTAATAATGAACTTACAAAGGATCAAATTTTAAATTACCTGCACCATGATCAGTCAATTACTATTTCTACTACAGCCGCTGAGGCTATATTAAAATGTCGCAAATTCCTTAATGATAAAATTAATGGCAGTGATGATCTTTTTTATGGCATCAATACCGGATTTGGCTTTTTACAAAATGTAAGGATAAATAAAGATCAATTAGAAACATTACAAAAAAATTTGCTGCAATCTCACGCATGCGGGTTAGGCGAAGAAGTACCTGCACAAGTAGTGAAGTTGATGCTGTTGTTAAAGATTAAATCACTGAGCTATGGCTACTCCGGTATCAGTATGGAAGTAGTGCAACGGCTGATGGATATGCATAATAATAATGTATTGCCGGTAATTTATACGCAGGGATCTCTTGGTGCATCGGGTGATCTTTCGCCTTTGAGCCATCTTTGTTTGCCTCTAATCGGTGAGGGCGAAGTGGTTATAAACGGTCAAAAAATAGCAGCAAAGGACGCTTTAAAAAAATTAAATTGGCCTACCCTTAATTTGCAAAGCAAAGAAGGATTGGCTTTGATTAATGGCACTCAATTTATGAGCGCCTATGGTTTACATTCGATTGTAGCGTGCGAAAGATTATTAAATTGGGCTGCATTGATTTCATCAATTTCCTTTGATGCCTTTGATGGAAATATAGATTGCTTTAATGAACACATTCATGCGTTAAGGCCGCACAGAGGGCAGGTAAATGTAGCATTGCAAATGCGAAGTTTTCTCAAAAAAAGTGAAATCTCATCAAAGAAAAAAACTCAAGTGCAAGACCCCTATTCCTTTAGATGTATTCCCCAGGTATTAGGTGCAGTAAGCGATACATTTGAATTTGTTTCCAACACTTTTTTTACAGAGGTCAATTCTGTTACAGACAATCCCAATATTTTTCCTAACGATGATCTTATACTGAGTGGTGGAAACTTCCATGGGCAACCATTGGCTATGGCGCTAGATTTTCTTGCTATTGCCATGAGTGAAGTAGGGAGTATTTCTGAAAGAAGAACCTTTCAATTACTCAGCGGACAAAGAGGCCTTCCTTTATTTCTAATTAACAATCCCGGCCTCAATTCAGGGTTAATGATTCCTCAATATACAGCAGCATCATTGGCAAGCGAAAATAAGCAATTATCTACTCCGGCATCAGTTGATACTATTTCAAGCAGCAACAATCAGGAAGACCATGTAAGTATGGGGGCAAATGCAGCTACAAAATGCTTGCGAGTAATAAAAAATGTAGAAAATATTTTAGCCATCGAATTATTAACAGCGGCACAGGCTATCGAATACAAAAGACCTCTGAAATCTTCTCCAACTATTGAAAAAATTATCGAATCCTTCAGAAAAGAAGTAACCTTCAACCAAACAGACCGGGTACTGCACAATGACATGGTAAAGGCAGCCAAATTCATCAATCAGCCCTTGGAAAAATACTTATAAAATATTAATACAAATATTATGGCAACGCAATTTAAAAATTATGACCTTGAAAAATATAAAACACCAACAGGCACCAAATTATCCTGCAAAGGTTGGCAGCAGGAAGCAGCCTTGCGTATGCTGTTGAATAATCTAAATCCGGAAGTAGCAGAGAGGCCTGAAGAATTAATTGTTTACGGTGGTAGAGGCAAAGCAGCACGCAATTTTGAAAGCCTTGATCTGATCATTAAGGCATTGAAAGAACTGGAAAATGATGAAAGCCTACTGATTCAAAGTGGGAAGCCAGTAGCGATGTTGCCAACAAATATTTGTGCACCCAGAATTTTAATCAGTAATTCTCAATTGGTACCCAAATGGGCTACATGGGAGCATTTTGATGAGCTAGAAAAAAAAGGATTAATGATGTATGGGCAAATGACAGCCGGGTCTTGGATTTATATTGGCAGCCAGGGAATCGTACAGGGTACTTATGAAACTTTTGGTGCCGTAGCAGATAAACATTTTAATGGAACACTAAAAAATACTTTAAGTGTTACCGCCGGGCTTGGAGGTATGGGGGGAGCCCAACCACTTTCTATTACTATGAACGATGGCGTATGCCTTGCCGCTGAGATCGAGCAATGGCGAATTGAAAAAAGGCTTGCTACCAAATATCTTGATGAGATGGAGTTGGATATTGATACAGCAATAGATAAGGCTCTAAAAGCCAAGCAAGAAGGCCTTGCATGGAGTATTGGTGTTTGTTGCCACGCAACAGAATTATTAAACAGGCTCATAGAAAGAAATATAAAAGTGGATGTACTCACAGATCAAACTTCTGCACATGACCCATTAATAGGTTACATACCGGATACCTTAAGCCCTTCTATGGCCAATGAGTTAAGAAACTCGGATCCTGAGAAATATATTGACCTCAGTTACCAGTCAATGAAACGCCATGTAGAATTGATGCTGGCGCTTCAGCAAAAAGGCACTGTTACTTTTGATTATGGAAACAATCTTCGCGCGCGCGCATTTGAAGCAGGGTTGAAAAATGCATTTGATTTTCCGGGATTTGTACCTGCTTATATCAGGCCACTATTCTGTGAGGGTAAAGGGCCATTCCGATGGGCAGCACTTAGTGGAGATCCCGAAGATATTCGAGTGACCGATAATGTTATGATGGAATTATTTCCGGAAAATAAAAAAATGATTCGTTGGATAAAAATGGCTCAAGAAAAAATTGCTTTTCAGGGATTACCAGCCCGAATTTGTTGGATAGGGCAGGGTGATAGAGAAAAGGCAGGATTGGCATTTAACGAATTGGTGCGTACTGGAAAGGTAAAAGCACCAATTGTAATAGGCCGCGACCACTTGGATACTGGTTCTGTAGCTAGCCCTAACCGCGAAACAGAAAGCATGATGGATGGTAGTGATGCAGTAGCAGATTGGCCAATACTTAATGCCATGGTAAATATTGCCGCTGGTGCTTCTTGGGTTAGCCTGCATCATGGCGGTGGGGTAGGAATGGGGTATAGTATCCACGCTGGGATGGTAATCGTTGCAGATGGCACCACAGATGCTGAGACAAAACTTTCACGCGTATTAAGAAATGATCCGGGCATGGGAGTAATACGACATGCTGATGCGGGCTATGATGTAGCCAAAGACTATATGCGAAAATACAACTTAGACCTAAAGCAAAGATTGCAACGATAAGTTTATAATAATTGCTTCCCAATATTTCGGATAAACAAAATCCTGATATTGGTTTTAATTTTCCAACCCCTAAAAAAAAATCAGGCACCACAAGGGCGCAGGCTTTTTGCGTACTCTAATCAAGCAGTGCTGAATGTAAGATCACCATTAATCGGCTACAGTATGAGCCTTTTCAGACCATTCATTCTTATATTTTTTAGCTTTCTTTTTTAATTTTTTAAGGAATTTTTTTTCTTGGGGGCCCCACAGTATAGCACTTGCTACGCCTGCGGCTACTATCGATCCTATTACAATTAATGCTTTTGTTTTTGTTTTCATAATAATCTATTTTTTTAAATGCTATCCAAAAATGTTGCCAGTAATAGAAAAATGAACCTACGGCATTATTTATGCATACTATCTCAAAATTTATTATGAGAATATTAAGACGATTTATATATTTTATATTTTTTATCAATATAATAATTAGTTGCAGCAAAAAACATGTTCCTTCAAAAGAACCTGGCAACGAAACAGCAGTAGATTCCCTAAAAACAGTAATGGTAAGAAAAAAGGCAAAACCCAATTTTCCTAAAATTATTACTGTAAATGATGCTGCCGCAAAAAAGAGCATGGATGGGCGATTGTACTACGATGTAATGGGCCACCGGTATTGGAAAAACTATGCAAATGGAAAATATTATCTTTTTAATAAATCCATGTATAACAACCCAGATTTCATAGCTAAATAATGATTCATTTTATTTCCTATTTTTTGTTATCCGTTATATAAATTGGGCTATATTTGACGGCTAAAAATATCTTATGAAACAATACACACTTCTTACATTTTTGTTGCTCATTTCTGGTTTTTTAATGGCCCAGAGTACCACAGAAGTTATAAATATACCCAGTAAGGATTTAGATAATTTTTTAGCTCAATCAAATTATAAATTCCCAACATTTACTCGTGCTCACGTACAATTAAAAAATGGCGAGCAAGCTACCGGACGTTTTAACTATAATTATTTCTTGGATAATTTAGTGTATATCAACGAAAAAAATGATACTGTAGCCTTGGCAAATACTGATGACGTTGATTATGTTTCATTCCCGGTTGATTCTTTTTTTTATGATAAGAAATTTTATCAATGGGTGGCAAGCTCTGGCACTGCTACACTTGCAGTAAGATATACCTATAGGCTGGCAAGAAAAGATAATGTAGGCGCATACGGATCTACCTCACCTACACAAAATGTAGAAAGCCACACCTCCATATTGGGCATGTCGAAATATGACCTTGATGGGGCCTCCCAATTAAGCTTTGAAAAAACCACTACCTACTATATACGAAAAACAAACGGCAAATTTGTATCTGCCACTCTTCATAATTTTGAACGGATCTTTCCTAAAAAAGACTTATCAGATTACGTTCAGAACAATAAATTGAATCTTAAAAAACAGGCAGACATGGTAGATCTTTTTGTGTATGCAAATAGATAAACTTTTTAGAAACAAGAATTAAGGTAAATACTCAATTATTTGAGCGCAAATCCTTCAGGTATCGAAAATTTTTCCTGTGGAATTTCTTTTTCTTTATAGGCTACACATCGTGTAAGGCTGGTACCACCGGGACTCATAATCATGGTCAAAAATGAAATATTTTTAAACCCCGCGTAAGTAGCGGTAACCCCAGATGCAGTAACCCTATACCTTTCACACTTTTCACCTGCCATTAGAGTATCAGATAGTTTTTTAGCTTTTCCTGAGGTTTTATCAGCTTTATCTACCTCATCCCAAGAAAACCTTGGCTCGGTACCTCTATAGGCTATCCCTACAAGGTAAGCTGTTTTTTCGCTTGGAACTATTTTATAGGTATTTATTCCGTCACACATAAATCTTTCTGAAAGGGTGTCGCCTGTATATGTATCCCGGCACTCCTTCATTCCATAATCTGCAAAATAAATGATCGTTTTATAAGCCATGTGTACACTGATAGTGCTGAGTACCGTTTGATTTTCAAACGTTCCGGACTTTACCTTATACTTTCTGTATCCCGGCTGTTCCACATTGGATATTTTACTGCTGTCTTGCTGATTGCATCCCGTAAAGCTGATGCAACAAATCAAAAAAATCAAAGCATTTTTCATTCCAGGAAAAAATTATTGGTTGATAACTTATATCCCTCATCCAAAAAATTGAAAACCATTCTGAGGAGAAGAATTAGCAGCGTAATGCAATATTATTAAATTATTTTTTGCTTTTTCGGTTTTCCTATTATCTTTACAACTCTCTTTTTCATTTTCAATCCATCCTGGTCAAATCAATCCGTCCATTTCCATATTTTAATTGTATATCTGTACTTTTTTTATTATAAAATAAATTTTATGAAAAGAATTCCACTTATTTTCTTTTTATTTTTTGTGCTATTTACTTCAAAGGGAACCTTTGCCCAACAGTTAAATGAAGGGTTTGAAGGGAATACCTTCCCACCTCCTGGATGGGATACTGTGAATGTTCAGGGTACCGCACTATGGGTATCCAGCAATGACAAGGTGCACACTGGCGCAAATGCAGCCTATGCACAATATGAAACCCAAACCTCTACTATTGCTGACAATTGGCTCATCACTCCTAAGATTTATAATATTCAGTCTGGTGATAACCTTGATTTTTGGGCAGTAGCAAAATATACAGACCCAGATGTAGCTGGCCAATATTTTGACACACTTTACGTAATGGTTTCTACAGCCAGCAAATCCCTGACTGATTTTACTACTACTTTGCAGAAAATAGTGGTATATACTGTTGGATCTTATACGCATTATACTATTCCAATTGGGAGCTTTGCAGGTCAAAATATTTATATAGCTTTCCGTCATTACCAAAAGGAGGGTGATGGAGTGTTTATAGACGATGTAAAAGCGGGCACTGCATTAGTTAATGATGTAGCCAGCAGTACATTAACCTTGAGCCAGACAGGTATTATCATGACGGGTAGTTCAGTCAATATAACCAATACCCTGACCAATGTAGGTACCAATTCTATTTCGGCCGGGCTGCCGGTAAGATATACCGTAAATAATGGCCCTGCCGTTTCTACTACTACTTCATCAGCAATGGCATCAGGTGGTACCACCTCAGTTACTTTTTCAGGTGCTAACGCATTTACGCCGGCTACACCAGGTACCTATTTAGTCAAGGTTTTTGCAGATGCTGCGTCTGAAATAAACAGGGGTAATGATACACTCTCTTACACCTTTACGGTACAAACGCCTGTCGCGGCCTTTCCATATTTTCAGGATTTTACTAATCCGGTAGGCTGGTCTATAGCTGGAACAGGCAACTGGGATTATTCTAAATCCGAAACTCTTGCTGGCAATCCGGTTCCGGTAATTAACCCTTCTGGCAACAACAATTTTGCAGCAGTAGCCAGATTCTATTATGCATCAAGCGGCACCTTGTTCTTCTTACGTTCTCCACTTTTGAATTTTACAGGAGTAGCTAAACCAATGCTGAACTTTTATGTAGCCCATCGCACTGCTATGACACAGAATGATCAATTAGAAGTGGTGGTTTCATTAGATGGGGGAACTACCTATCAGGTGGTTCCGGTTCTTTACAGAAAATCCTATGCAACAGCACCTTCATTAAGCACACTCGCTCCAGATGCACTAAACCGTTATACTCCAACAAGTGCAAATGATTGGCGGCATGAAATTGTAGATCTTTCTGCCTTTGCTGGCCAGCCCAATGTATTAATCGCCTTCAAGGGCACCTCACAAACAGGAAATAATTTATGGCTCGATGATGTAAATGTAATAAGCCAAACTGCTGGTGAATATGTTGCTGTAAAGGTGACTGCTGTAAACCAGGTAGTAACCGGAACATATAATACTTTAGTTAAATTTAATACACTACCCAATGCAGATTCAGTAAGAATACAAAGCCATTCTTATACCTCCCCTGCTAATGTTTTTGCAGTAAATTCTACTGCAACAAATAATAGTGGAGTGATTGAAACGCCAAATTATATCTTTCCAAGATGGGCAACTGTGGCATTTTCAGGAAATGCAATAACCCGATCAAATTATAATATTTCAATGGATTATACCGGACTGGTAGGTATAACTAATCCAGACTTGCTGTATATTTTAAAAAGATGTGATCAAACCGGAGAATGGATAGCCTTGCCCACTACCAGAACAGGCACTATACTTACTGCTGCAGGCTTAAATAATTTCTCTGATTTTGCTATAGGGTTTAATTATACAGGTTTGCCACTAAGTATTGTAAACTTTTCAGCACATCTTGTCAATAAGACTTCTGTATTGCAATGGAAGGTGGAACAAGTTAAAAATGTGATTGGTTTTGATATAGAACGGAAAACTGGCGATAATTGGGAAACTATTGGAAATATAGCTGTTACATCTAATTTATTATCCGACTATGGGTTCAACGATGTTAATGCTAAAAATGGAATAAATTACTATAGGTTAAAAATAAATGATGCTAATGGAAAATTCACCTATTCTAATATAGTTTCAGTTACGCTAAGAACTTCATTATTGGTATTCCAAAATGCGCCCAATCCATTTAAAGATTATACTATTATTAGGTATGAAATAGATGAAAAGGCTCCAGTAAAAATTCAAGTGTTTAATCTTTCAGGTAGCAGGGTAGCAGTACTCGCTGATGAAATCAAAGATCAAGGTTCTTATGAAATAAGATTCAATACGAGCCAGCTTGCTCCGGGTAACTATTACTTGAAATTTACCGCAGGCGACAAAACAGAAGTAAAAAAAATGATTAGGCTACAATAAATTATAAATTGAAAAGCAAAAATCCCGGGCTGTTGTATTAGTCCGGGATTTTTTTTGTGCGTATTATACTGTTGTTCTATTAACCCAATAAGAAATAAAGTCGGGGAGTATATGATTACTTGAGTATCTTTTCATAGCTCGCAACAAGCCCCTTGATCAGTGCAGAGCTAAATCCTTGGTGCTCTAACTCGTTTAGGCCTGCGATGGTACAGCCTTTGGGTGTAGTTACTTTATCTATTTCATACTCCGGATGGTTTTTATTTGTAAGCAAAAGATCCGCAGCACCCAATACTGTCTGGGCAACAATAAAATTAGCTTGAGAAGCGCTAAAGCCAATTTGAATACCCCCCTGAATACTTGCCCGAATGTATCTCATAGCAAATGCGGTACCACATGCGCCTAACACTGTGGCTGCATCCATCAGGGTTTCTTCAATAGTGATAACTCTTCCCAGTCGAGAAAAAATCTCATCTACCACATTTAAATTTTCGGTGTTACCGGGAGCGCTGCAGATGCATGTCATACTTTGCTGAATACTAATAGCCGTATTGGGCATTGCTCTAAATAAAGAAGGTTTTTCGTCTATCCATTCCTGTAAGTCCTTTAGCCATATTCCTGTAACTACGCTTATTACTATCTGATCCTTTCTAAATTTTGCTGCAGACACAATTTCTTTTATCTGATAAGGCTTTACTGCAAGTATCACAATATGGGCGTTTTCAATAGCAGCTTGATTATCTGATGTGATGGAAACGCCAAGGGACCTAAAACTTTCCAGTGACGAGAGATTGCGCCTTGTAATAGTTAAATTTTCTGCCTCTATGTATTGAGATTTGATCAAACCATTGGCAATGGCAGCTCCTAAGTTGCCGCCTCCGATTATAGCAATTTTATTCATGATTCAAAATATAAAATATTGGTGATTAAAGGATTGCTTATTATAGCGTTCTCCGATTATCTACCAGATGATTCCTGATCTTTTTTTATGATTACACCTTATCAAATTTTTCTACCTCCTCCATGGTGAGACCAAGTGCTTTTGCCACGCCTGCACCATAAGCTTGATCAGCCTTATAACAATTTTTAATATGGCGAATCTGTATAAATTTCTCTGCCTGCCCTATTTCTGCTGCAGTATTAGAAAATAATACTTGCCTCTTTTCATCTGTCATCAAGCGAAAGAGATCACCCGGCTGAGAATAATAGTCGTCATCATCTGCGCGGTAATCGTGCGCAAAGGCATCTCCATGTAGTGCAAGAGGTGGCTCTTTAAATTGAGGTTGTTCCTGCCATTCGCCATAGCTATTAGGCTCATAATGTTTAGTGCCACCATAATTTCCATCAACGCGCATGGCTCCATCACGATGAAATGAATGATATGGGCATTTCGGAGCATTTACAGGAATCTGAGAATTATTTACACCCAACCTGTAACGTTGTGCATCACCATAAGAAAATAATCGTCCCTG
>JAFDXH010000132.1 GCA_018268075.1 Bacteroidota bacterium | reverse complement strand
GAGTTAGGATCGCCAAAATTCCATAAATATGTGGCGCCATCTATTGAAGTATTGGTGAAAAATACCGGAAGGTTGCTGCACTGTCCGCCGGAAGAAAAAGTAAAACCTGCCTTAGGAAGTGGGTTTACAGTTACCTTCACAGGGCCTAAAGTGTCGCCCAAATGAGTGCCGCCATTGATTGTTACTGTATAATCTCCGGCAGTATTCACTGTATAAGAAAGTGCAGTAGCGCTGGGTATATCTGTTCCATCTTTCTTCCATTGATAAGGTGCTACACCACCTGTTACCGTCAGTATTTGGCTTTGACCACTACAAAGAGAAACTGGCCCGGTGGGAGTTATAGATTGCGCTGAAGAATTCAATAGAGAAAACGAAAGGCAAATACAGAAGAGAACTTTTCTCATTTATTAGCAGTTAGTTGCGAAAAGGATTAATGTACGGTTGTTAGTATTTATGGGATACCCATATATCTCAATTCGAAAGTAAGAATTATTAGAATAAATATGAATTTTTATTCTAAAGTGTTTTTCTGGAGGCTAAAAATGCAGTTTTGAGCCAGCGAAAAGTATTGCCAGTAATTTGGAAATGTATAAAGAGAGGATGTTGGTGTTAAATACTAAAAATCGGTATAAAATAAAAGCTGTTGTGTAGCGAGGTAAATCAGCTCAAACAAATATTGGAGAAAATATTTAGCTCAATTTGATTAGTTGGATGGTTAAGAGGGAGTATTTCAACCTGATAAAAATTTTGTTGAAATAAACAGATTATTATTTTTCAAAATAAGAAAGTATTGAATCATACAAAAAGAATCGGAAACTACTTCGAATAAGAAGGTGATTGAAAATATATACATCTCATAACCCAATAATTCTACTTATTTATAGTTTTACCTGATATTCTCTTAACAACTCAATAGCTGCAGGTATTTTCCGCTCTATTACCGGGCCTTCAAAGCCTATCGTTTTAAATCTAATATTATTTTTGGCATCTATAATATAGGTGGCAGGTATTAAATTAAAACCAAATATTTCACCAATGTTTTTATTTGTATTAAAATATACAGGGAATGTAAATTTCTTGTTACCCCACCAGTTTTGCGCATCAGAAAGTTCATTTTTTGCACCACTATTTATTACCATAAATATTACATTAGTGTCTTTTGAATATTTTTCATACGCCAGTTGTAAGTAAGGCATTTCATGCATGCAGGGCACACACCAGGTAGCCCAAAAATCCACAACTACAATTTTATTCCTTATAAGTTCAGAAGAAACAGGATTACCCTTCAGATCTATGATGTTACTTAAAAATTCCGGAGCTGATTTAGAAATCATTTCTTTTTCTAATATGGCTTTCAATTCCTCCTGCCAATGAGCATGTATCATTTTAATTTCTGCATCCAATCCCTTATCATCTTTTTTCCATTTTACATAATTATTTTTCATTTTAATAAATGCCAAAGTATCCTCTGGATTATCAAATGCGATCGTTTTGTAGGCAATAAAAGCTTTTTCAAATGACTTGTCCAGTTGATAAAATTCTCCTGCATTTGCTAATGTTTCAGCATCCTTCGAATTAACCAAAGCTTTTTTGAGCAAAACATCTGCCTCCGCTTGTTTTCCTTGTTTCAATTTTATTAAAGCTATTAAGGATTGAAGATTGCCTGTCACTTTTTTGATACTTTCGCTTCTGGCTGTACGGCTTACAAAGGATGGTAGGTAGCCTGTTTCAGGAAAATAGCGTGTAAGTGTAATAGGAAAGGTATCTGCCATGGCGAGTGACCTTTTAGCAAGATATATTGCTTTGTCAAGGGCAATTCCATTCTTGTATAACGTGGTAGCCTGATTCTTCAACGTTAAAGGGGTATATGGCGAATGATCTTCTCCCAATTTGTTAAGCTGAGTCAGTGCCGCCTTTGTTTGTCCTTTTGAGGCATAGTAATCAAACAGTAAAGCATGCGCATCCTTTAAATATTTTTTTGTCTTGTTGTTTTCTTCTTTCAATATGGTTAGCAAAGCCTTCTCCAAGTCTTCGCCTTTGAATTTTGAATTAATGTCTTCAATCCTTAATTCATATCCTGCTTCTGTTTTAGGATATTTTTTCTTCACTACCTCCCGTAATGAATCCAGCCTTGAATTTTCTCCAATAATTAAATATCCCATGGTGGTAGAGTTCATGTGGCCCATGTCACCTGGTTTTTCATTAAATTTAGCTGCAATTATTTCCCTTGCTATTTTTCTTGACCTCAATTTTTCTGTTTCATCAGATTGGGATATTTGGTAAACAATTAATCGCAATTTAGCTTCATAATTATCAGGATAATTTCTTAACTCCTCATTCAATAAGTTTGCTTGCTTTTTGGCAAGACCAACAGATTTGCCTTCCTGAGCTGTGAGGCTGTAACTCTCATACAAGTAGCTATTCTTCACTCTTCTTCCTTTCGAATCATAAATACAAATAGCATAGTGCTGCTTGGGTGAAGGCAGATCTTTTACATTGCCACTTTGTAATATGAATGTTGCATATACCCCATAACGCGGAAGAATAAACGAAGTCTTCCATTTATTGCCAGTTTTTTCCATTTCTATCTTTGATGGTAGTTCATAAAAGTTAGAATAGGTGAAGATAAGCTCTACATCTGTTGCTGTATCTGTTATAGCTGCGCCTGTTGCCTCCGGGTTATATATAATTGTAATCTGGTCTCCAGCTTTTGGATGCTCCGGCAAAATAGCCAGTTTATTCTGGCTAAGGCCGGGCATACAAAAACAAACCATGAGAAGAAAAAAGCTAATAAAAATTTTCATAGATTTTAAGATTGACACCCAAGTGACTAAAAATGATTATTCGAAATATTATTGGTATCCATCATTTTGAATGAGATTCGGATTGGTTTTAATAGCGCTTAGCGGAATGGGGTAAAACAAATCGGTGGAGGTAATTGCCGGTTTTAAAGGACTTAATACTTCAATTGATTTTCCTGTACGTCGAAGGTCAAACCAACGATGCCCCCATTCTGAAAATAGCTCTATTCTGCGTTCTTTTGCTACAGCCTGCTTCATTTGTGTCTGTGATAAATTAATCGGAAGACTTCCCAATAATGCTCTATGACGAATTTGATCGAGGTCATCCTTAGCGCCATCCAAATTATTTAGTTGGGTGCGCGCTTCAGCTCTTATTAAATACAACTCAGCAAAGCGTATTACCATAGAGTACTCGCTTACAGTAGTGCTGGTTCTGATTTTGTATTTATAGGGGAAATAATATGTTTTACCACCCGTTACATAAGTTTTGGTCCATGAATCCTTGCGCAGATCCCCTGATTCAAATGCATTTACTAATTCATCGTAAAGATTGTAATAGGCTCTACCTGTAGGAGTAGCCGGAACAATTGAAAATCCTTCCCATGTGTTAACCCCTGCAGTTGATTTATTTACTGATTCTAATTGCCATACAGCTTCTTTGCTATTTTTGAGGAATATAGAATTTAGATCCGTCAGTAATTGGTATTGAGGATTAGTAATCACTTTTGTCGCTTCGGCTTCGGCCTTATCCCATTGTTGCAAATATAAATAGGTGCGAGCAAGTAGCGCTGTTGCCGCAGATTTATTAGCCCTTGTTCTTGCACCATTTATATATGTATCAGATAGGTCGGCTTCGGCATCTATCAAATCTTTCACGATTGATTCATATACTTTTTCTTTCTTTTCTCTGGGTAAAAGGGTATTTACCTTATAGTCGGTATTTAAAATTAGCGGAACATCACCAAAATAATTTACCAGATAGAAATAATTAAAAGCTCTGAGGAATTTTGCTTCACCTCTAAATTGTTGTTTGGAGGCAGCGGTTACTCCAGTAGATTTCGCTAATCCTTCTAATATTGCATTGGCATGATATATCAGCGAGTAGGGTGCTTCCCAGAAAGAATTCACTCTGCTATTGCCTGTACTTAAATCGGCACTGCGAAACTCAT
>JAFDXH010000131.1 GCA_018268075.1 Bacteroidota bacterium | reverse complement strand
TTAAAGATTCCCATCCTTGGAATATTACATTTCATAAAGGGAAACCGGTCTTTTTTGATTTTTCTTCTGTTGGGTATTCTAAGGAAATCAGCACAAACTGGTTTAACGAATTTTATACTTATTTCGTAGTACCCATAGTATTATCCCATACTAAATGGCATTATCTTTCAAATGAATACAGGCGGCAGCATTTAAATGGTTTAGGATTGAAGTTAAGTGAACATCACTTAATTAAGAAATATCTGTTTCGTTCTTTTTTCAAACTTTCAAAATTTTTGAAACAGCCTGAAATATTCTTCGAGAAACTTAATAATTGGCTTTTAAAATACCTGCCAAAACCCGTGAATGGAACTTGGGATGAATATGACCAAATGCATAAAAGTGAATTTAATAATCCGGTTACTATAAAACAAAAGTTTGTATATGACATTTTAAAAAGAGAACAACCAAAGAAGGTAGCCGATCTTGCGACTAATAAGGGATATTATGCATTTATGGCAGAAAGTTTAGGCGCTAAAGTAATTGGGTTTGATTATGAAGAATTCAGTGTAGATGCAGCACGAAATTTATTAAATGGCCAAGCTATTTCATTCTGTCAAATGAACTTTTTAACCCCCACACCTAATAAAGGGTGGGGATTAATTTTTCCAAATGCGTTTCAAAGATACCATTCCGAGATAGCAATGGCTCTTGGCCTTATTCACCATGTTTGTCTTGTACAAAAGTTTCCTGTTAAATTGTTTTGTGATTCATGCGCTAAATATGCGTCAAAGGGTGTGATACTTGAATTTGTTTTTCCCGATGATTTGCATGTTAAAAAATGGAACGCAAAGATTCCTGACGATTATAATAAAAAGAGTATTTCAAATTATTTCATGAATTCGTACAATAATTTTTCAGAAAGCGAGATAATTACAAATGATGGCATTAAAAGGCAATTCTTTTATTTCTATAATGATTACACAAATAATTAATCACAAGCGTTCCCTTTGTTGTCTAGCGTCGAGAATGCCGTGCAATAGTATTAAAAATTAAATAGTTTGTTTCTAAAAAAAGCGAATGCAAGCAATTTGTAAAATATGTAAACACGAATCTGCATTTCTATTTGAAGCAACAGTTTTGCAAAAAGAATTAGTTAAGTATTATAAATGCCAAAATTGTGGTTTTATTCAAACCGAAGAACCCTATTGGTTAAATGAAGCTTATAATTCGCCAATTGGGTCAATTGACGTAGGGTTATTACAAAGGAATATTTCATTGTCTGAACAAGTTTCCAAGTTGTTAGAAAGTATCCATACTAAAAATAGTATTTATTTAGATTATGGCGGTGGTTATGGTATTTTCGTAAGACTGATGAGAGACAAGGGGTTTAATTTCTATCTTTCAGATTTATATGCTGAAAATTTATTCGCAAAGTACTTTGAATTAAAAGATGCAAAGATTAATACTGGCTTTTGTTGCCTAACTGCTTTTGAAGTATTTGAACATTTGGTTGATCCTCTGACTGAAATAGAAAAAATGTTCACTTTTTCTGATACAATTATTTTTTCAACTGAGCTACAACCAAAAGATAGAATAAGTGATATAAATGACTGGTGGTATTTTGTTCCTGAAGGAGGCCAACATGTGTCGCTTTATTCTCTTAATTCGCTTATCCAATTACAAGAATATTTTAGTTGCCAACTATATACTAACCGGTACAATCTACATATACTAACTAAAACTGACTTAGTCGATCCTTTTAAAAAATTGATAATTAAGAAGCCTTCCAACTTTGTTAAAATTAAAAATAGGTTTTTTAAAAAACGAGATCAAAACGAGATACAAGTTATGAGAGAGTCTTTATTAATGAAGGACTTTGAATTTTATAAAGAAAAATTAAGTAATGACAAAAATTAAAATCCCAATTTACCAACCCTCTCTTTCTGGTAAAGAAAAAAAATATGTCTTAGATTGCCTTGATTCTACCTGGATATCGTCTAAAGGAAAATATATTCCACTTTTTGAAAATGCATTTGCAGATTTTACGGCCATTAAACATGCCGCAAGTGTATGCAATGGAACAGTTGCCTTGCATGTTGCTTTGGTGGCCTTAGGCATTGGCCCGGGTGATGAAGTAATTGTACCAACTTTTACCTATATCGCTTCTGTTAATGCAATTACTTACACTGGCGCTACCCCTGTTTTTGTAGATTCATTACCGAAAACCTGGCAAATGGATACTGAAGATGTTGAAAGAAAAATAACCAATAAAACTAAAGCGATTATGGCCGTTCATCTATATGGACAACCTTGTGATTTAGATGCTTTAAAGACTATTGCAGACAATAATAAATTATTTCTAATTGAAGATTGTGCCGAAGCAATCGGAACTTATTACAAGGGAAAGCATGTAGGTGGCTTTGGTGATATAGCCTGTTTCAGTTTTTTTGGAAATAAGACCATCACTTCCGGAGAAGGTGGAATGGTATTGTCAAATAATGAAGAATTATTGAATAAGGTAGCTCATCTTAAAGGACAGGGCCTCGCCAAAAATAGGGAATACTGGCATGATTTGATCGGATTCAATTACCGAAT
>JAFDXH010000130.1 GCA_018268075.1 Bacteroidota bacterium | reverse complement strand
CACCAGAGGCAAAGTCTTTAGAAGTAGAAGGGAAGCCTTCCAGATTTGGTGGCCAGGTATTGGTATTCTTATTTCATCTAGGTAGAGAAAGAGTTGTAGGAACTGAGTCATACTTTACAAGCAATACTTATCTTTCTAAGCGCGTTTTTTATGGATACAGATTTAAACCGTTTGGAGCATCACTTTATTACAGCAAAATTGCACTAACTCCTTCAGGTAGCTGTAGCATAGATAATTCACCTGGTGGTATTTTTGACACACAGCAGCAGATAGCGGATCAGATTCCCCCAGAAGTAAGATCATCAAGAAGAGGTACGAGAATTGGACTAAAAATTCTCACACTTGTTCCTACACATTCCTTCATCCCAACAAAAAGCGCATTAGGAATGTATAATTATAATAATTGGTGTGAAGATATGTCCGATAGAAATCTCCTCTGCAATAATGAAGTTCCTTTTGATAATTATTTCGCTCCTGCCTCAAGCGAAGGTCATGTTTTCTTAAATGAGTTCAATGTTGCATGGATTTTTAAGGAATTAGATGGAGGCTTTAAAAATTGTACGGTGGTTTGTCCGCCTATAGCCATTTCAGGGGATAATTTCTTCTGTAACAGCGTTTCGAATGTATATTCCATCCCAAATCTGCCCACCGGATCCATAGTACATTGGGATGTTTCTCCTTCAGGCTGGGCCTTTCCTACAAATGCTGATGAACAACAAACCACTATAACAAAGACGGGTAACGGATCGATTACATTAAAGGCATTTATTACTAATTCCTGTACTGTTATTAAACCGGTTGCCAAAGAGATATTAATTGGCAAACCCAATTCTACTACCGACACCTACAATTCACCATCCAATAGTAGCGAAACACTGGTACCCGTTGGTCACTGGGATTTGACAACTTACAATGAAGCATGCATCGCATTTGTAACAAATATTTCTGCGCCTGGAGCTACTAATGTACAATGGATTGGCCCTTCGGATGGCGATGTATATTGGATTCAATCGGGTGATAATGTGTATTGCAGCTTTTCAGCAGTAGGGCAAACAATAGTGCTTACTTTGAAGGCAACTTATTCGTGCGGCACGGTAATGAAGAATTACAGATTCAAATGTATTACCACCACCAATTGCGGCATTCAGGCCCAAAGAGTAATAATTGCCCCTAACCCGGCTAAAACAAATATAAATGTTTCATTAGTTCAAAATACTAAGGCGAGCCTCCAACAATCTTTTCAAAAGGTGCGCATCATAGATAAAATGGGCAGCCTAAAGCAAAACAATCAATATAATTCAGGCACCAAAAGCGCTTCAGTAAATATCTCAATACTTCCACCGGATGTTTATACCATTCAGGTATTTGATGGAAAGGAATGGTATTCCGGAAAGTTTATTAAGAACTGACTTTATTAAAAAAATAATTAACTTCAATTGCAATGACAAAACTTTCCGTAAATATCAATAAAATTGCCACACTGCGTAACGCCCGTGGCGGAAATAATCCTGATCTGATAAAAACTGCAATAAATATTGAATTATTTGGCGCAGATGGTATTACCGTACATCCACGGCCCGATGAAAGGCACATTCGCTACGACGATGTATATGCACTGAAAAAAATAATTACTACAGAACTGAATATTGAAGGCAACCCCAAAGAGCCCCGTTTTGTAGAATTAGTGCTGGCCATAAAGCCGCATCAGGTAACGCTTGTACCCGACAACCCCGGGCAGCTTACATCAGACCACGGTTGGAACACGATTGAGCATAAAGATTATTTAATAGAAATAATCAATGTATTTAAAACAGCAGGTATAAGAGTTTCCATATTTGTAGATGCTGATACCCTGATGGTGGAAGGCGCTGCCAAAACGGGTACCGACAGAATAGAGCTCTATACAGAAAAATATGCTACTCAATTTGCACTTGGCCAAAAAGAAAATGCCGTGAAACCCTTTACAGAGGCAGCAATATTAGCTCATTCGCTTGGGTTGGGAATAAATGCAGGACATGATCTGGATCGGAATAATTTAAACTATTTTTATAAAAATGTACCGTACCTAAACGAGGTTTCAATAGGGCATGCACTTATATGCGATGCCCTATATTTAGGCCTGGAAAATACGGTGCAGATGTATAAAAGACAATTATCAGCCACTTAATACTACTGTAACAAACTGGCCAATTTATTATTCAGCGCCTCGCCCCTAAGATTTTTTGCGATTATTTTTCCTTGAGGGTCTATCAATATATTTTGCGGAATGCTAGTAATGTGAAACATGCCTGCCACTTCATTTTGCCAACCTTTTAAATCGCTGACATGAGTCCAGGTGAGGCCATCCATCTTGATGGCATTTAACCATGCCGGCTTAGCCTGATCGAGCGAAACACCCAATACCGTAAAATTTTTGGAAGCATATTTTTTAAAGGCGTTTACCACATTCGGATTTTCTTCGCGGCAAGGCCTGCACCAGCTTGCCCAAAAATCAATAAGCACATATTTGCCGCGTAGGGAAGTAATAGAAATGCTTTTTCCGGAGGTGTCGTTTTGAGCAAATTCAGGAACTTCGGATCCAATCGCGTTTATTTTGGCTTCATTGATTTGGTTCTTGACATACAAAGCTAAACTGCTTCGTTGCACATCTGCATTCAATTCCTTGTACAATTTTTCGCCAAGTGTAGCATTATGTGTCACCTGCATCAATTGTAATAGTGCTATTGGCGTTACATAAGATCCTTTATTTTCAGAAATAAAATGCGCCACCATATTTTCAAATGAATGCACCTGAGAAGAGTCTGCATGTGTTGGGTCAGCAAAAATAAGTTCAAATGGTTTTAACCTTAAAACATAATTTTTATAAACATTGTGCGAAACAGAGCCCGTTATCTCCGCTTGCGCAATATTTCCTTTGTCGCCTTTAAAATGTAATTGGGTGTTCTCTAAAAATATTGGAATAGCTGGTAATTGATTTGCAAAAACCAATACTTTAAAAGTAGGCTGCGCAACATTTCCCTTTATTTCAAAATGATTTTTCTGAATGGTGGTTATTTGCTCCGGCTGGCCACTTTCATCATTTAAGAAGGCAACAGGCGTTCCATCTGCATAGCCGGTAACAGCACCTTCTATTTGGTAACCCTTAGCCTGGGCAAAACTTTCTTGGGTAAACCATAATATTGGAGAAAATAAAACCAAGTAAATTAAATGCTTCATCAATTAAAATTTTAGTAAAAATAATTTTTTTAATATGCCCAGCCCAGTTTTACTATTTTGATTCGTGTAAAATGCTGTTAATAAATTGGGGGGTAATTTCCTCTATTCCTTTAGCGCCTTCCAGTTGCCTGATATAGGCTGAACCAATGATAGCGCCTTGGGCATACTTACAAGCTAATGAAAAATCCTTACGGGTACTGATTCCAAAGCCTATTAATAAAGGGTTTTTCAGTTTCATTGATTGCAGTCTGGCAAAGTATTTTTCTTTAAAATCATCATTGGCCTGAGTGCCTGTAACACCTGCAGATGAAACCACATAAATAAATAATTTACTCAAACTGTCAATTTTTCGAATACGTGCTTCAGTTGTTTGGGGGGTAATTAAAAAAATATTTACAATACCAGCCTTCCTGAATGTTTCTTGAAATTCTTTTTCAAATACTTCAGGCGTCAGGTCTGGAATAATTACAGCATCAATACCCAATGATTTTGCCGTCATACAAAATTTTTCCACACCAAATTGTAACACAGGATTAAGGTAGCCCATTAAAATAATTGGGATAGAATATGAATTGTTTTCCTCCCTGAATTGCTTTAACTGTTTAAATAATATTTCTATAGACATGCCATTCTTAAGCGCTACATCACTGCTCTTTTGAATTACAGGGCCATCAGCAAGCGGGTCGCTGTAGGGCATGCCCAGTTCAATAAGATTTACACCCGATTTTTCCAACGAATTTAATATAGAGGTAGTATCATTCAAATTGGGAATACCTGCGGTAAAGTAAATGCTTAAAATATTTTTTTTCTGTTGGAATAAATCAGCAAGTAAAGCCATGATTTTTGATTTTGTAAAGAAATATATTTTTAATCCGCATCACTATTATTCGTGTTACACTCAATGATGCAACCTTGAGTAATTAAATATTTTTCACAATAAAACAACTGGATAAAATTTTATTGCAACTCCGGTTCATATAAATTTTCATAAGCCGCCATATCCTTATCGCCTCTGCCACTTAAATTTACCACTACCACATCCTGAGGCCTAAAAGAAATTTGGCTTAGAGCCGCCAGAGCATGGGCAGATTCTAATGCCGGAATAATTCCTTCAAGCCTTGCTAATTCATAAGCAGCACTTAAAGCTTCCTGATCTGTAGCGCTAAGAAAAGTAGCCCTGCCTGAAGTATATAAGTGAGCGTGCATAGGGCCTATACCGGGATAATCAAGGCCTGCTGAAATACTGTAAGGCTCTGTAACCTGCCCATCCTTAGTTTGCATTACGAGGCTTTTACTTCCGTGCAAAATACCAATGGATCCTAACTGAGTAGTTGCTGCGCTTTTACCACTATGGATACCTTGGCCAGATGCTTCTACAGCTATTAAGTTTATTTTTTTATTTTCCAGAAAATGAAAAAATGCGCCGGCAGCATTGCTACCACCACCTACACACGCTATTACATAATCCGGGTTTTCATTGCCGGTGGCTGCAAGTAATTGCGACTTAATTTCATGACTTATCACACTTTGGAACCTCGCTACCATATCAGGATATGGATGTGGCCCTACTACACTGCCAATTAAATAATAAGTATCATCTGGATTGCTTATCCAATCTCTTATAGCCTCATTGGTTGCGTCTTTCAGCGTTTTGCTGCCGCTCAATACCGGAATTACTTTAGCACCTAACAATCGCATGCGGGCTACATTAGGCGCTTGCCTTTGCATATCTTCTGCGCCCATATATACTATACATTCCAATCCCTTCAGCGCACATACTGTGGCCGTAGCTACACCATGCTGCCCGGCACCCGTTTCTGCAATAATTCTTTTTTTGCCCAGTGCTTGTGCAAGCAAAATCTGGCCTATGGCATTATTTATTTTGTGCGCACCGGTGTGGCAAAGGTCTTCGCGCTTTAGGTAAATATTGGTGCCAAGTTGATCACTTAATCTATCTGCCTTGAATAAAGGTGTAGGCCTGCCTACATAATCCCGTAGTAACAGTTGAAACTCTTTTTGAAAGGAATCGCTGCTAATAATCTGTAAATAATTACCACGCAAGTTTTCAATATTTTGAAAAAGCATCTCTGGAATATATGCCCCACCAAATTCGCCATAGTATCCATCATTATTTACCTGCCACATAAAAACTATTTTAGAAGGTTAACAAATTTTTGAATTTTATTTAGATCTTTCACCCCTGGTGAATGTTCAAATTTTGAATTAATATCAATGCCATAAAAGTCAGGATGTTCAAAATCTTTGATTAAATCTGCATCGCTTAAATCTATTCCGCCACTAAGAAAAAAGGGCACACCGGTAAAAATATTTTTCAATAAATCCCAATTAAATTTTTCACCTGTACCACCGTATAAGCCATGCGCATTTTTATCAAATAAAAAATAGTCACAGCTCTCCACATACTCCTCCAATTTTGATTGCAACCCATTCACGCCATCGGTGATCCGAAATGCTTTTATCGCCGGAATTAAATCACTTATATGTTGACAATACACAGGGGTTTCATCCCCATGCAACTGCACTATATTCAATCCATACATTTCTATATCCTTCTCGATCTGCTCTAATTCTGCATTTACATAAACACCCACCTTTTGTATCTTAAGCGCCTTTATTTTAGTTGCATGCTTTTCATCTTTAAAAACTCTGGGCGACTGAGGGTAAAATATAAGGCCTGCATAATCTATCTCCATTTCTTGCAGTGCTTGCACTTGGCCATAACTATTATTGCCACATACCTTTAAAAAAAACTTTCTATCCATTTTCTTTTAATTCATTTGTAAATAATCTGAATGCGGCAACAGGATCAGGGTGGCTCATAAAATGCCCGCCTATGAGAAACCCATTAAATCCGCCCAACTTCAATTCTTTGATAAATTTAGCATCGCTGATTCCGCTTTCAGATATTTTCAATTTATCCATTTCAATTTTATTAGCCAATTCAATTGATTTTTTTATATCCACATCAAAGGTTTTCAAATCTCTATTATTGATTCCTATAGCATCTACCTCATCGCAAAT
>JAFDXH010000012.1 GCA_018268075.1 Bacteroidota bacterium | reverse complement strand
TAAACTGCGTATGAGTGATGACGAACGATTAAAAGCCATTGATCATATCTGGACAGAAATACAGGATCAGTATGCTTTCCTAAGAGATTTCAATGGAAGTACAGCGATGCTTTCTCAGGCAAGAGCAAAAGAACAACAGGAAGTGGAAGTGTCAAGAAAATTATTGGATATAAACAGATAGCAAATGAAATGGTGTGTAAGGATGATTGCTATGGCAATCGTGGGGATTGTTATTCCGAATATAGTTTGTGCACAGGATGGCGGCGGTTTTGCAGATGAAATCCGAAGCCTTCATTCTGTCCTGGAACAACTTTATGATGATATGTTGCCCATGTGCAGCCAGTTGATCGGTGTTGGTCGTGGCATCGCGGGGTTTGCGGCTACCTGGTATATCGCAGCCCGGGTATGGCGGCATATTGCCAATGCCGAGCCGGTTGATTTCTATCCGCTTTTTCGTCCTTTTGTAATTGCCTTTGCGATTTTAATTTTTCCATCAGTAATCGCCATGATCAACGGGGTAATGAAGCCTACTGTTACCGGCACTCAACAAATGGTGACTGATTCTGATAAAGCGGTGGCACAGTTATTAGAGATGAAAGAAGAAGCCATTAAGAAAACTATTTATTGGCAGATGTATGTCGGACCAAATGGGAACGGTGATCGTGATAAGTGGTATAAATATAATTATGGGGATGAAAGCGAGGGTTGGTTTGAAGGTATTGGCAATGATATACGTTTTGCTTTCGCAAAATTCTCCTATAATTTTCGAAACGCAATTAAACAATGGATGAGTGAAGTACTGAAAGTTTTATTCGAAGGAGCTTCGCTTTGTATTGATACCATTCGAACCTTTTATTTAATTGTACTTGCGATACTGGGGCCACTGGTATTCGGCATTGCTGTCTTTGACGGGTTTCAGCATACCCTCACGATCTGGATTGCCCGTTATATTAATATCTTTCTCTGGCTGCCGGTTGCTAACATTTTCGGTGCTATCATGGGAAAGATCCAGGAAAACATGCTCAAGCTGGATATTCAGCAGATCGCTACTCAAGGCGATACTTTTTTTAGCTCGGCAGATACTGCATACTTAATCTTTATGCTTATTGGCATCGTAGGTTATTTTACCGTTCCATCAGTGGCGAATTATATCATTCATGCAGGTGGCAGCAATACACTATTATATAAGGTCTCCAGCCTTGCTACCACGTCCACCCGTAGTGTAACAAGTAGAGCAGCACAAAGCGCTACTTCGATGGTAAAAGACGCTTATGGTGATATGAAGAATATGATGTCCGGTGGTTATCAAAGTGAACAAGGAAGTTATTTCAAAGACAAAATAAAAGGAGACTCTTAATGTTCAGGCAAACCAAAAATATAGACACGGCATTCCGGCAAATGCGGCAATTCACATTTGTTATCATCTTCGGTTGTTGTTTCATTACAGCTTACGGATTATATATAGCTAATAAATCCATTACTGAATCCGGGAAACGAATTTATATTCTGGCAAATGGGAAAGCTTTGGAAGCATTTGCCGGTGACAGAAAAGATAATATACCAGTCGAAGCAAGAGATCATATCAAAACCTTTCACCAGTATTTCTTTACGCTTGCCCCTGATGATAAAGTAATACAGGCAAATCTTGCAAAGGCACTCTATCTCGCTGACGGTTCTGCTAAAGAACAATATGACAACCTAAAAGAAAATAGCTATTATTCCAATATTATTTCAGGAAATATCAGCCAGGAAGTGGAAACGGATAGTGTCCGTGTGGACATTAATCAATATCCATTTTATTTCCGGTTCTACGGAAAGGAAAAGATCATTCGCCCGGTGAGCATTGTTACCCGCAGTTTGATCACCGAAGGGTTTTTGCGGAATGTTTCCCGGTCCGATAATAACCCGCACGGATTCCTGATTGAAAAATGGAAAACGCTAGAAAATAAAGACATTAAAACTGTTGCAAGATGAAACTATTTAGGCGCAAACGAAATGAAGAAAAAAAGGAAGCTGGAAAAGACAAGCTCGCAAAAAACATCGCAGGGTTTATCCAGAAAACGCAAAATGGATTTGCAAGGTTTATGAGCAAACGAACTGAAAAACTTTCTCCTTCCACGATGAAATTTGCTTTAATAGTATTCCTGTTGTGTGGAAGCGGGCTTAGCGTTTTTTTTATTGTCACTGCATTTAAAAAGAATGGGGTATTAAAAGTCATAAATATTGATCGCCTCAGTGTCCCTCGCTACTATGATAAAAACAGTGACAACTCTATGCAGCCAGGCTTTTTCATTACAAAAAAAGAACATGAGGAAATGCAAGCCTTTAAAAATTATTTAGATAGCCTTCGCCATAATAAAAAGGGGATCCGTGTTTACGACAGTATCATGCTGAATCGTCCCGGGCTAATGGATAGCGTAAATAAACTTGAACAACTTTATCAACAACAATTACAAAATAAAAAATGAAGCGTATGAAAAAAGCGAAACAATCGTCCCGCCTGATTGCGGGACGTAAACGAAAAATGATGCTGGCTTTACCAATACTGGTAATTCCTTTTATGACACTTACATTCTGGGCATTGGGTGGCGGGAAAGAAAATGCAGGTAAGCAAATAGTCGGAAATAATCCGATCGGCCTGAATTTACACTTACCTGATCCCAAACTGAAGAAAGAAACAATCCTGGATAAGTTAGGCTTTTATGATAAAGCCGATAAGGATTCTTTGAAATTAAAAGAAGAAATGAGAAATGATCCTTATTACCAACAACAATTGCAGAAACAAGTTCCAACCGAATCCTCTAATGAGCTGGAGAAGATTGTTCAAAATTCTGCCGGAAAGTTTAATCAATCTTCTGTTACCAGAGAAGGCAAACTGAATACATCACCTTATAATACCAGTGGCAAAGAGGCGGAAGAAAAGCTCATTCAAAAATTAGCTGACCTCAATAAAGCGATTAATCAGCCGCAAACGCAACCTGTAAAAACAGACGAATATTCATACTTAGATAATAATCTTCAGACCGATTCAAAAACGGATGGTAGTGTTTCAAGGCTTGAAAGTATGATGAAGTCCATGAATCAAGCCAATGACAGTGATCCTGAATTAGACAAACTCTCCGACATGATGGATAAAATAATATCCATTCAGCATCCTGAGAAGATAAAAGAAGAATTGAAACAAAAATCATTGCTGCAAAAAACAAATGTTTTTACCGTCAGTGATAAGTCTCCCAACGATACAAGTGTAAATGGGTTTTATGGTTTGGATGCTTCAACTGAAACCTCAAAATCAAACGCTATTGAAGCTGTCGTTAATGAAGACCAGATTTTAGTCAGTGGTTCCGTTATCAAAATTCGGTTAATCAATAACGCTTATATAAAAGATGTAAAAATTCCTGCCGGAAATTTTGTATTTGGCACGGTCTCACTGGATGGTGAACGATTGAATATTGAAATTAATTCTATCCGCAGTGGAAATTCAGTTTATCCGGTCAAGATGGAAGTGTACGATATGGATGGGCTTTCCGGGATTTATATTCCGGGAGCTATCAGCCGGGATGTTGCCAAACAATCTGCCGACAACAGTTTACAAACCATGCAGCTTACTACACTTGATCCTTCCCTGGCAGCACAAGCCACCTCTGCCGGCATCGGCACTGTAAAGAATCTTTTAAGTAAAAAGGTGAAGCTGGTCAAAGTAATGGTGAAAGCAGGATATAAAATACTGCTGAAAGACAAAAGTATTCAACAATAACTCTTAACTACTAAAACAATCTTATGAAACAATTAGTGTGTTTAATTTTCGGATGCTGGATGTTCGCTTGCCTGCCGGCAAGGCAGGTTTCCGCTCAGGTTTCTTCATTAGTGATTGCCACTGACAAAACAACGAGCCTGATTTTTCCTTTTCCTATCCTTCATGTCGATAGAGGAACGAAAGATATATTGGTGCAGCAGGTAAAAGAAGCGGATAATATTTTACTTGTAAAAGCTGCCGCTCAAAAATTTTCTGAAACAAATCTTAGCGTGGTCACTAATGACGGAAGTGTTTATACGTTCCGTGTCAGTTATTCAAAGGATCCTTCCGTGTGGGTTTGGCATATACCCGTTCAGAACGAAACTACTCTCTCCATCTATTGCAATGGCATTTTGGATAACAAAAGAACGATGAGAGGCATTAGCGATCACAGCTGGGATATGCTTGCCACAGTAGTTGGTATTTACATAAAAGGTAATGTTATGTACTATCAACTGAAATTAGAAAATCGCAGTCCGATTAATTATGATGTGGAGCTACTGAAATTCTATATCCGGGACAAAAAGAAAGGCAAGCGAACTGCCACCCAGGAGAACGAACTTACACCATTATACGTCGCCGGTAACACGTCTCAAGTAAAAGCAAATTGTAATAATACGATTGTTGTGGCGCTTGATAAGTTTACCATCCCTGATAAAAAGTATTTAGCGATCCAGATCTTGGAAAAGAATGGCGGAAGACACTTATTGATGCGGATACAAAATAATAAAATCTTAAAAGCAATTCTTTTACCCGATCTGAAATGAACAAGGAGCATGTTATATCAGAAGAAGTTTGGGATCAGGCCCAGGAAGCTTTTTCCAAAAATCATTTCTGGATTGCCTACAACACTATTTCCTATTTTTTAGGAAAAAATGATATGTATTTTTTTAAGGAAAAAGACGAAGCTTTTGAATTTTCCCAAACCAATATTAGCGAGTATAATGACTATCGGGTTATTTATGCTCAATCCCTGCAGGAGATGCTCCGACAAATTCCTTATGGAGAAGCAATTGGAAAATTAAATCATTCATTCAAAAAAGAAATTATTATGAACGAAAAAAATTTTGAGTATTTAAAGGATAACATTAAATACTTAGGCTTTGGTGAAAAACAACATGATGAATTAGAAAAGAATCTGAAAGCAGGAAACGACTCTTTTCAAATGACCTACAAAGCAGAGGTCAATAAAAAGCCTTTTGAAGCTGTTTTACAATTCAAAAAGCCGGAAAACTCCGATATGTATTTTCTGAACAGCTATCACTCCTCGCTGGAACGTACCAATGGTGAAAAAATGGAACAAACTTTTTACCTGAATAAAGGTAAAGGGGTTACTGCCAAAGAAGCATATAACCTATTAGAGGGTCGTTCCGTGTATAAAGGATTAATTACAAAAGCCGGTGAACCCTATAAAGCTTGGATTCAGCTTGATTTTGAAAACAAGGATAAGCATAATAACAATGAAGTGAAACAGTTTCATGAGAAGTATGGCTATGACCTTAAAGAAGCTATCAGCAAATATAAGGTGGTTGAACTCGATGGTGGTGAAAAAGAAAAATCTCTGCTACAATCCCTGCAAAAAGGAAATGTTCAGTCCGTCACTATTGACAAAGAAGGAACAGCGGGCAAAATGTTTATCGAAGCTAACCCGCAGTTTAAAACAGTAACGCTGTATGATGAACACATGAAAAGAGTGCCAAAGGAAACCCTGGAGCAATATCAATCTATACGGCCCAAGAATGACAAAGATGTAAAGCAGGATGTGAAACAAGATATTAAAGAAGGTAAAAAGAAATCGGAGAATCAAAAGCTTAACGAGGATATTGATCTTCCAAAAAAAAAGACCAGTCGTAGAAAGGGAATGTCTCTTTGATAAGTCATTATATTAATATCTGATTTGAAATAGCGAGTATGTCAATCGAAGTTATTACAAAAGAAGATTTGCAGGAGTTCAGAGTGCAGTTACTAAATGAGTTCAAGAAAGTTTTAACTGAAATGGTCAAACCTGAACCTATGAAGCCCTGGCTCCGCAGCAAAGAAGTAAGAAAAATCCTGAATGTTTCTGAAGGTACTTTACAGAATTTAAGGATAACAGGGAAAATCAATTCTTCAAAGATTGGCACCCTGCACTATTATAAACGGGAGGATATTGAGAAACTATTTGATGAAAAGAGGCGACTGTAAAGATGGGGTATGCATATTCATCAGTTAACGGAATTCTATACAGCTATCTTGAACGATAACAGGATCAATGCGAGACATATAAGTTTATATATGGCATTATTTGAATGTTGGAATAGGAATAATTTTCAAAACCCCATTAACGTTACAAGAGATTCAATAATGCCGTTCGCCAAGATCAGTGGTATTGCCACTTATCATAAATGCATTAAAGAGCTTCATCAATTTGGTTATATCAAATATCTTCCTTCGTTTCATCCTGGCATTTCGAGCCAGGTTTATTTTATATAATAACAAAAGAGTTCGTTTAAAGAAAGATCAAAAACATGATTTTTTATTTGCATGAAGAAGCAAAAATTTTTACCTTTATACGAACAGAACGCTCGAGCTATTTCTTTGACAAAACCAAGTTCCTGCGTAATTCAGGAGTTTGCTATTTAAGGTTTTGTAAATGATTGTATATAAATCCTGTAAGAGATAGGTTCAATTCCCTTCCTCTCCGCTAAGCTTGTAGTCCGCAGGCTTTTTTACCAATTGTTCATTTCTTCAGGTACAATTCTTTCAAAATCCCCTGGTTCATTTTCTTTCCAATTCGGATCATATTTTACAAACC
>JAFDXH010000129.1 GCA_018268075.1 Bacteroidota bacterium | reverse complement strand
TCAATACATTACCTTGATCACTTTCACGCTTGCATCTGGCCGGGTTACTTCCAACTGATATACACCATGTGCCAGATTATAATTCCACGCTATCTTTTCGGTGCTGGTACCGGCCGCATGCGATACTTGCTTGCTCACAATCGTTTGCCCCAACGGATTCAGCAACCTGATGCCATACATTCCTTCCGGCTCATTGATCAGGTGAAGGTTGATTACCCCATTGGTAATCGGGTTAGGATGTATCGTTATCTGTGGTGTACCGCTCTGTATCAATACCTTCACTATCTGTGTTTTCGTTTCCTGACCATCCTTGCCAATACTTGCTATCCGGTAATAGTTGTACCCTGCTGGGGCATTTTTATCCACGAAATTATATACTGACGAATTATTACTATTTGCAGCTACGCTACCTATGCTATTAAACCTGCTGCCATCCAATGATTTTTCTACCTGATAGGCTTTCATGTTGAGCTGATTTTCTACCTTCCACTCTACTGCCACATCCCCATCTTTAGGTGTAGCCTTTACAGCTACAATGGTTACTGGCAATGGGCCCGCAGGTGCCTGAAACACGATGCGGAAACGATCTGCAGCATAAGAACCTGCCACATTGGTCACACTGAAATCAACAGTGGTAGCGCCTTCTAAGCTCAGCGGCGTTTTCGTGTGCAGGTAACTGTCTTCTACCCAACCTTCTGTTCCAAAGGATGATAAGCCTTGAACATCAAATCGGAATTGATAGTTTTGAGCACGTAACCCAGTAATATTATAATGTACTGTATCCTGCATTTTAAATGGCGCCCTTCTTTCCACAATCAACAATTTACCAGCAGTTTTTATAGAAAGGTTTTCTGCAGGATTTACTAATTTTTTAGCATCCATACCATCTACTTCATTTACATAATCTTTATTAATTTGCTGAAGTGTACCATCTACCAATATTGGCGTTGCTGAATTAATATACAATGAAGTGCGCAATTGGGCAAAGCCCGTGCCCTCATCGGGGCCTTGTGGCCTAAACAACATGCCACCTGTACTACCAACAGATTTTTTATTCTCATCTAAAGAAAGAGTTTCATTCACTGTAGCAGAAGAAATCCAGAATGCCTGGCCGCTTTGAATTAGATTAGGGTCAGAATTGAAAGGCGCATCATAACTACCATGGCCTGGTGTAGGCTCATAATTTAAGGATAAAGGATTCCAGTTTAAAGTCTGGAAAGCGCCATAACCATAAGCTGAACCTGCCCCCAATCTCGGATCATAAACATAGAAGAAAATAGATAGTTTATTTGCTGATCCTTGCATAATTTTTTTGAGATCAAGTGAGGCTGCATAAGGATTATTAACAGGGTAGAATTTATTTGCTACAACTGAAATATTAGGCATAGTACCCGTAAACAATTTACCTGTTGTACGAAGTGTGGTACTAGTTACTGGAGAGCTGGTTCCATTAGCAGATCTGTCGCCTCTGATAAAGGTAAAATATCCACCCTTGGTAGCATCAAAAGGGATAAGCGTTGATGCTACTCCTACAAAAGCATCCGTAACTGGATCATACCATTTCATAGATGGCGACGGCGACTGCATATCAAAACCGTTAGGGAAAAGTGGACTTGTTATCTGTATTCCGCGGTTTTTAATACCATTGATTTTATTGGATGCTTCATTTTCCTGCCAAGCCTCATGTATAGTTTGGCCGGGCTGTGTATTTACTGCCATAAATCGCCATGCCTTCAAGGCAGGGATGTATCGTTCCACAGTAAATTTGCCTGTAATAGTATTTCCAGCACCTACTACTCCTACATTGGCAGTAGCACCTGCAGTAGAAACCAAAGTAATATGATCGCCTGAGCTTAATTTGGCCGTTCCATTTCCAAAGCTCAGTGTACCGGTTACTTTCAAGGTATCAGAAGAAGCTCCTACCACTGATAAGGTGGAGTTCCCTGTACTGCTTACGATTACATTTTGTATAGTATTGTCTTTAAATATACTTCCATTGGTTGATTGTGCATTACCATTAAATTCCAGTGTACCTGCCGTAGCATCCAAAGTGCCTGAATTGGTAATATTTCCGGCCACCTGAAGGGTGCCTCCATTTACCGTAAGGCTGCCACCTGTACGAATATTTAAATTCATAACCGGTTGTGTAGTAGCTAACACAGGGTTTAAATAGCCTGTAATTACCTTCGGAATCGTTACCGTATTGGCACAGGAAGCATTATCCGGCAAAATTCCGGCACTCCAGTTATTAGGCAAATCCCATGCATTGGAAATTTGGCCTTCCCAAAGGTTTTTAATTTTTATTTTACCCCCTGCTGAATAGGCGATCGGGCATGAACCATTTTGAATAACTGCCCTATAGTAGGTAGATTGGGTTATAACAGGAGTAACCAAAGTGTTCGTATTATTTACTACATCTGCATAGGTTGTTGCATCATTTGAAACCTGCCATTTGGTGATATTACCGAGTTGGCCATTGAGTGTGAGTGTTCCGATATCATTTAGGCAAATAGTGGGCTGGGTCATGATACCGCCATCTGATGCATTGCTGATAGTAATTACTCCACCCAAACTTTTTTGAGCACAAGTACCGGTAGTATTAATCGTATAGTTGTATATACCTGGTGTATTAGTACTTCCTGAGATGGAGGCAGTTTTTGCTGCCGGATCATACGTTCCATTAATGCCGGCTGGCAAACCTGTAAATGTAACTGCAGTACCGCCGCCGCCAAAAGCGTAATTGATAGGCGCAATATTCGTGTTGATACATCTTTCCTGTATATCGTTTCCTATACTTGTAAGATTAATTGAAGCTTTAGGATTTACTGTTATTGACCCTGAGGCTGCTTTAGGATTAGGACAGGTCCCCCCTGTGGTTACATTAAAAGTATAAGTACCGGGTGTAGAAGGAGTACCGGTAATGGTGAATGTCCTACCATCCCATGTGCTCGTAAAGTCAGTAGTGGTCGGAGTTACAGTAAATCCAGGGCCTGTAGAGCCACTACCTACAATATATTTAATCGGTAATATAGGTTCATTTTCGCAAACCGTTTGATTATCACTGCCATCTGTTGGCGATGTTACAAAGGGCGACAGTGTGGCAAAGGATATATCATCTAATGCAAAATCATTTCCCGGCCGGGAACCCTGAAGGTTATAAATTTCAATATCTATGAACCGGTCGCCGCCTGAATTGTGCCAGTTCGGATTGCTATAAAATCTTGTCCAATAATTATTCGCATTTGCTTGTGTAGCATTAGTTGGGCCTGAGCCTAATATAGCAGTGGTCCCTACTAACACACCATCTACTTTAAATTGTAATTGGGCAAACGGCCCAGCATTGTTAATACTCATTGCCCAGGCAGAAAAGTAATAATCTGTATTAGCTTTTACATACACTGTTTCCTTCCAAGTTACTATTCCATCATGGCCATTAATGATCATCATATTCCTGTTCCCAATTTGATTATTGGTATGGTCTATACCCCAGAAATTATTGTGATAATTTTGCCCATTCGTACCTACCCCATAGCCATTTGTCCCATCATCAGGTACCAACTCATCATTACGAGCAGGGTCATCTGCATGATAAGTATATCCTGTGGTGAATCCAACATTGCCCTGAGAAAAATCTCCATTCACTACCAATTCCTGTGCTACTGCAGAAATAGCCGTAGCCACGCAACCTTGTGCATTGGTTACTGATACAAAGTAGTTATTGGCTATATCTACAGTAATAGATTGAGTAATAGCTCCATTACTCCATTTATAAGATGAGGCTACTGGCTTAGCAGTAAGTATTACTTTACCAGGTGTAGTACAATAATCTGCTGATATACTTACAACCGGTAGCGGCTTTACTGTAAGGGTAGAAATAGCAGAATTGGTGCAACCTTTAGCATTGGTAACTATAGCTGTAACCGGTACCGTACCAGCAACAGAAGGCTTAGCATAAACAGTTGTCAACAGTTCGCCAGCATAAGGTGTTGTAGCCGCAGCATCTGAATAAAGATCTGTTATTGGCGACCATACGACTGGCACGGGTGATGGCGGCACTGAATAATAAATGATTAAGGTACAAGCATCTAATGTTCCAACTTGGTTCTGACCTCCATCTCTTACACTTATGTACCAGTTGCCATTGATTACACTATAAAGATTAGAGAATGAAGCGGGTCCATATTGAGTATTTAGTCCTGCAACTGAGGAGGCACCCGGTATTCCCGGTTGTGCCATTGGTGCAAAAGTGCCTGTAAATGGACTGCTACCAAAGGTTTGAATAGGATTAGTAGCGCTACTGCTGAATACAGTTTTAGTAAAATTATCATAATTCCCTGTCCCGATTGAATTGGCCAAATTCAACACTTTTCCATTGGGTGCTTTTAAATTAATAAATAAATCAGGAGTATTAGTATGAGTAATATTTACTTCTAAAGTCATACTATCTATCACTGCATTAGCAGGTATTCCGCTTACAGCGAGGGTTTTATAAACCCCCGTAAAACTTTCATCAGGAATGGATAGCTTATCACTTGTACTTGAAAAAGTACCCGTTGCTTTGGTTGCTGGCGCACTTACTGAAGTAAGCGGCTGTATGGTACCCTGACAAAAAGTAGCAGATGCCGGATTGATGGTAGGCGCAGCAGGGTTTGCATTGATTGTTAATGTCTTTGAAGCGCTGGTACTTCCACAGTTAGCCATTCCATTTACCGTTAATGTAATCGTAACGCTTCCGGCGCTTTTATCGGCAGCACTCGGCAGGTAAGTAGCGGTAGTTAAGGAATTAGGATTGGATAAAGTACCTGTACCACTACTTGTCCAGGTAATGATACCCCCATTACTTGATGAAGCGCCTGTAGTAATATTTACCGCCGCATCTGCAGCACACATACTGAATGATGGCCCCACTACTGCTGTAGGTTTGGTCGTAATTTCAATTTGCGTTGCAATAGAAGCGCCTGCACAACCGCTTGCCGGATTGCTTATGTAATTTACCGTATGAATGCCTGATGTACTTAAAGATGGATTGATTGCTCCTGTTGTAGCATTGATTATTAACCCTGCATCAGAGGTAAAAGTGCCGGGTGTAAAAATACCAGTTCCTGTTAATGTAGGCAATACCGAAGTAAGTGTAGTACAAAATGGAGTACCAGAATAAGCAAAAGTAGTAACAACAGGCACGGCCGTAATGATAACAGTGGCAGTGGCCGAAACTGAGCCACATCCGCCAGATGCAGGTGTTTGGTAAGTAACTGTGTAAGTGCCGGCTGTACTGGTACTTGGTAAAATAGCGCCAGTAGTAGGATTGATGCTTAACCCCGCTGGTAAGGCACTGTAAGTACCTCCGGTATAGGCTGCTGTTCCCGTTAATGTTACACTTTGTGAAGTGCTGACAGACTTACAATATGGTGATCCACTATATGAAATGGTAGCTGTAGGCAAGGCTGTAATCACTACAGAAGTAGTAGCAGGAATATCACCACAGCCCAAGGTATTATGAATAATATAAAAAACAGTATAGGTACCCGGTGTGCTTGTAGAAGGGGTGATTGCCCCAGTGGTTGCGTTAATGGAAAGACCTATAGCCGATGAGAAAGCACCACCTGTATAATCATTATTTCCAGTAAGGGTAACCGACTGAGGCGTGGAAATAGTATTACAGAAAGGTGTAGCATAAGTGATGGTAGCAGATGGTACTGCCGTAATATTGATAGTAGAAGTAGCCGTCACCACATTACATCCATTAGCTGCTGCAATGGTATTGGTTACTACATAAGAACCCGGAGTGCTTGCCGAAAGATTTACCTCACCTGTAGTGTTACTTACAAATATTAATCCCGGTGTAGAAGAGAAAATTCCTTTAACTGCTCCTGATATCATTGCAGGCAATGGATTAATCCCATTTCCGCAATAATTGAGATCTGTATAACTAAACCCTGCAATAGGCAAGGGATGCACATTTACATTATGCACGGTGGGCGAAGCTGCAGTACAACCATCTGCATTGGTATAGTTTACTTTTATGGATTGCACTCCTGCAGTAGTCCATTTTACAGTGGCTGTAGCATCTGATAGGCCGCCGCCTGCTGTAATAGTGCCACCGGTAATGGTCCACAAATAATTATTAAACCCTGCTGTAGATTCTGTCGTATATACATTACCGTCATAGTTGATACACACATCATCTGGCTGAGATGCAGTAATAGTGGGCAATGGGTTGGTACTTGTTGTTACAGTTTTTGATTCTTCCGCTCTGCATCCATAAGAATTGGCATAGTTAACCAATACTGATTTTGCCCCAGGCACATCCCACAAAATAGTAATTGTATTATCATTAATTCCACCACCACTTTGAACAGTACCGCCTGTAGTAGTCCATAGGTATGATCCAGCCTGAGCGCCTGCTTCAGTTACATAAGTTCCGGTAGAATTAGGGCAGATAGGGTTTGGCCCATTAAGAGTGGGTTCTGGCAACGGATTGGCAGTAACTGCAATAGCAGCAGAACTGGATTTACAACCAAAGCCTGTACCTACCGTCACGGTATAGTTGCCGCTAGTAGTTGCTACATAACTAATAGATGTAGCGCCTGCTATCAGTACCCCACCTTTGTACCATTGGTAAGAGGTAGCTGACGATGAAGTAAGTGTTACATTTACCCCACTACAAAAAGTAGTAGGCCCGCCTGCTGTGATGGTAGGTATAGCAGGTAAAGGATGAACGGTTACAGTAGTACCCAATGAAGTATTCTGACAACCATTTACATTAGTAACCGTAACAGTGTAAACGCCTGATGAGGTAGCTGTATAACTCTGATTTGTTTCACCAGCAATTGCCACACCGCCCACATTCCATTGGTATCCTACCGCAACGGATGAGGTAAGCGTAACACTTCCGCCCTGACAAAAAGCAGTAAGTCCACTGGCCCCGATAGTAGGTTTTGCAGGCAATGGATTTACAGTAATAGTTACAGGTAGAGAAGTAGCTCCACATGAATTTCCATTGGTAATGGCTACAGTATAATCACCACTTGCATTAGCTGTATATGATTGTAAAGTAGCTCCAGCGATCAGTGTCCCATCTTTGTACCATTGGTAAGTAGTAGCAGTAGCAGCCGTAAGTGTAACACTACCACCCAAACAAAACACAAGTGGGCCGCCGGCAGTGACTGTTGGCGCAGTGGGCAAAGCATACACAGTAATAATAACTGGTGCTGTAGTCAATGAGCATTGATTGGCATTGGTCACCACTACACTTACCGCATCGTTATTATTTAATGAAGTAGTATTAAAAATATTTGATGCGCTGCTCTGAACAGAAGTTCCATTTACCCGAAAATCATAATTTGCGAATCCGGCAGTTGCAGTAAATTTTACATTTTCACCTATACAAATACTGTTGTTATCAGGTATTCCGGAGGTTTCAGTAGCTGTTAAGGTAGCCACAGGCAATGGTGTAACAGTGATAGTAACCGGGCCAAAGGTTTTTGTACAACCGCCTGTACCTGTCACTTCCACAGATACCTGATCGCCATTATTTAAGGTAGTGGTGTTATAGAAAGAAGTGCTACCATTTTGAAGTGTAGTCACACCATTTAATATGAAGCGATAATTAGTATATCCGGGATTAAAGGTAAAGGCTACATTACCGCCCTGACAAATAATATTATCATTAGTACCAATGCCTGAATTTTCACTGGCATCAAGAATACCGGTAGGATAAGCATTTACTATAACTGAAGGTGCTGTTAAAGTAGTCTGACATCCTTTGTTGGAAGTTATTAAAACGGTTACCACATCGCCATTGGTAATCCCCATTGATGAAAAGGTATTAGCTGCACTATTTTGAGCCGAAGTGCCATTAATCCTGAAATCATAGTTGGCGTATCCGGCAGGTGCAGTAAAGGTAACTGATGATCCAGCACAAATTGATGCTGAGGATAAGGTGATATTGCCAGAAGGGGCTGGATTGACCGTAATAATCTTTGAATCACTTGCGTCTCCACAGGTACCACCAGTTGTAGTTAATGTGAGTGTAGCTACCCCAGAAAAAGCTGGTGGTGGCGCCCATGTTGCATTAAGGGTATTTGCATTAGGTGTGAAAATACCTCCTGTAGGCGTACTCCATACAGCTCCGGTAGCGGTACCAGATATAGAACCTGCAAGTACAGAGGTTGTTCCACCCTGACAAACTTCAATATCCGGACCAGCATTTACAAAAGATGAACAGTCTGCTCCCAGAGCAAAACTATTAGTACCATTGTTTGTATTGTTAAATGTCGTATATGCATTACTGTTGGTATAATTTGGTGTAGTGGCAGGATTAATGGTATTGGCACCACCCTCTCTTTTTATAATTTGGGCTACCCCAGCAGGCACAAAACCTGTAGGATCCAGGGTAATAGAATAATTTAAGTTACTGCCCCCGTTTTGATTTATATCGAAATATCGAGCCTGAGCCGTTACACCAGCCGGCATCGCCCCAGCTAATGTACTCTCAAATTGCTCAATGGTAGTAGTGCTAGTACCTGTAAGTGAAGTAAAATTAAAATTTAAAGGGCGGTAATTTCCTCCTTTTCCAATGGGAAATAATTTGGCTCCTGTAGTAGAGAATATTCTGGCCAATTTTCCATTTACATAGCTAGAGTTGCTGCTATTTACAATTGTTCCTGAAGCGCCAACCGTCAGTACGTTAGCACCTGTATTGATCAATCCATTTGTAAGGTCCAAACTACCATTAATCGTTGCCGGTGTATTAAGATTAATCCCGGCCGCATTGGCAATTTTAAAATTGTAAAATCCGGCAGCAACACCATTTATACTTTGCACCGCGCCTCCTACAAAGTTTACCTGACTTGTGGCTGGGTCAAAAGAATTTGCCGCTGTTTCATTATTAGTCCAGCTTCCTGAAATATTTATTATGGGCGAATTAGTACAAGTATAGACAGAAGCTGCAGTCGTATTATTGATCAGTAAATTTCCAATATTTGATACACCACCAGATTGACTCATTGTTCCATTAATCCCCACATTTGTTGTTCCTACTGTTAGAGCATCAGTATTTAATACACCAGCGCTTACAATCATTTTCCCCGCAAGCCCCCCTACAACACCTAATAACACACCACCCGTTACATTTAGGCTTCCGCCAGCATCATCCACATACACAGTACCCCCATTATTCAACAGGGTTGCATTAGCTGTTACAGAATAATTACTGGTATGAAACGACCCGCCTGCTGTTCCAAACATAGCCCAAAAATTATCATTTATAACTACCTTTCCACTTGCAGTAAAATTTCCATTCTGCAATAGGAAAATATTAAAAGCGGACCCTACCGAATTACCCGTCCTTACTGTTTTTGAAGCAGAGGAATTCATTATCACTGTAGATCTTTCAGTGTATTTAAAAACACCATCTACTGCGATATTTCCTTTTACTGCAATCCATTTACTGTAGGTGTCCCAATTAACACTGTGTGTTAATGTTCCATTTACCGGGATAGTCAAATCTCCGGTAATATTGTAATGATTATCTGTAGCTTGCAGAATCAGATTTCCTTGGGTTACAGTTAAATTATTTGCAACCTGAAAAGCTTTTCCTGTGCTTGTTGCAGAATTACTTGTTAGGGTTTTATTGATTATTAAATTATAAAAATTTGTAACTACACTTCCAGAAATCAGAGTATTTGTTGCCCCTGCAACATTTATTGACCCTGTACCACTAGTAAAAGTTCCATTATTAATCCAGTCACCGTAAACATTTAGGGTATTATTACCAGTAACTCCAAGGTTGCCATCTATTGTAATAGTTTTACAAGATGCACCCACATTATTTATTACAGGTTGAAAAGTGGTACTTCCAACTGAAGGGATATAAACATCGGTTGTATTAGAGGGTATTACGTTTCCGCACCAATTTTCCGGAGTAAACCAATCACTACTTGTGGTTCCAATCCAATTACCAACGCTTCCACTGCAGGTCCAAGAAATTATTACCATTCCATTTGCACCTGAGCCACCCGTTCTGTCTGTACTGCTATTGGTACATGCGCCACTGCCGCCGCCGCCATAATTATTCCCTGAATTACCATTGGTACTCCCATTTACACCTGCCCCGCCAGTGCCACCCGATAAAGAAGTGCCTGCACCAGCAGTGCTACCCGACGCATTACCACCTACACCGTTGCTACCAGCTCCTCCGCCGCCACCTCCTGAATATTTGCTTGTAACATCGCCATTTGCGCCATCGCCTCCTTTATATATAGTGCTACCTACCGAATTGGCTATACTGCCACCTGCACCTGCTGTTATAGATTTGGAAATAGCACCACTTCCTCCTGCCGCCTTAACGGTATTAGGATTATTAAATGAAGATACTCCGCCGACTGAATTAGCCACTCCGCCTGAACCTACCAAAACTTGATAATTTGATCCAGAAACTACAGCAATAACACTACTTGCGTATGCACCACCTCCCCCCCCGCCGCCCCTCATTCCATTTGAAGAGATAGTGCTCCCTCCGCCGCCTGCCCCCCAACATTCAACTTTTATGCTATTGATACCCGGAGGGACTTTGAAAGTATAAGATCCTGGTGTGGAATAAGTCAAGCTTTGACTCCATCCCATTTCACCCATCATCATCAAACAAAGTAAGACAGCTAAAAAAGCAAGTGTAGTTTTTTTGTAGTTGGAATCAATCGTGTAAATTTTCTTCATAAAAATCATTTATCCATTTGAATAATGTTGATTTATGCAGAGGATCGCCAATACAATGGCTTATGTGGGTACGGCTTTTTATGGATTGGAATAAG
>JAFDXH010000128.1 GCA_018268075.1 Bacteroidota bacterium | reverse complement strand
TTCAAAACCTTATAGGTCTTGTTGAATCTAAATCTTCTTTCGCCGCCGGGTGTCCATTCATCTTCCCAGGCGTAGTCTCGGCGTATAGCTGTGTGCGTTAGCCGCCGGACTCGCCGTGTAATTGATGATACCGAATGTCTTTGACGGAGCACCTGTTGTTGTTGAGCGGAGGAAACCCGGTTTAAGGCAATATAATATGCATTGAAAACAGCGTAACGCCGAGTCCCGCTTGCTTGTCCAATATGGCCGATGCAGAGTCTCGGTTGGGAAAAAAATACCTGTACCTTTACTAATGAAGTAAGCATTAACCTGGTTGCCATCCACAGCAATAACTCTGAGTTGTTCGGTATTTATATTTCTAAAGTCAAATACTTTTTCAATATCAATAGAAGTATTTTCGATCCGAAAAATAACGTTTCCGGTGACTTTATCAACCTTTGCCAGGAAAAAATTTTTTTCTCCCCAATAATTATTTCTCGTACCAAGCAAGTACAATTAACTGCCGTCTTCCAACACTTTATGAATAGCTCCCGAAAATTCCATATTCGGGTTGCTCCCCAAGTCCCAGATGAGATTTCCTTCTGCATCTACCTTACGCAGCATCGGAGCATCGGTTCGCATCCAGCCTACATCAGAACCCCAAAAATAGATAAATTGATCCCCTTCTTTTTGTGCGCCGATTATTACTCCATGGCTTCTTTGAACCGTATCTCTAAAGAAAAGGTCCTGATCCTGCGAGTATGCGTAAATGATAAACAAAAAGCAAAGTGTGAATGTTAATTTAATACCCCGCAAGAATTGTGCTACTGTCCTGTTTATCATAATTAATGTACTATTTAAATTTATTTTGGGATTCAATAATTTATGAAATCCTAGCTCATCTACTATTTATCAATTTTATCGCAAAATCACATTATCATTTAGCTGACCTCTTTGCGGTAAGCCATCCTGCAATGTTTCATTTCTCATATCTTAAAACTGCCCCAAGATATCCGCAAGCCCAGCCATGCTGGGGATTTGTGAAACACAATTCAAGAATGTATGCATCCGCATTATTGTCAGCCAGGGAAACCTCTGCGTAATAAGTATTTGCCCCATCAGTGGTTTTGTAAATCCGTTTGCCGTCTGAAAAATAACCAAGTTCGGGGGTCAGAAAAAATACGTCAGGTAGTATATTGGTGCGGTTACCGTATTTAATAGATGTCCATGTACTGTCATCTGTAGTTTTCTGTATGCTGGAATTTAAAGTGTTGATATACCCGTTGTTTTCACCGGCAAAAGATAATGATGCCATTGCATATTTTGAATAGCCACTATCCTGCACCTGCCAGTCTTTTCCTCCATTCATCGTCCTAAATAGCCCCGGGTGACCGGTTGTAGTTAAAGCAATTGCCCAGCCTTTTTGTTCGTCAGTGAAATAGATGTTTCTGTAAACTGTTGCAGTACCTCTGGTAAACTGGTAAACCTGCTCCCAGTGCTTCCCTGCGTCATTTGTTTTCCACAATGCATTTCCAATAATATAGGCGGTATTGTCATTTACAAAAAATACTTCGTTTATATCTTTGTCATCTATTGAAACGGTGTCGAAACTAATTCCCTCATTGTTCGAATATAAAATGATATTGGAATTTCCTCCTGCTAAAATGATATTATTAGTTCCGCCCATGCTTAAGTTAATTTTGTTGTAGATGGATTCGTGAACTACTTTCCAGCTTTTTCCCCCATCGGTTGATTTGTATATATTAGAGCCGGCGGCGCCAAAGCCAATATTGCCTTTGAACTCAATGTCCGTCATTCTATCATATTTTCCTATAGGGATTTTGGTCCAGCCTGCAGCAAGTGTATCCTGATCAGAAGGAGCCGTGGTTTCGTCACTATCCTTTGAGCAGGATGAGCAAGTCAATACAAGAATGAAAAATGTCCCAATTACTTTTAGCATATCAAATTTAGAATAAATAGATTTTGAATTTGGAAAGAAATTGAGTTATGCATGGTATGTACCTCTTTCTTAGCTATAAGTCATAATTTCCTGCAATATCATCGCTCGTATTTCAAAATAGCACCGTCATAACCACAAGCCCAGCCGTGGTTGGCATCGGTAAAAAACAATTCAAGAATACCGGCTTTAGGATTGTTTTTTGCAAGAGAAACTTCCAGCGAAAAACTTTCACCCCCGTCAGTTGTCTTAAATATTCTCTTGTTATTGGATATATACCCGATGTCTTTAGTTATGAAAAATACATCCGGAAAAGTTCTTGAAAGAGTGTCATATTGCTTCGATTCCCAGCTAAGTCCCCCATCTGTCGTTTTGTAAAAATAGGAATCTGATGTATTCAGATATCCAAGTGCCTCATCAACAAAGAATACCGTACTGTATTGATACTTTGCATATCCGCTATCCAGCAACTGCCAGTTCTTACCCCCATCTATAGTTTTAAATAAGGCCGGTACGTCTGTAGTGCTTGGCGCTATCGCCCATCCTGTTAATTCCCCAATAAAAAAAACAGATCGGTATATCCCGCCGTTGCCCATACCAGGCTCTTTATTAAACTCGTATAATTTCTCCCACCCTTTGCCCGCATCCGATGTCTTCCAAAAAGAGTTGCCAATAATATAAGCCGTATTTTCATTTACAAAGAAAACTTCATTGATTTTTGAATCTTTTACGGTACTCACATCAAAGGTATTTCCCTGATTAGTGGAATATAAGATGGAATTATTGTTGCCACCGGCTACAATAATATTGTCAATTCCACCCATGGCAATATTATTATGTGGCGTTTTTTGCTCGCCGATAATTTCCCAAACAAATCCGCCATCAGTTGATCTATATATTCCCTTACCATCAATTCCAAAGCCGGTTTCTCCATAAAATTGAATATCACTGAATCCGGATATTTTATCCAAAGGGATTATTCTCCAGCCGGTTCCCAGCGTATCTTCATCTATCGAAGGTTTGGCCTCTATGGTATCCTTTGTGCAGGATGAAAAAATGAAAAGTAAAAAACAAAAGGGGAGGAGTGCTTTCAAGGTTTTATGGTTTTAAAACTTTAATTAAGAAATAATTGCGGTAACTGCAACTAAGATATAAACTATTTAACCTACTACCTTATTTTATAAGAAAAAAAATATTTGTAAATTTTAAACGCTAAAGTTGTCGAATGTGGATTTAAGATGAAAGCAGTTTTGTGATGCATAAAGAATTTGCGAAATCAAAACTTTTGATTTTATAGAAACTCGTTCTTAGGGATGTTTTTCATTTTTAATAAAAATTACAATTCTCCTTAGTGAATGGTGTAATAAAAAAATCAGATATACATTGCATTTATCATTTCCACAACTTAATAGTATTATTTCTTTTTCCCGTGTTAGTCAACCATTTTATTATTTGGATATTCCTATCAGTGAAATGAATAGAGGTGATATAACGGATACTTTTTTTGTTTAAAAGAATGAAAGTAGGATCAGTTATCATAATCGGTTTAACTATAATGAAAAGTTGCACCTGCAAATCTTTAGGTGTCTAAACTCAAGTTTCTATCCTCCGGATGGTAATTTGCAGAAAAGGGCTTAATCATTACAGTCTTTGTAGTTTAAAAAATCATATACTCTGTTACCGGAAAATGGAGTAATTACAGATAAATGTGAAGTATTACAGATATAAAAAAATATTTTGTAAGCTCCATTTAAACATTGCGAAAAGATCCTAAATCAAAAAAACCTCAGACATTTAATAACTTTACCAGCTTGTTCAATTTATTTCTTAATTATCACATTCCGTATCTTCAAAAGCCTTTTTATAATTTTGAAATGGCTTTTGAAACTTTAAACAATCATCTGCCATGCGTTTGCTCATCATACTGTTTTTGCTTTGTACACATCTCTTGCAGGCTCAGACCATAGATGTTACATCGTTCGGCATTCAACCCAATAGTTTTGCAGATGCCACACCCGCTGTTCAAAAAGCTATAGCAGCCTGTAACAAGCAACAACAATCCGTGATTAGTTTTCC
>JAFDXH010000127.1 GCA_018268075.1 Bacteroidota bacterium | reverse complement strand
TTTATTGGGGCGACATAGACGTGCAAGGTTTTGAAATCTTATCGCAATTCCGAACATACTTTCCGCAGACAAAAAGCATTTTAATGGACAAACAACCCTTTGACCAATTTTTTGAAAACGACAAAGGCACACCAACAAACATCTCAACTAAACTTAACCTGACAGATGAAGAACAACAGCTTTACGACATTTTGAAAACAAATAATTGGCGACTTGAACAAGAAAAAATTACATTTGATTATGTGAACGAGTATTTCAAAAAGTAGCTATCCAAACGCACAGATGTAAGCACATTTGCAAACCGCACAAGCCGACACACAAGCCAAAGTTTGCAAAAGAGATTCCACCTTCCTACCCTGACAAAAATTGAGAATCATATCAAAGAAACTCGGATTTCGACACTTCAAAAAATTATTGAACATAGTTTTGGTGGGCGACTAAAGCTATCCATAAAAATCTAATAGAAAACTTGATCGAAGAAAGTAAATCCGTGCAAAAACCCGTTAGATCAATACCCTCTTGCATTATTGCCTTCCATATAATTTATAAATGCAGTATTCACCACTTTGTTGCCTCCTGGTGTAGGGTAGTTACCTGTAAAATACCAGTCGCCTAGATTGGTAGGGCAGCTTTCATGAAGGTCTTCGATAGTTTGAAAGATTACCTGAACAGGTATGGTTACTTCGGCGGGCGTAACCAATTGTGCAATCTTATCTGATATCTCCTGAAGGCTGAAGGGTTTATAAATTTCCTTTACGAGATTTACTTTATTTAACGCCCCAGTATTTTTTAGTTCGATACATTTTTCATAAATATCCTTTAGCGCATTTTCATTATTCCTTTCCTTTAATAATGCAATAGCAGCCCTGAATGCCACAAATTCGCCCATTCTGCTCATATCTATTCCATAGCAATCGGGATACCTTATTTGTGGCGATGAAGAAACAAAAATTATTTTTATTGGTTGAAGCCTTGCCAACATTCGGATGATACTTTCTCTTAGGGTAGTACCCCTTACGATAGAGTCGTCAATAATCACCAGCGTATCAATATCTTTTCTTACCGTACCATACGTAATGTCATATACGTGCTGCACCATTTCGTTGCGGCTGTTATCTTCAGTAATGAAAGTACGCAGCTTCACATCTTTTATGGCAATCTTTTCGATTCTTATTTTTCGATTCACCATCTCCGTTAGCTTCTCTTCATCGAAATCTTTGTTCCAGCTAAGTATCCGTTCCGTTTTTATTTTATTCAAATAGTCTTCAGCGCCTTTAATCAATCCATAAAAAGCAGTTTCGGCTGTATTAGGAATATAGGAAAAAATTGAATTTTTCAAGTCGTGATCTACAGCTTCCAAAACTCGCTGACTAAGGTGATACCCCAATGCAATGCGCTCGCGGTATATTTTCTCATCACTGCCCCTTGAAAAATAAATTCTTTCAAAACTGCAAGCCTTTCGCTCCTGTGGCGCTATAATCTGGTTGATAGAATACTCGCCGTTATTTAAAACAATTAATGCACTCCCAGGTGTTAATTCCTTTACCTCATTTTCGCCCAAGTTAAATGCTGTGCGGATAGCAGCTCTTTCACTTGCTGCCACTACTATTTCATCGTCTGCATAGTAATAGCAGGGCCTAATACCATGAGCATCGCGCACTACAAAACCGGTACCATTGCCAGTAAGCCCTCCAAAGGTGAAGCCTCCATCAAAATGAGGAACAGATTTTTTTAAGACAGCAATAATGTCTGCTCCTTCGGGTGAATGCTCATCGGCCTGTATCAGAAAATGATGGATAACATCCATCATAGCTGCAAGATCACTTTGCTTATCTATTTGTTCTCGTTGGCTGTTTATCAGGTCAAATAATTCTTCTGTATTTACAATGTTGAAATTCCCTGCCATAGCCAGATTGCGGCCGGGTAGTGTATTTCTTTTAATAAACGGGTGGCAAAAATTCACATTGTTTCTACCTTGGGTTCCATATCTTAGGTGGCCCAGTAGCAGTTCTCCCAAAAAATCATAATGTCCTTTCATCAGGCCGGGATATTTATCTATATCCGGATGAAACGCTGCAATCTCTTCCATCTGGCGACCTACCTGAGCAAAGATATCTGCAATTGCCTGTGGAGCTATACTTCTGATCCGATGCAGATAAGGATATCCTGGTTCAGTATTTAATTTTACTGCTGCTATGCCGGCCCCATCTTGCCCACGATTATGCTGCTTCTCCATGAGCAGGTACAGCTTATTCAGGCCATAGAGTACAGTGCCATACTTTTTCTGATAAAAGGAAAATGGTTTTCTTAGCCGTATAAATGCAAGGCCGCACTCGTGTTTTATTTCGTCGCTCATGTAGGGTGATGAAGCGCAAAATTAACCTTTTACAAATTGAAATTTCTGAAAAAAGAAAGCCGCACTTTTTTTCAAACTGTAGGGAATGGGCTTAAAGTACTGAGCGCTGGTTCTATTAATGTTTTACTTTCTAATATTCCCATTTTAGATTGGGCAGGGTTAGATGAGGTTACTTATTAACGGTTGCATCATTTGTGATCCATTTTTTCATAGTCTCACATGAATGGTATTCTGGCGCAATATTGATATAATAGGTAGGAATTTTAGTAATAAACCATTTTTCAAGCGCATCATTTTTCTTCTCCTCCAATGCTCTGGCAGAAACTTTATCAAAATCGTCGCGCAGATTTTCGCGATGCGGCTCTGATCTGGATATGATATCTACAATACGTACTGCCTTACGGTCGCGGTCATCGGTATATTCCATTGGCTGAGAATATTCGCCCGGCTTAAGGTCTTTGAGCATTAATACCAAACTTTTGTCGAGATCGTCAATATTTAAAGAAGTACGCCCGCTACCATCTTTGCTGGTAAGGCGGCCGCCGGTAAATTTGGTGCCCTCATCTTCACTGAATTTGGATACGGCTTCACCAAATTGCATTTTGCCACTCACCAATAAGCCTCTTATTGAATCAAGTTTTGCCTTGGTTTCATTTATTTCAATAGAACTTACCTTAGGAATTTTAAGTATGTGGCGTATGGTGGCATCATCGCCCCGGCGGCTTACCATTTGAATAATATGGTATCCAAACCGCGATTTAAAAACATTTGATATCTGCCCATCTTTTAGTGTAAATGCCTTTGCCAGAAAGGTAGGATCCCACTGCTTTTCATTTCTGTTTATTTCATAGCGGCCTCCGGTTTCCTTGCTCCCTGGATCATCGGTATAGAGTGAGGCAAGCACTTCAAATTTTTTGGTACCGTCCTCTACTTCCTTTTTATATTCCTTTAGCTGATCAATCGCATAGGTTTCCAAGTCGCGGCTGGCTTTAGGATACATTACTATTTGCCCCACTTCCAGTTCGGATTCATAAAAGTGAAGGCTGTCTTTGGGAATAGAATCGTAATAGGCCTGAACCTCCCGTGGTGTAATTCTCAGGTTTTCAACTATTTTAGCGCGCTCTGCCTGCGCTAATTTTTGCTCACGAAAAGATTGTTTGAAATCTTCCTTCAATTGGAAAATTGTTTTACCTGCTATTTGCTCTAATACTTCTTTAGACCCGTATTGATTAATAAAAGAACGAATTCGGTTGTCAATATCTGCATCTACCTCTTCATCAGATATGGGCAAAGAGTCTCTCTCAGCCTGCACTACCATAGCCTTTAAAGCGATAGCCTGCTCTAAAAGGCGACAAGGTGCGTCAGCAGGAATCTCTATATTTTGCCGCTGCATGTCATGAATGGCATTATCAATCTCACTTTTAAGAATGATCTTATCCGCAACTGTTGCAATGATCTTATCTGCTACTACTTTTTTGGTTTGGGCAAATAGATGGCACCCTATTGCGAGCAGAAATAAAAAGATGAAAGTTTTTTTCATAAACAATTATTGAAATCCGGAGTAAGGCTTATTAATTTTAATGTTGCCAAAAGTACATACAACCCGCTGCCTTAATCGCAGGCGAAAGTTAAAAGTTGTTTGCATTTTGTTAAAGAAAGGGTTTGGATGTTCTAAAGGGTGCGCTTTACTTCAATTTCTTCAAAGGCTTCTATCATATCGCCCTGCTTTACATCATTATAATTTTTAATGATCATACCACATTCCATATTGTTAGATACATCTTTTACATCGTCTTTAAATCGCTTGAGGCTTCCCAACTCGCCCGTAAAGATGATAATACCATCTCTTACCAAACGAATTCTATTGTTGCGGGCAATTTTACCTTCAACTACCATACAACCTGCAACTGTTGCTTTATCAAATTTGTAAGTTTCTTTGATCTCGGCGATACCCAATATTTTTTCCTGAATCTTTGGCTCTAGCATTCCCTCCATTGCGCTCTTCACTTCATCTATAGCATCATAAATAATGGTGTAGGTTTTTATTTCCACACCCTCATGGTCGGCCAATCTGGAAGCCTGTAACGCAGGGCGCACATTGAATCCTATAATTACAGCATCGGAGGCTGTTGCAAGCATCACATCTGTTTCTGTAATCTGTCCTACTCCTTGATGAACGATACTTACTGCTATTTCCTCTGTACTTAATTTCTGCAATGAATCACTTAAAGCTTCTACTGAGCCATCTACATCTGCCCGAATAATCAGGTTCAATTGTTTAAAGTTGCCCAAAGCCAGCCTGCGGCCTATTTCATCCAGGGTAATGTGTTTCTTAGCTCTTATGCCTTGCTCGCGAAGTATTTGAGAGCGCCTGTTTGCTGTGTCTTTGGCTTCTGATTCGTCGGTATAAACTTTAAAAGTCTCTCCTGCCTGAGGCGCTCCATTTAGTCCTAGAATGAGTACCGGTGTTGACGGAGGCGCACTATCTACTCTTTGATTTCTCTCATTAAACATGGCCTTTACGCGGCCATAATGCTGCCCAGATACGATGAGGTCTCCCTGCTTCAACGTTCCGTTTTGAACTAATACAGTTGCTACATATCCGCGCCCCTTATCAAGGCTTGCTTCAATGATAGTACCAGAGCCTCCTTTATTCGGATTAGCCTTCAGCTCTAACAGGTCCGATTCCAACAATACCTTATCCAGCAATACATCCACATTTAACCCGTTACGTGCGCTGATTTCCTGGCTTTGAAAATTGCCACCCCAGTCTTCTACCAGAATGTTCATTGCCGATAGCTGCTCCTTAATTTTCTCAGGATTAGCTCCATCTTTATCTATTTTATTAATTGCAAAAACCATAGGTACATTAGCTGCCTGAGCATGAGAAATTGCCTCTTTAGTCTGAGGCATCACTGCATCATCTGCTGCTACTACGATTACTGCGATATCTGTCACCTTGGCTCCGCGTGCCCGCATAGCTGTAAAAGCCTCATGCCCCGGTGTATCCAAGAATGTGATAGAACGACCGCCTTTAACTGTTACTTCATAAGCGCCAATATGTTGGGTGATTCCTCCTGCTTCGCCTGCAATTACATTGGCGTGTCTGATGTAATCCAATAAAGATGTTTTACCATGATCTACGTGCCCCATGATAGTTACTATCGGTGGTCGGGGAACAAGATTTTTCGGATCATCTTCTTCCTCTTCTTCTTTTAAATCATCGTGATCATCAATATCTATAAATTCTACCTCGTAATTAAATTCGCTTGCTACCAGTTCTATCACATCTGCCTCCAGCCTTTGGTTGATTGAAACCATAATGCCCAAGCTCATACATTTGCTTATTACATCTGCAAAGCTTACGTCCATCAGGTTTGCAAATTCACTTACAGAAATGAATTCGGTTACCTGTAATTTATTGTCTGTCACTTGCTCGCCTACATGCTCTGCAGCTTCCTCTCTCTTCTGTTTACGGTATTTTGCCTTTAGGCTCTTACCGCGCCCGCCCGTACCTGCAAGTTTGGCCTGTGTTTCTTTAATTTTATCCTGAATCTCCTTTTGGTCAATTTCTTTTTCTTCTCTGGGTGTAGATGGTGTATGCCTGTTAAACCGGCCACCTTGTCCTCCCGGAGGGCGCTGGCCTGCATTGCGCTGAAACCCCGGGCCTGGATGAGGAGGCGCCTTTTTCTCAACAACGATCCTCTTTCTCTTCCGCTTTTCGTCTATAGGCCGGGTACGACTCTCAGCCGGAGTTGGCAACTCAATCTTTCCTAATATTTTGGGGCCCTGTAATTTGTCAATCTTAATTTTTGTAATCAATGGCTCTTCTATGGGAGCTACTGGCCCCTTAGCAACTTCTGGCTCTGGTACCACCACAGGAGCAGTAGGCTCTTTTGGCTTCACGCCTTTTACCGGTGCTTCTTTTTCTACCTTTTTCTTACTATCTTTTTTAGGCCTTACAGAACTATCTATTGTACTTAAATCTATCTTGTCTATAATCTTTAACCCTTCTACTTCCGGTGCTTCGATTTTTGAGATTTCTACAGCGGGTGCTTGTGGCTCCTCGATCTTTTTTTCTTTGAGTACTTTTTCTATTTTAGGAGGTTCGGGTTGTATTTCTTCCTTTACGGGTTCTGGTTTTTTCTCCTCTACTACCGGCTCGGTTTCTTTTATTATAACAGGCTCTACAGGTTTTGTTTCCTTTTCCTTTTCCTTTTCTTTTTTATTAAAGGAAATATCCTGTTCATCTTTACGCTTCTTGGCATCTGCCGGTGCATTTTTAGGCAGGTCTATTTGTTCTGCTTTTTGCCGGGCTACCTTATCTGTTTGAAACTCTACCTGTAACACACGGTACATTTCTTCAGATATTTTTGAAGTAGGTTTTAATTCTTCAGCATCGAACCCCTTGGACACAAGAAAGTCCGTCAAGGTATCTTTACCTATATTAAACTCTTTGGCTGCTGCCATTAACCTCGGTGTGTTTACTTCTGCCATTAAAGCCTCTCCTAATTTTCCCTTTATTAAAGGGAATGATTTTTATAAAATTATATCAATGTACGGTTTAAAAATGATACTCTTGGCATCATTCGGCCGAAAATTCTTCTTTCAATATTCTTTTTACCTCAGCAATGGTTTCCTTTTCAAGGTCTGTACGTTTTTCTAACTCTTCATCAGAGAGGTCTAATACGCTTTTTGCGGTATCGCATCCGATTTTCTTAAACTCGTCTATTACCCATGTTTCCAATTCATCTGTAAATTCTTCCAGATCCACATCATATTCTTCTATCTCGCCTTCATTGTCTCTGAATACATCTATCTCCAGCCCGGTGAGTTCGCAGGCTAGTTTGATATTTACCCCACGGCGGCCTATGGCCAGCGATACCTGATCTGGTTTAAGATAAACATTTGCATGTTTGGTTTCCATATTCACTTCCATACTCGTAATCTTTGCTGGCGTAAGCGAGCGCTGTATTAATAGTTGGGTATTATTAGTCCAGTTGATCACATCAATGTTTTCATTCTTTAGCTCCCGAACTATTCCATGAATGCGGCTTCCTTTCATTCCTACACAGGCGCCTACGGGATCTATCCTGTCATCAAAACTTTCTACTGCTACCTTAGCTCTTTCCCCTGGGTCTCTCACGATCTTTTTGATTACGATTAACCCATCAAAAATTTCCGGAACTTCTATCTCTAATAATTTGGCAAGGAACATATTATCTGTGCGGGAAATAATGATGGCTGCCTGATTATTTTTTAATTCTACTCGTTTTACAACTGCTCTTACTGTTTCGCCTTTCTTAAAATAATCAGATGGTATTTGTTCTGATTTAGGCATTAGCATTTCGTTGCCCTCTTCATCTAATAAAAGAATTTCCTTTTTCCACACCTGATATACTTCTCCGCTGATGATATCACCAATGCGGTCTTCGTATTTCTTTATTAAAATATTCTTCTTAAGATCATTAATGCGACTTGCCAGTGTTTGCTTGCCGGCGAGTATTGCTCTTCTTCCAAATTCTTTCTGGATATCCACCTCTTCATAAAGCTCTTCTCCTACCTGATAGTCAGGCTCTATTTTTATAGCATCTTTGTATTCGATCTCTGTGAGTGTATTGTAAAGATCATCATCGTCCACAATAGTTCTTCGTCTGAATATCTCCAGATCGCCCTTCTGGTCGTTTACGATCACATCAAAATTATCATCAGAGCCATATTTTTTTCTGATGAGTGTTTTAAACACGTCTTCCATTACTTTCATTAAGGTAGGCCTATCAATATTTTCAGCGTCCTTAAACTCTTGGAAAGATTCTATTAAATTAATACTTGCCATGCTGCATTTTTAAAAAGTTACCTGCACTTTTAGGTGCTTTATTTGATCAAATAATATGTTATTCAATTTTACTGTTGCCTTTTTCCCCTTTCCTTCCTTTTCTTCAAGAGATATTCCGCTTTCGGAAACCTCTTTTAAAATCCCTTCTATTTTACTATTATCATTCAGCAGTACTTCTACCAGCCTTCCTGTATTTTTTCTATACTGCCTGATATCCGTCAATGGCCTATCTATGCCGGGCGAAGAAACCTCCAACGAGAAGATATTGTCAGGAAATATCCCATTCTCTTCTATATATTTATACAGCGGCCGGTTTACCTGAGTGCACTTTTCAATTGTAATACCCTGATCGGAATCCAATAAAACAGTGATGCGATTGCCTGACGCTATTTTCACTTCAATTAAGAAAACCTCTGGCCATTTTTCAATTATTCCTTTAATAAAGGACTCTATTTTTTCCTGAACCTCTGTATTAATCATGAGCTGATAATGCTTTTGCAAAATAAAAGAAGGGAACGCCTCCGTTCCCTTTCACTAATCTTTTACGGCCGCAAAGATAAGGTACATACGCATATAACCCTAAAAAAATATTTTATTGTTTAGCCGGATTAACATTTTTTTGGTAGGTGCTTAAGGCGCGGTTAACCTCAATTTGTAAGAAAGTAGTTATTTTTGAGCTATGAATATTTTTAAGCTGGCCTGGGAATTATTGGTAGTTTATATTATCTATAAATTAATCTTTGGTTTCATTGTCCCTCTTTATCGTTCCGCAAAAAATATGCGGCAGCAATTCAATGACCTTCAATCGAAGATGCAACAACCGCAGCAGGGTGGCACTGTTAATGCAAATGAAGAAGGGTTTAAACAATCACAAGCGCCGGTGAAGGAAGGAGAATATATTGAGTACGAGGAAGTAAATGAAAAAAATCAATAGGTTATTCATCCCATATCAAGTCTTCTATTTTTTCGCCTTTCTTAAGTAATATACTTTTAATGCCCTCTTGTTTGCCGGCTTCTACATTCTGTATAGAATCATCCACAAAGCAGGTATCTGCTGCTCTAATACCGGCTTGCTCCAATACAAAGCGATACGATGCAACATCCGGTTTTCTACTCCCGATTTCACAACTGTAAAAGAGTTTTTCAAAAAGATCATGAAAGGGCTCCTGCATTTGTTGCTGCTGATACATTTCCAAAAATTTTCTTTGATGAATAAAATTAGTGTTGCTAAAAAGAAAAATCCGATACTGCCGGCTTAGTACCCTTAAAAAATCCAAGCTTTCGTACCTAAACCCCAAGAGCATGGCATTCCAGGCCTCATTTATCTGTTTGGGCAATAAATTAAGGGCAGTAGCTTTATTGAGTTGTTCATGAAATTGGGATTCGGAAATTTTCCCGGTCTCTAATTGTTGAAATAATTGGTTTGCCGCAGCCTGAGAATACATAGCATCAAAATTTTTGACCCCAAGGGTTTCAAATGCTTTTTGTGTAAGGGAATAATTGATATCGAACAACACTCCCCCCAGATCGAAAATGATATTTTTAATTTGAGGCATTTGCAAAGAAAAATAAAAAATCTTTATGGATAAAATGGGGATGCGATAATGAGGGAGTGGCTGGCGGGGATATTGATAGAGGAAGGGTAGCTTAAATTTGATGCTTCTAGCAAAAAAAAATAGAATACACGTGTCAGTATTACTTCACAACTCTTTCAGCACTCTTGGTACGGCCATTTATCTATCTAAAGCCAATTCAAGTAGCCAATCTTTAAGCCTCGTAACCGCAAAAATTTAGTTCAATCATTCAAATTCTTTTTGCTTAGGGAAAAATAGAAGCTCCTGCATTAATTTTTTACATTACAAACTTTTATTCTTTATTTATCATTTGTTTACCTTGCCTACTTTCAAAATAAAGAAATTAAATGTTTGAACAAACCTTCAAAAATATTGACGACATCCTGCATAAAGATGCAGGATGCAGCAGCGAACTGGATTATGTGGAACAAACTTCCTGGATATTGTTTCTTAAATATCTTGATGACCTGGAAGCAGACAAAGCCACAGCCGCTGAACTCACCGGAAAAACTTACAAAAGCATTATTGACAGCCAATATCAGTGGAGCGTTTGGGCTGCGCCTAAAAAGAAAAAAGCGAATAGTGAGCTTGCCGAACTGGATTATCACAAAGCAATGACCGGAGATGACCTTACCGATTTTGTAAACATGAAACTGTTTCCGTATCTCAAAAAGTTTAAAACAGATGCTGAAAGCGCCGATACTATTGAATATAAAATAGGAGAGATTTTTAGTGAACTGAAAAACCGTATTCAGAGCGGATATAATTTGCGGGAAGTAATCAATCTGATAGATAATTTACGTTTCAGGACACATGCCGAAAAGCATGAAATGAGCCACCTGTATGAGGATAAGATTAAAAACATGGGAAACGCCGGGCGCAACGGCGGCGAATATTATACGCCACGTCCTTTGATTAAAACCATTGTAAAAGTAGTAGCCCCGGAGATAGGGCAGAAAATTTATGATGGCGCTGCAGGCTCTGCAGGCTTCCTGGTAGAAGCTTACGACTATCTGAAAAACGCTAAAAAACTAACTACAAGTGATGTAACCACTTTGCAGAAAAAATCTTTTTACGGAAAAGAAAAAAAATCACTCGCTTACATCATTGGCATTATGAATATGATTTTGCACGGAGTGGAAGCGCCCAACATCATACACACCAACACGCTTGCTGAAAATATTGCTGACATACAGGAAAAAGACCGTTACGATGTAGTATTGGCAAACCCGCCATTTGGAGGTAAAGAAAGAGCCGAAGTGCAACAGAATTTTCCGATAAAAACGGGTGAAACCGCCTTTTTGTTTTTACAGCATTTTATTAAAATATTAAAGGCAGGTGGCAAAGCAGGCGTAGTAATTAAAAATACATTTCTGAGTAATACAGATAATGCCAGCATTTCTTTGCGCAAAGAATTACTGACTACCTGCAACCTTCATACGGTATTAGACCTGCCGGGCGGCACGTTTACCGGAGCCGGTGTTAAAACGGTGGTACTATTTTTTGAAAAAGGCAAAGCCACAAAAAAAGTTTGGTTTTACCAGTTAAATTTGGACAGGAACCTGGGTAAGACCAATGCTTTGACGGAAAAGGATTTGGCAGAGTTTGTAGCGTTGCAAAAACTTGCCCTGAGCGGAGCCAAAGGGACTGCTGATAGTGAAAATTCATGGACAGTTCAGGTGAAGGATGTTGATAAAACTACCTGGGATTTAAGTGTTAAAAACCCCCACAGGAAAGTTGAAGTAGCCCTGCGTGAGCCACAGGAAATTTTGGAAGAAATGAAAGCCTTGGATGAAGAAAGCGCTGAAATCCTTAACTCGATCAAAGAATTGATATGACTAATGAAATTATACTCTATCAGACCAATGAATTACCAGAGCGGATTGAAGTTAGATTGGATGAGAAAACAGTGTGGCTCAACAGACAACAATTATCTACCTTATTTGGCAGGGATATCAAGACAATTGGGAAACATATTAACAATGTGTTTTCAGAGGGAGAGCTTGAAGCAAATTCAACTGTCGCAAAATTTGCGACAGCTCAGATGGAAGGCAAGAGAAGGATTGAAAGGCAAATTGAATACTATAATCTTGATATTATTATTTCTGTAGGCTACCGCGTAAAATCTAAACAAGGCACACAATTCAGAATTTGGGCAACCAATGTTTTGAGAGATTACCTTTTGAAAGGTTATGCTATAAACAACCGCATTAATAGAATTGAAGATAAATTAGAAAAAATAGATTCAAAGGTTAATGAAATAGACTTGCAGCTCAAAACAACCGAACTGCCCACTCAAGGCGTTTTCTTCGAAGGACAAATTTTTGATGCCTATGAACTCGCATCTAAAATTATCCGTTCGGCAAAGAAAAGTATTGTGCTCATTGATAATTATATAGACGAAACTACCCTAACTCATTTAAGCAAAAAGAAAAAAGGGGTGCAGGTATTGTTGCTTACCAAAAACATCAATAAGCAACTTCATTTAGATATTCAAAAAGTCAACGATCAATACGGCAATTTTGAGGGAAAAATCTTTAGCCAAAGCCACGACCGGTTTTTGATAATAGACCAAAAGGAAATTTACCACTTAGGAGCTTCCTTAAAGGACCTGGGCAGGAAATGGTTTGCGTTTTCTAAATTGGAAAAGGAATCTGTGGAAAATATTATTAACTCAATTGCAACCATTGTCTGAACTATGATTTTTATGATTAAAGGATTATTATGATTAAGGAAAAAGAA
>JAFDXH010000126.1 GCA_018268075.1 Bacteroidota bacterium | reverse complement strand
CCCGTGATCCATATAAAGCTGTAGTAGAGGCGTCCTTTAAAGTAGAAATGGTTTCAATATCATCAGGATTGATGCTTGAAATACCAAGATCGTAAACAGTGCCATCCACTACATAAAGTGGTGAAGAGCTTGCAGAATATGATCCATAACCGCGCAGCCTTATATTAGGTGCTGAGCCAGGCTGCCCACTTGAAGAGGTGGTTTGGATGCCGGGTGCTGAACCAACAATTGCATTTAACGCATTACTTAATGGCCTTTTTTCAATATCTTTTGCATCAATTTGTGCAGAAGATCCTGTGTAATCTCCCTTCTTTACGGTGCCGTAAGCAACTACAATTACTTCTTCTAAGTGATTGTTTGAAGCAGAAAGGATAACATTTAAATTTGGCGAGGTAATCTTTTTTTCCTCAGGTTTAAAATCTACGTAAGAAAATCTAAGGATGGAAACTGAAGCAGGAAGGCTAATTTGATAATAGCCGCTCTTATCAGTTTGAGTACCCACTTTACTATTGAGTGGTACTACAGATACACCTGAAAGGGGGTTGCCTTTTTCATCAGTCACCCGCCCATTTACGGTTTTGTTTTGTGCGGTTGCAGATAGCACAAGTGCCATAGCAACCATAAAGGTTGAAATTAATTTTCTCATTTGCTGTTTTTTGGTTTTGGAAGGCAAATATAGAAAAATTAATAACATTACAATAACACCAAACTTATTATTTTATAGCAAAATTTTAATTCAGAGAATACATCAGTTTTGTGGTAGAAAATTCAAAAAAAATGCTATAGAATTTCATTATTCCTTTTTATGGTAGTTTTAAAAAATAGCTGCACTCTAATGTTGCCAAAAAATACATTTTTTAACCTTGCTTTTTCTAAGTAATCAGTAGCATTTCATGGCATAAAGGGGTTTTATAATAAGACAATTAGTAGTCCTTTAGAAATAAGCTTCACAATTTCAAGATATTTCTAACTAAGGTAGTTTGTAATCAATTCTTAATACCGGGTTTATTTTTAGGATTCAAGAAAATATTTAAGGAATCATAGGTAAAATTAATGATGCAGAATTCAGAAAAGAAGCAATAGACGGCAAACTTAAACAGCCCGCCAATTTCGCCAGAGAAATACTTTATTACATAGGGCGTTTTATCAGTAGTAAAATAGATGTCAGATTTAAAAAAAATACTGTTTTATAAACTAGCAAACATTGCTATTGCAGCAAAACTCATTCCCAGAAAAGTGATCCATAATATTACTTTTGAAAGTAAACCACTTTTGTATTTTTTCATGATCTTTTCGCTTCCTGAAATTCGAATTATTAAGAAAATAAGTGGAACTGCGGCTACTCCATTTAGTACAGCTGCATACACTAAAGCCTTTACCGGATTGATTCCGATGAAATTGAGTAAAAGACCTACCAGAGTAGAACAAATAATAACACCATAGAAACCATGTGCCCTAGAGAGCTTTAAATTTAAACCAGACTCCCAGTTGGCAGCCTCGCAAACTGCATAAGCAGCAGATCCTGAAAGCACCGGAATGGCAAGGAAGCCGAGCCCTATGATTCCAATTGAAAAAATAAATTTAGAAAGAAAGCCTGCATAAGCAAATGAATGTACTAAAGGCTCTAATGCCTTCGCCGCATCAGCAGCAGTGTTAATATTGGTAATTCCGTTGGAATGTAACACAGCACCCGCTACAACCAGAATACTCCATGTGGTAATTTCGGAAATGATCATTCCGGCGTTGTTATCAATCCGCATGTGTCGAATTCTGTTTCTTGTCACTTGTGGTTGTCCATTTTTTAATGTTTTTAATTCTTTCAATTCTTCGGCTTCCTGCGATGTTTCCCAAAAAAATAAGTAGGGTGAAATGGTAGTGCCAAGTACTCCCGTTATAATAAAGAAGTAGGCAAAATTAAATTCGATATGAGGGATAAAAGTAGCTTTTAGAACAGTGATCCATGGCATTTTAGCAATGAAAACTGTGACAGGATAAGCTAAGAGAGAAAGGGCAAGCCATTTTAAAATGCGGGCATAAACTTTGTAAGTAGTAAAAATCTGCAGAATTAAAATGATAACTGTAAAAAGTACAGTCCAAAAAATAAAAGATAAGGGAAGGAGTAATCTGGCTGCAGAGGCCATGGCACCTATATCTGCACCTATATTAATAATATTTGCTACCAGCACCAGCACTATTACCGAATACACCAGCCATTTGCTGTAATTATCTTTTAAAATTGCAGCAATGCCCTTTCCTGTAACCATACCTATACGGGCACATGCCTCTTGTACCCCCATCATAAATGGTAGCATATAAAAGGCAGTCCAGAGAAGTCCAAAGCCAAACTGGGCGCCGGTTTGTGAATAGGTAGCTATTCCGGAAGGGTCGTCATCAGCAGCACCTGTAGTAAGGCCGGGGCCTAATGTAGATAAAAACCTCATAAATCTGTTTTTCTTTCTTTTTTTCTTATGAGGCTTCATTATCTATTTTAAGATGGATTTTGATAGTAAATTAAAACAAGTTACAGAACTTTTATTCTTTTTATTTCAGAGAAAAATTATCAATGATTTACGTATTTTAATTTTTATATTCTAAATGTTTGATGGCTCTTTTTTTTTCAGGATGACGATTTGAAAATTTAAAAATCCTTACCGAAAGTGGGATTTTACTGATTTTTAATAGTTCTTAATTCTAACAATCTTTTCTATCTGAATAATGCCAGCTTATATTTCCAAATAACCCACATGCCTATTTAATAAATAAGTCGAGTGATATTGCCAACAGATTTTGATGCAAAATAGAAATTTATCATCATAATTACTTGCCAATAGGGGTAGCAAAAATATATTCTTTTAGAAGATTGAATGTACCTTTGTTGTATGTTAAAAATAAGTACCCGGGGTCAACAAATGCCCGCCTCTCCAATTAGAAAACTGGTTCCTTTTGCTGAAAATGCAAAGGCAAAAGGAACTAAAATTTATCACCTGAATATTGGGCAACCAGATATTGAAACACCGCCTCAGTCGCTTGCAGCAGTGCGAAATTCTAATTTTAAAGTGTTGGAATATAGTCATAGTGCGGGCAATGAAAGTTACAGAAAGAAGCTAGTTGAGTATTACCGGTCGGTAAATATTGAAGTAACACCACAAGAAATTATTGTTACTACAGGAGGCAGTGAGGCTATTTTATTTGGATTTATGAGTTGCCTTGACCCCGGAGATGAAGTAATCATACCTGAGCCATTCTATGCAAATTATAATGGATTTGCAGTGGAGGCAGGTGTAAGTATTAAGCCAATTACTTCTCATATTAAAAATGGGTTTGCCTTACCTCCGATTGAAGAATTTGAGAAAGCGATTACATCTAAAACAAAGGCGATTATTATTTGTAACCCCAACAATCCAACCGGCTATCTATATAATGAAAAGGAGATGGAGGTGCTTAACCAAATTATACAGAAGCATAATTTATATTTATTTTCAGATGAGGCTTACCGTGAGTTTTGTTATGATGGCAAGCATTTAAGTGCGATGGAATTAAAAGGTGCGGAGCAGCATGTAATATTAATGGACACCATCAGTAAGCGCTATAGTGCCTGCGGTGCGCGTATTGGGGCATTGGTTACTAAAAATAAAGCTGTAATTAATACGGCAATGAAATTTGCACAGGCACGGTTGAGCCCACCTGAATTTGGGCAAATATTGGGCGAAGCAGCAGTTGATTTGCCAGCGGATTATTTTGAGAAACCTAAAGCAGAATATTTATTAAGAAGAGATACTTTAGTTAAAAGACTCAACGATATTCCCGGTGTATTTTGCCCAAATCCGGGCGGAGCTTTTTATGCTATGGCATCATTACCTATAGATGATGGCGATCGGTTTTGCCAATGGCTTTTGGAGTCATTTGATTTAAACGGTGCGACGGTAATGTTAGCCCCAGCCAGTGGCTTTTATAGTACGCTAGGCCTGGGTACAAAGGAAGTAAGGCTTGCTTACGTTTTAAATACAAAAGAAATTAACGGGGCAATGGATTGCCTTGAAGCAGCATTAAAAGTTTATCCTGGACGAACAATGTAATAATAAAGGAAGGATAAAGAATGCGTATAGGGGCACTCTTTTTAAAAAATAAGTAAAGGGCAGTGAAGCGGATAAGAATCAGAAGCTCTAACCCCCAGCGATAATATGGTTTTGATGAAACTGAGTGAACAAATGGATTCATTTAAATATAAAACCATTGTTCAGAAACTGATGCTGTATTCCTAACCATATCCATTCTCTTCCTTTGCTACTTTTGGGGCTTTTCTCTCTTTTTGGAGCTTTGCTTTTGGTTAAATAAAATTCATTATAAATTACTAACCACGGACGAAAATTACGCGTCCATCCTTTTTTGCTCAATTCGTGGTGCGATTTAAATCTTTCTAAAAGATTAGAGGTGTAGCCAATATAAATTTTTTGAAATGTGGGTGAAAATAATACATATACTGTTTAAAGCATAAGCAATCAAAAAATTGGTATCGGGGAGCGGACTTGAACCGCCGACCTTCGGGTTATGAATCCGATGCTCTAACCAGCTGAGCTACCCCGACATTTTGGGCGGCGAAGATAGTCTATTGCAAAAAATAAACCATGCAAAAAATAGATTGATTTGAATATAATATTTAAATAAAATATTTTCTTTCAGGACTTTGCCTTTCAGTTTCCAAATCGCTTGCTACCATCTCTTTTACCATTTCAGCGAGTGTATATTTAGGTACCCAGCCTAATTTCTCTTTTGCTTTGGTGGCATCTCCTATTAAGAGATCTACTTCTGTAGGCCTATAATAGCCAGGATCAATGGCAATAACTTCTTTTCCTAAAGGCAATTGATAAAGCGGATTGCTACAGGATTTTACCATGCCCTTTTCTTTTTCATTTTTACCGGTAAATTCTATTTCTACGCCAATTTCAGAAAAAGCCATTCTGGCAAAATCCCTTACAGTAGTTGTTTTTCCTGTAGCAATCACAAAATCTTCTGGTATTTCTTGTTGTAAAATAAGCCACATTGCTTCTACATAATCTTGGGCGTGTCCCCAATCTCTTTTTGCATCCAGGTTTCCAAGATATATAGTGTCCTGCAGCCCTTGTGCAATAGCGGCTACTGCTCGAGTTATTTTTCTTGTTACAAATGTTTCCCCTCGTTTGGGGCTTTCATGGTTAAAAAGTACACCATTGGTTGCAAAAATATTGTAAGCTTCGCGGTAATTTACAACTGTCCAATAAGCAAATAATTTGGCAACACCATATGGGCTTCTGGGATAGAAAGGCGTTTTTTCACTCTGTGGTACCTCTTGCACCAGCCCATATAATTCGGAGGTGGAGGCCTGGTAAAATTTTGTTTTCTTCTCCAGGTTCAGGATTTTTATTGCTTCTAATAACCTAAGCGTTCCTATTCCGTCTGCATTTGCAGTATATTCAGGTGTGTTAAAGCTCACCTTTACATGGCTCATAGCAGCAAGGTTGTAAATCTCGTCTGGTTGTGTTTTCTGTACCACATGAATCAGATTGGTACTATCAGTCATATCGCCATAATGCAATTTAAAATTGACATGCTCTTCATGAGGGTCCATGTAAATATGATCAATACGATGGGTGTTTATGAGAGAAGATCTTCTCTTTAATCCATGAACCATGTATCCTTTTGCCAATAGAAAATCGGCAAGATAGGAGCCATCTTGTCCGGTAATACCTGTTATTAATGCTGTTTTCATATTAGAATCTAAAAAATTTGCCGCAAAAATAGGTTGATAATTCTTTAAAATAACAGATAAAGAAACTTTTTAAGATTGTTGGTTTTTGTGCAAAATGAAGGCAATAACCTGATATTTTTTGCAGAATGGTAGCAAGTGAATTAAATTTTCCTGTATTATCCAATATTACCGCTGTTTAGGCGTTATTATTAATGATGGATTTTCAGTTAGGTTTTTGAAGTAAGAATCCTTTTCTATGAAAAAACTTTACGCGTTAGCTTTATTATTCTTTTTTACTGCAATATATAATTTTTTGCAAGCACAAAACTGTGCTCTGCTACATGCTACTTCTATAGTTTACGAATCAAGATGTGCCGCTACAGGGGCTATAAAAATATTAGTTACCGGTGGGTCGGGCTCCTATAAATACAAAGCTTCAGGGCCCGTAAATACAAATTTTACATCTACAGACTCAATAACCGGTCTGTCGGCAGGCGCTTATTCTATTGTTGTTATGGATGTGGTGAGTAATTGTTCAATTACCATTCCCGTAGTAGTGGTGCCAGGCAGCTATGTAGATCCTAGGTTTACCCTACAAAAAACGGATGTTACCTGCGACCATGGAAGTAATGGTACTATTACAACAGCAGGACTATTAAATGGCCGTGCGCCTTTTATTTACTCAATTGTAGCGCCGTCACCTATGGGAGTGGGTACTCAAAATAGCACAGGTATTTTTACAGGATTAAGTGCTGGCACTTATTCCATACGGCTAACTGATTCATGCGGCGGCATACAAACTCGTAATATCACAATCAATGATTATTCGTGGTATATTGATAATTATAATTTTAATAAATATTCTTGCGACTCGGCAAATGGATTTATAAAAGTAGTAGATAGTAAAGGTAATGTGAGTACAGGCGGAGGCATTCCTGGGTTTGAATATGCAGCTATATCTGTAACAGGCGATACTACTTGGTCTTCTTCGCCCTATTTTCAAATTGGCGCTAATGGCATTCATTCTGTTGATATTTTAGTGAAGGATGCTTGTGGAAATATAAAGAAGGTTACAGTTCCGATTTCGCTAATTCCTAATGTAGGTGCCTTGGTAGTTTTGTCCAACAAAACCTGCCTTGATTTTACTGCATCAATTTCAGGGGTTGTCAATTTCTTTAGTCCAGAGTATTGTTTGTACGATTCTAATGATGTTTTGATCACCTGCGATTCTACAGGTGTTTTTAATAACCTTGCTTATGGCAATTATTGTATCAAAGCACATGACGCATGTACAGATACGATAATTACTCGTTGTTTTAATGCTCAACCGCCACCAATTTCTCTTGATGATAATGTGCTGATAACTAATAAAACCTGTAACACATTTGATGTAAAAGTAACAGGGCAAACAGGAGTTACATCTCCACTTTATATTTTGTTGAATGGAAGTTATGTTTATGTAAACAGCAATGGTACCGGTATTTTCACAGGATTGCCATACGGTGATTATTGCATATTAATGAAGGACGGGTGCAGAGATACAACTATTACAAGGTGCTTCTCGGTAAAAAGGCCAGAGCCAAGAGTTGATTCTGTAATCATACCTTCTTATATCAATTGTGTGAATTTTGGATTACTACTGGGTGGTGATAGCCTTACTTTCCCAACTTATTGCCTTTATGATTCTAATGGTGTAGTAATAGAATGTAATAATACCGGAAAATTTGATAGCGTCTTATTAGGAAGTTATTGTGTATCCATTCATGATGCATGTACTGATACTACTATTCGGCGATGCTTTACTGTAAAGGCACCTACGGTTAATAATGATATTGTAGTCAGTATTCTTAATAAGACTTGTAATACCTTCACAGCTTCTGCAAGCAGCGAAACTTTTGTGAATGCTCTTTTTTGCCTTTATGATAGCGCTGATGTTTTGATAACATGCGACAGTAGCGGTATATTCAATAATCTGGCCTATGGATCCTATTGTATTAAAACAAGAAATGGGTGCCCCGATACTACTGTGGTAAGTTGTTTTACCGCTTCACCGCCAGTGCCTTCAGTGAGTGCTACTGCAACGATTAGTAATAAAAGTTGTACTTCATTCTCAGCTAAAATTGCCGGACAAACTAATTTGACTAATCCGGTATATTGTTTATTAAATTTCTTGGGTGATACCCTTACATGCAACACTACAGGTGTATTTAATAACCTGATTTATGGATCCTATTGTATTGTTGTAAGGAATACCTGCTATGATACCACATTCAAGGTATGTCTTAATGCTTCACGTACTCCATTTAGTATAAGTGCAGCCGCACAAAAGTCCTGCAATTATGGTAAAACAAAATTGAAAATAACTCTTGCAGGTATTTTCCCGGTTCATATACAAGTTTATGATACTGCAAATGTACTTGTATCGGATACTACATTCAACAGTAGCCCTGGGTATATTGATAACCTAAATGACATGGGGGCAGGATATTATAAGGTAGTAGGTACGGATAATTGTGGCAAGAGGGATAGTGCTACTGCTCTGTCAGTTATTGGATATTTGAACCATTCCGTAAACCTTGTGAATAAATGCCCCGGCGGCTCATCAGCTAATGGATCTGCTGATTTACAGGCTACCGCCATTTCAAATATGGGCACCCTTACTGTAAATATTATTTCTAAAGATGGCGTATTGTATTCGCCAGCCTTAACGCCAGATAATATTACCGGTTCTTTATACACTTTTAATGATCGAGCACCTGGCGTTTACATTTTCAGTTATAAAGCCAATGACGGGTGTAATGTAGTATTATATGATACAGTAACTGTATTCCCATATCAATATCCGAACCTTAGCAGGTCGTCGGCATATCAATGCGATGTAAATGGATTTAGTGTGGGCGCTGTGGTAACTAATGGGGTAGGCCCATTTACCTATGAAATAATTGGAAGCACACCTTCCACTCCAAGTATAATTGCTGGGCCGCAGTCAAGCCCGATTTTTAATATTAATAATGGATTCAATTATTCATTGATTCGCCTACGCGCCTTGGATGCCTGCGGAAATGCTACACTGGGTGATGCAAGCATTTTGCCGCTGGCACTTAATGGTATTAAGGTCAGCCTGAATTGTTTTGAACATCCGGCGTTGTTGACAGTAGATTCTATTTTTAATTCTACTTACTCATGGTACAGAAAGAAAAGTTTGAATGCTACCGACAGTACTTTTCTTGGAAATGGATACAGCTATTTTGTGCCATCTGTTCAGGTGTCGGATACTGCATGGTATGTATGTCATCTTTCTGTAAATAGTGGCTGTATAAGCCGAACCTACTATTTTCATTTGACGGGCGATTGTTTTCCTGTGTTGCCCGTAATGCTTGTTGAATTTACTGGTCAGGTTTTTTCTAATGAAAATGAATTATCATGGACGATTACCAACACTGAAGAATTATCAAAAATAATTCTGGAAAGAAAAAGTGGTAATCAATTTAATGCTATTGCTTCCTTTAATACCCGGCCAGAAAAAAATGAAACCTATAAATATTTAGATAAAAATTATGTAGATCAATCTCTTTATCGCTTAAAACTGGTAAGAAATAATCAGACAATTTTGTATAGTAATATTGTTTTTCTTAAGAGAAATTCGCCTTCAATGGTGAGTATTTACCCCAATCCGGTAGATGAAGAAATAAATGTAGATTTCAATAAACCCAATGATCACTTATACAAGATCACGCTATTAAACGTGACCAATCAGGTAATTGCTCAATATCAATTTAAAAATTCAACGGGTGCCAATTTCAAAATACACCGTACAAAAAATATGACTGCCGGCTTTTATCTGTTAAGGTTTGAGGATCAGTACACTTCAGAATTATTCACTCAAAAGATTATTTTCAATGGTAAGTAATTGATTGGATTACCCTTATCGTATAAGTACGATGTGAATAAATAATTGTTTCTGTTACTTGTGAGATTGCAAAGTAATTATTAGTTTTACCCTCACAATCGTTATAACCCTCTATCCGGCTGAATTTCCACAAATTCTTTCCATTATTCTGAGAAACCACAAAAGGTGGGTATTTTTTTCAACATTTCATGATGTGAAAAAGCAACTTTTACCTTTATATCCCATTTCCCCTGAATTCCATTTAATTGTGGCATTAAATTTATAGTGAGTTGGTTAGTCTTACAGTTTAAATGCTGCTCCTCATTTTAAAAACTTGGGATTATGGAAAATATTTATGAAGCTTATACAAAGACAGTGAATAATCGCATCTTTTATTTTGTAAAAAAGAAAGTAAGCTATCCTGAGCTTGCCGGGGCACCTGTAGTACTTGAGGAATATGGAATGCATTCAGATTTTCTAAAAGCCTGTAGCCTTGCCCATATAGTTGATGAAAATATTATTCACCAATTGATGCAGTCTTTACAACTTGTTGCGGAAAATGCAAAAGTGGTAACTATGAGCAAAGAAAAAAGTATCAACAAAGTGGTTGTAAGAGGCGCCCATAGCGTACTTAGCCGTTTAGGGCTTGCAGGTATTTAATGAATCTATTTTTAAAATGCTCTTATGTGGTAAGTTTGCACCATGCATTCTTTTAATAAATCGGGGAGAATAATAATAACCTGTAGCAAGGGCAATGCGCCATCTTTACAAAAAGAAGTTGAAGAACTGGGGTATAAGCTAAAAGATTTTTTCCAAACAGGCATTCAATTATCAGGTACTCTTAATGATTGTATTCGGCTCAATCTTAACTTACGGTGTGCCAATCATATTTTATTTTCTTTAAAATCATTTGAGTGCAGAGATGCGGCACAACTCTACAATGTTGTATCTAAAGACATTCAGTGGGAAAATATAATTGATGAGAGTGGCTATTTTTCCGTAACAAGTAATGTTCAAAATGAAACGATCACCAATTCACTTTATGCAAATGTAAAAGTGAAGGATGCGATAGCCGATCGTTTTATGAGTATTAAAAATAGGCGGCCCGACTCAGGATCTAAAACTGATAAAATAGTAATCAATCTATTTTGGAAAAATAATCAAGCTGAAATATTCTTAGATACTTCCGGTGAAACATTGTCGAAACATGGGTATAGAAAAATACCGGGCAGGGCACCGATGATGGAATCATTAGCCGCTGCCACTATTTTGGCTACCAACTGGAACAGAACCGCGCCATTTATTAACCCAATGTGTGGGTCTGGTACGCTGGCTATCGAAGCTGCTTTAATTGCTACCAATAGAAAACCAGGGCTCTACAGAGATAATTATGCTTTTATGCATATACTAGGATTTGAAGATACTTTTTATGTTAAAGAAAAAATATTCTTGACTGAACAAATTCTTGATATAGCAGGCTTGATTATAATTGCAAATGATATAAGTGAAGATGCCATTAATATTGCTAAGATAAACGCTGGAGCCGCTGGTGTTGCAGAACTAATAACATTTGACCTAAATGATTTTAATGAAATAAATATTCCTGTTGAAAAAGATGGTGTAATATTTTTTAATCCGGAATACGGCGACAGGCTTGGCGAAGAGCCGGCGTTGGAAAAAACTTATCGGGAAATGGGAGATTTTATGAAACAAAAATGTAAGGGATATAGTGGATTTATTTTTACAGGCAACCTGAACCTTGCAAAAAAAATCGGGCTTAAGCCTAAAAAAAGAATAGAATTTTATAACGGCAAAATTGAATGTAGATTATTAGAATATGAACTATATGATGGTAGTAGAAATTAGTGGTGAGCAGTGTAGGGTGTGATACAAAATGATAGAAGCAAAATTAAGCCTGGAATAATCAACACACTGATTGCAATACACCAAACGTATTGAAAAGTGATTGCCGACTATCTCCATTTCTAAATTACTATTTGTTTAATCTTAGCCATCACATTATGTACCATTGCATCACAATAAATTAGGTTGAATTCAAAAATATCACGTGCATTGTAAGTTTTGGAAATTTCATTTTTCAACATGGCCTTTGCTCGAGATAACCTTACTTTTACATTACTTTCTGTCAATGAAAGAATTTCCGCTGTTTCGGCAATACTCAATCCATTAACTTCTCTTAAAATAAATACCATCCGATAATTCTCTGGAATCTCATGCACGGCATTTTCTAATATTTTTCCTAGCTCTTTATTCTCAGTAATTTTTTCAACTGTTTTTGAAAAAGCCTCTAACCCAATTGATTTTTCAGGAATATTATTTATTTCTATTTCTTCATTTCCTTGTGAGGGTTTGTGTCTTTTTTGATAGCATAAGTTTAATATTATTCTGGTAATCCAGGTTTTAAATGAAGATCTGGATTCGAATTTGCGAAGATTTTTATATATATTAATATATGCATCCTGCATCAAATCTTGTGAGTCTTCATGATTAAACCGGTAGCCTCTTGCAATCTTATAAAGCAAGGAATCATATTTTCTGATGATAGCTTCAAAGGCATTCGTATCTCCATTGATTACCTTTTGAATAATTTCTGTATCCGTAATTTGTTTTGGTAAATTTTCCCGCATGTTGATGTATTGATATCAAATTGCTGTAATCCGCTTCGGCACTAAGGTACATAATTTATAGCAGTCATTATAAATGCAAAATTAAGGGCGCATTTCTTGTGTAGTTTATTACAAGAAATGAGCCCATCTTAATTAAGCTGAATAACTAAAGTAGTTATTTAAAAATTATTTGCCCCTTCATAGAGGGATGAATTGAGCAATGGTATGACGCAGAATCTGTCACCATGTACTTCCAAGAATTTCCCACTTTTAAGGTGTCTGAATAAAATAGCCCATTAGCGTCAGATGTAATATCATGATCTACCAGATCTTGATTTAACCATACGACCGTATCGCCTTTTGCAATGTTTAATATAGCTGGAACGAACTGCATTTGTTTGATAACAACTGTATCTGTATGCTTGGTTACCTTTTGATTTTCAGAAATACTTTTTTGAGATACTTCATTGCAGGAAACCGCCAGTAATACAATAATGAATAGTGATACTGACTGTGCCGCTCTTTTGGTTTTCAGTTTCATTTTGAGAATTCTTTTTGAACCATCTTGGCGTGTTCCAAATGTTGCTTAAAAATTGGAAGCGCAGATTGAAGTAAGCCTTTAAGTTCAGCATTGCTTGCATCCGGAATTAATGTGCCCTCTACTAATCCAATAGCTGCTTCATGATAAGCTACTTCATTATCTATGTATGCTTTATCGAATTCTGCACCAGACTTAGAATTAAGCATTGCTTTAGTAGTAGCAGCGCCACTTAAAAGCGATTGGGTAGTAGGATTATCCATTGGGGTTACATTCAGTTTTTTAGCCAAGGCTATTGCCTGATCATTAACAGCCTGGTGATCTCTTGCCATAGTAGTAGCGAATTTTATTACATCAGTATTTTTTGATTTTGATTTTGCAATATTCGCATAGTCAATATCAATCTGGTCGGCGGTAACAGCAATGGAAGCAATTTCAGGATCAGTCAATTTTGCCTTTGCTGCCGGAGCAGTTGCGTCGGGAGCTGGTGCAGTAGTAGCTACGATAGAGTCGGAAACTGGCGCTTTACTATTACTATTAGAATTACAACTACTTAGTAAAAAGATACCTGAGAATATATATAAACTCATTTTTGAAAGAAATAACAACTGTTTCATTTTTGTTGATTTAATTTTTAATAGATTATATGTATAGATTGGTTTTTACAACATCTATAATATATTAGAGTGCGTAAAGAAAAAATGGTTACAAATTTTATTTAATAGCCATTTTATTTATTGCCGTTGGCCTAAGTCCATGATTGGTTATTTTTTCCGGTGGCTGTTAAGTGTTTCATAAATCAGCCGCATAAAAACTGCTATCATGCGGTTTTTTTTATCTTGCCGCAAAAACTTTTGAGAATGAAGCAAGCCTTACTAATAGTTAACATTATACTTATTTGCCTGGTAGGTTACCTGTACTTTCTCCAATTTGGGAAAAAGGATGTATCGAAAAGCATAGTTTCCTCTGCCAGTACTCCTACAGGCAAAATGGAAAAGGCTAAAGTAGCCTATATAGATATGGATTCTTTGCAGGGAAATTATATTTATTACAAAAAACTGAAGGCTGATTTTGAAAAAAAACAAGCTACTGCAAATGATGAAATTGCCGGGATGCAAAAAAAATACCAGACCCGTGCCATGCAGCTTCAACAAAAGGCTGCCGGAATGAGCCAGCAGGAGCAAGAAGCAGCTATGCAGGAAATAAATAAAATGCAGCAAGACTTGCAGGCGCGAAAGCAAACAATAGATAATGACTTGTATAATTATAACTCTAAAATGAAGGATGATATTTTGCAAAGGATTGAGAGCTTTTTAAAAGTGTACAATAAAGATGGAAGATTTTCCTACATTTTTTCCTATGAGCCCGGCTTTATGTTTTATAAAGATTCTACTTTGAATATAACACCAGATGTAATCAATGGATTAAATGAATTAGCCGGCGAAAAGAAAAATTAATTTCGGTTTTAAACGACCTTGCTATACCTTCAATCCCGTTAAAAAAAACGGGATTTTTTATGAGCGAACAAACCATGCATTTTAAGCCCACCCTTCGATTGTTTGATGCCACAATGATTGTTGCCGGATCTATGATCGGTTCAGGTATTTTTATTGTAAGTGCCGATATTATGCGCAATGTAGGAAGTGCAGGCTGGCTTATAGCTGTATGGATACTTACAGGGTTTATGACCCTGATAGCAGCAATGAGTTATGGTGAGCTAAGCGCAATGTTCCCACGTGCTGGCGGCCAATATGTTTACCTGAAGGAAGCCTATAGCCCATTGACGGGATTCGTGTATGGTTGGAGTTTTTTTGCTGTAATTCAAACCGGAACAATTGCTGCCGTAGGTGTAGCCTTTAGTAAATTTGCTGCATACCTCATACCTGCCTTGAGTGAAAACAATTATTTGTTTAAGATCAATTTAGGATCTAATTCCGCAGGAGTGGCATCGAATTTTACCGTGAGTGCTGCACAACTAATGTCAATAGTTTTGATCATATTTCTGACGTGGACTAATACCAAAGGAGTAAAGGGGGGCAAATGGATTCAGAACATTTTTACTTCTACTAAAATTCTTTCTTTACTTGGCTTGATCATTGCCGGGTTTATTTTCTTCAAACCTGATGTATGGCAAGCCAATTGGGTTGCACCTTTTGAAATGAAAAAGTTATCAGAAGCAGGAAATATAGAAGCGCTTATAGGTGCGGCGGCGTTAGGTGCCATTGCTGCAAGTATGGTTGGCTCTATTTTTAGTAGTGATGCGTGGAATAATGTAACCTTCATTGCAGGTGAAGTTGAAAACCCAAAGCGCAATATCGGCCTTAGTCTTTTTTTGGGAACACTTATCGTTACGGTAATTTATGTGTGCGCCAACCTGATGTACCTGGCAGTTTTACCACTACATGAAATTGCAACAGCACCGCAGGATAGGGTTGCAGTTGCAGCGGCTAATTCTATTTTTGGAAATGCAGGGACTTACGTGATCGCTATCATGATTATGATTTCTACATTTGGATGTAACAATGGGCTTATACTGGCGGGCGCACGTGTATATTATAGCATGGGTAAGGATGGGGTATTTTTCAAAAAAGCAGCTACGTTAAATAAAAATTCTGTCCCAGAGTGGGCTTTGTGGACTCAATGTGTGGTAGCATCGCTCTTATGTTTAAGCGGGCGCTATGGCGATTTGTTAGACATGATCTCTTTTGTAGTGGTAATATTTTATGTACTTACTATTTTGGGCATATTTATTTTAAGAAAGAAGCGGCCGGATATTGCAAGGCCTTATAAAGCCTTTGGCTATCCATTTCTGCCGGCACTTTATATGCTGATGGGTATTGCTTTTTGTGTATTGCTGATAAATTATAAACCTCAGTTTACATGGCCGGGCCTTATCATAGCCTTATTGGGAATCCCCATTTATTACTTTGTACGGCCAAAAAAAAATCCTGAAAAATAATTTGAATAATGAAAATAGGATTGGAGAAACTTTTTGATGAATTTACTAATATGAAGGTCGCTGTATTGGGCGATGTAATGTTGGATACTTATTGGTGGGGAGAGGTAGAAAGAATTTCACCAGAGGCGCCGGTGCCTGTAGTGGCTGTTTCCAAAAGAGAATTGCGTGTAGGTGGCGCAGGCAATGTGGCTTTGAATCTGCAACACCTTGGCGCTGAAGTGTCTTTGATTACAGTACTTGGTGCCGATGATGACGGCGTACAATTGAAGAAACTACTTAGGGATAATAAGATCAATACAGAATTTATTATAGAAAGCAATAAGAGAATTACTACCAATAAAATCAGAATTATAAGTCGCAATCAGCAAATGTTACGTTTAGATGCTGAGCATATTTTCGATTTAGATGAGGCAGATGAATTGTTGTTAATTAGCCAGGTGAAAAAATATATTGAGGAAAAAAAACCTGATGTAATTATTTTAGAAGATTATAATAAAGGTATCCTTACAGCAAAAATGATTACGGCCGTAATTTCATTTTGTAATATTCATGGAATCACGGTGACGGTAGATCCCAAGCGGAAAAATTTTTTTGAATATAAAAATGTTAGCCTTTTTAAACCTAATCTGCATGAGGTATTTGCCAGCCTTAATATAATTCCGGCAGAGATTACCGAAGATCAGTTGCATGAAATACACCAAAGGCTCAAGGAAAAACTCAATCACGGTGTTTCCTTGATTACACTTTCTGAGAAAGGGGTTTTTTATAAAGATGGTAAGGGAAGCCAATTAATTCCATCTTTCAGAAGAAATATTGCAGATGTGAGTGGGGCGGGCGATACTGTAATAGCGGTAGCCTCGCTAGTATATGCAGCTACCAAGGAAATGCCGTTAGCAGCAATGGTGGCAAATATTGCAGGTGGTATAGTATGCGAAGAAGTGGGCACTGTAGCTATTAATAAAGAAAAATTATTTACAGAATGTAAAAGATTGATAGTGGAATAATATGATATCCCATTCTGTTTTTTGTGAATAGATTTTTGTATCGTTTATTTATTTTTCTTTAAAGACGAATTATTCTTTGCATAAAAATTGACATAATTATTTATGCATCATTTATTTTTGATAAAAATTATTTTCCATGCACAAATATTCAATTGCAATTCATGGTGGCGCGGGCACCATACTTAAAGAAGATATGACCAATGAATTGGAGGAGGCCTACAGAGAGGCATTACAAGAATCACTAAATGCAGGATATGCTGTGCTTGAAGAGGGCGGCTCAGCCATGAATGCTGTAAAAGCAGCAGTAGTAATGATGGAGGATAATGCCTTGTTTAATGCCGGGAAGGGCGCAGTTTTTACAAAAAAAGGGGTAAATGAATTGGATGCAGCAATAATGGATGGCAGCACTTTGAATGCCGGTGCCATAGCCGGAGTAAGAAATATACGGAACCCGATAGAGTTGGCCGAAGAAGTAATGTTGCACAGTGGACATGTTTTTCTAAGTGGCAAGGGCGCCAACGATTTTGCAATCAAGCAGGGAATCAAACTTGAACCGGATGAATATTTTTATTCACAATATCGTTATGATCAGTGGCGCGAAATAAGAGATAGCGACCTGTATCAATTAGACCACAAGTCTGATAAACTGGTAGGATTAATGAAAGATAAAAAATTTGGCACGGTAGGCGCCGTGGCCTGCGATAGCGATGGAAACCTGGCTGCTGCCACTTCTACCGGGGGCATGACCAATAAGCGCTATGGCCGCATAGGCGATAGCCCCATGATTGGGGTAGGCACCTATGCTAATAACAATACTTGTGCAATTTCCTGCACAGGGCATGGAGAAATATTTATAAAAGCTGTAGCCGCCTACGATGTAAGCTGCCTGATGGAATATAAAAATCTGACACTGCAGCAAGCGTGCGAGGAAGTAGTATTAAAAAAACTTGTTGCTTTAAATGGCGATGGTGGGTTAATAGGAATGGATGCCAATGGCAATGCTGCATTGGTTTTTAACAGTGCAGGCATGTATAGAGGCTTAAAAAATAGTGAGGGAGAAAACTTGATTGCTATTTATGGTAGTTAGCATCACTGATGCAGCGCTAAATTAAAAATTCATGTTTTTTATTGTAAGGAAGATTCAACTTATAAATCACTTAAAAGTAATAGCTACTTCCTTAAACCCTGTGTTGGTTAAATAATTTTCTAAAATTAATTTGCACCTTTCATCGGCTTTTTCAGGAATGTTCTGCTGTATCGCATGCTCATTTATTTTATTTCTAATTTTAATTTTCAACGCAGTTACTGCCGCTTCACTCCATTTCCCTTCTTCAATAAATGTTTCAAAATCTGATGGGTTTAAAATAGTTTGTAAAATACCAGCATGGGGTATAACTATATGAACCGAATCGCCGGAAACCATTACATCACCTGAGGTTATCTTACTCAAATCTGTACCGGCTACAATTTTTCCTCGCCCTATTATAACCAATTTTTTAACTGAGGGGACTAAAGTGGTAGTAATTCCAAGAGGTAATATATCGGGCAGGCCTTCTCCAATTTGCGCAGTATCCATCACTATTTCATCAGTAAAGGCTATGGTTATTAAGTTTGAAAGTGATTTTATTTCACGGATTACAATGGGTGTTGATTCTATAACTACCGGCTTACTTTTGAATAAATTTTTAATGGATGGCAACCAGTTTATTTTTGAAAACAATAAAATAATCAACAGAAGTCCTGCAATAATCCATATATATTTTTTAAATAAATTTCTCATCTATTGTAATGGATTTGATTGATTGTTGAAATTTATTTGTATGTTTTTATAGCCCAGCTTTTGCAAAAAATTATTGATAAATAAAGTGGCATTTGTTTCTGCAGAATTTAGAATACCTATAGAATCAATTGCATCTGTAATTTGTTTTTGAGCTTGCGCTGCCAATTGGTTTTTCTCTTCAGATGAAAACTGATCCCTGAAAAAGGAAACCTGCTGGTATGCCGTTTTAATATCTTCCGGTTTGATATTTATGTATATAAGATGAGCCCGTGGCAAAGTAATAGAGATTTGCTCACCATTAGTTTTTATTTGATTGACAGTAAGTTTAGAAAGATCTATACCCGCTACCAGCGAAGCTTTGCAGCTCATTAATATTTTTCTGTCTCCTGCCTTGTACCAGGTATTATTGTCGTTGGCTTTGATAATTTTGGTAACCACATATTCTGCCGTAGCCAGTTCACTCATATTTTTCAGTGCCAGCACCTCTTCCATTCTGGCTTGTTCACTTTTGTGTGAGCAGGCAATGTTTATAAATATTAGTACCAGTATAGGGAAAACAATCCGTCGCATATTGCAATGTACAAATTGCGCTGAACTGTTTTTGTATTCCTTTATAAAAATTATCTTTGAAATACATTTTTTACCATTATCTATAATTTTGTATGCAAAAAGTTGCACTGATAGTAGCTGCAGGAACCGGGATCCGGATGAATAGTGATGTACCTAAGCAATTTTTACTTATTAGTGGGAAGCCACTATTGTATTATACTTTGGAGGCTTTTTTTAATAGTTATGACGATCTAAAAGTTATTTTGGTGTTGCCGGCAGAGCACATTTCTAAAGGGCAGGAAATCATTGATGGTTTTTTTGAAAAATCAAAAATATCTATTTGCCAGGGGGGCGAAACTCGCTTTCATTCGGTTCAAAATGGACTTGCACTCGTAAAGGGAGAGCATATTATTTTCGTTCATGACGGAGTAAGGTGCCTGATTACGCCATCGCTTATACATACTTGCTATGAGAATGCGGTTCAGTATGGGACGGCCATTCCTGCTACTGAGTGCAAGGATAGCCTTCGTATGGTAAAGAAGAATGAAAATAAAAGCATCAACAGAGATGCTATCCGGCTAATACAGACACCGCAAACCTTCCATAGTAAAATATTAATTCCTGCTTATAAAATTGAATATAAAAGCCAGTTTACAGATGATGCCTCAGTGGTAGAAGCTTATGGATTAAAGGTACATTTGGTAGCCGGCGAAGAACTGAATTTTAAGATTACTACACCACTTGATTTAAAGTTGGCTGAATACATAATTGAGCAAAGAGAATCCTGAATTATTTTATCTTGAAAATCTCTCTTTGAAATTTTTGATTAATTTATAGGGAGCAGGTAGATTATTGTATTGGTAGAAAGGGTAAAGCTCTTCCATGGCGCCAAATTTTTTAAAAAAAGATTTTATCTGTGGATGGTCTGAACCTTCAAAATCAAAAAGCAATTTTGTTTCACTAAATTGTTTTATTGTTTCATAAATTAAATAGGCATTGGCATCTTCGCGCCTTCCTTTGGCAGAGCTAGCACCCAAAATATAATAAATTCTTTTTTTATCCTTTATAAGCAATGCAATTGAAAGCAATTGGCCATCGGTGCCTTTAACACAAGGAACAAGTAACAATTCTTGAAGTAATAATTGCTTGCACAATTTACTAAGTTGGAGGTAATCCTGCCGGCGAACACCATTTATTTCTGCATAGATCTCCCTAAAAAACCTGATAGCCAATCGGTAGTCATCCGAATTATTATAATCTAATTTATGTTTTATAGCCCGAGTGATAAGATCCTTCCTGAATCCTTTTTTTGTTTCATCAAATGGGTTTTTGAGGTCTATAATCAAATTGCATTTTTGGGGCAGTTGTTTTAAAATTGAATTCCCATGATTTAGGTTGATATCAATCAGTAAAAATTTTCTTTTCAACTCTTCTAAAAATAAATGAACAGAAGTCAGGGGTAATTTTTTTCTATAAAATATTCCTAACTGTTGGCTAAATGCAGGTTGTGCCAAATATTTTAAGCGCCATTTTTTACGCCAGGTTACAGGCATCACAGCCTCGTAGTCGCCTAAGATGAGGGCATCCCAGCCCGGGCTCATATTGTCTAAATAAAGGCTTTTTGCATAGATAACTCCGTTCATTGATTGTTCTATACATTCATCCCACTTCTTAAAGTTTATTTTATTATGAATAATATATTTGACCATTGGGGGCAGTTAATTAAAGGCCTGAAAACCCTAAAATTTCTTTCCATTTTATTTTTTGAAAATCTATACTAAACGAAATAGAATTCCAGAATCGTTTTTTCTTTTCGATGGTTTGTTTAAAATAGTCGCTATATACTTTACTATATAAAATTGGAATATAAATATTGATGCTTTGCTTTAATATTGAAAGTTGCAGCCCCGCATCATAAACAAATTTTCCTGTCTGTGCATTATTTTTCCAGGCTTCGGCATAAGTGCCTATATCCAAAAAAGCTTTGAGGTTGATTTTTAAGGGCAAAACTTCCAATGGATTTATTTTAGGTGGAATTGTTGTAGATAAATTTAATGCAGCCAACCAATCATCGGTCTTTCCTATTTTTGAGGAGAGCAGGTCGGTGCGTACTTTAAACCCACCATCCCGTATCATTATCTGTTGTGAAGGAAGTTTTTCAAACTCATTGCGTCCCAAAAAATAATTGCTGTAGGTGTAGTCTTCATAGCCATTGGCGCCCGTCATATTCAGGTGATAGCGATCAGTCTCAAACTGTTTGAATGAAGTTTTATCACCCAGGTAAATAAATTTTCCGGCAAAGAGCCGAGCTACTACGCCTCCCCCTTTTGGATAATTAAAATAGTATTTTCCGGTAAAACCTAATCTGATAAAATTTTCACCTTGCTCGCCAACAATGTTTGCGGAGTAGGGATATAGGACACGATTATTTTCTATTGCCAAAGTAAGTTGATTCAGATACCTACTCGCCTTAGGAAAAGAAATTACATCTTGTTGATTTACTGTATCACGAGTAAAGAGAAGCTGCTCTTCTGTAATAAAAAAAGTTTTCCATTGTATCCATTTATTCAAAGAACTATTGGCATTTTTATTTCTGAAATTAATTTTTACTGACGGTACTAATTTTGAAAAGCCAAGATAATTTTTATTGCCTATAGAGTCGGTAAACTCATCCATCGTGAATTTTTCAGCACTTAAAGAAATTTCAGTTTTTCTTAAAGGTCCGTAACTCATGATGTTATAACCTATTCTACCTATGGCATCCAATTTTTTGCTACCTGTACCATACATTGCTGCGATGAAATAATGAAGTGATGGCTCTGGTATTGTGTAATTATGTGCAATGCCACCGAGCATTAATTTGTCGTAATAATTATAGCCAATGGCGGGCGATAAGAAAAGGTAATTGAAACGATCTGTATTATTAAAATTAAAGAAGGATGTTACTTTTAAACTTTTTTTCTGAGGTACTTGTAGGTATCCTTTGGTGAATAATAATGCGAAAAGCGAATCAACATTCCTTCCACTTTCATCTTTGATTGTTTGCTTAAAATCAGCAAGCGAAGGGTGTTTAAATTTCCATTGATTAAAATATGCCTGCATGCTTTTATCAAAAGTGGACTTGCCAAGATATTGTTCAAGGTGGCTCATCCATAATGCAGTTTTATAATAAGCAATTACTTCGTAATTGGTTTCAGAAAATGTTTCGGAGCTTGTGATGATGGGTTGGTCTTTTTTTGTTTCAATTTGTGTACGGTACACAAAGTGTTCATAATCTTCTGGAAGCCTTTTTTCGAGAAATCCTTTTTTTATATTTTCTGAATTATGGGTATTGAAAAAAGTGTCATATCGGTTGTCATAATAGCTGTTCATCCCTTCATCCATCCAAGGGGATTTTCTTTCATTACTTGCTAAGATTCCGTAAAACCAATTGTGACCTACTTCATGCTCAATTACGCTATTTAACACGTCTTCGTCTGCTATGGGCGATATGGCAGCCAATGTAGGATACTCCATTCCACCACCTATGGCCATCGGCGCTTCTACTACACTCAAGGTGTTGTACGGATATTCGCCTACCCATTTACTTCTTGAAATAATTGTATTCTTAATGGTAGAAATGCTATTGTGCCAAAATTCTTTGGAAGCGGGCTTGTAAAATGCAAATAAGTCTATTGTTTTTTTGGGATTTAGCTGTAATGTGTCATGAAAAACTTTAAAGTCCTTATCTGCAAACCAGGCAAAATCGTGAATATTATCTTGCAGATAGGTAAGGGTTTTTGTTCTACTGTTTTGTTTAAATGTGGTAGGTGCATCATCATCTTCAAAACCAGATTTTATATCCGATTTCTTTTTTGAAATGGACTTTTTTTGCACCGGGTGCTTTTTGCCGTCTGGTGCTATTAATGCTTTTGAGGAACGGACTTCAGCACTTTTTTGTCCTTTCTTTTCAAGAAGCCATTTTAACTCTTCTTCATTTTTCAGGCTACCGGTAGCAGCTACTACAAATGTGGATGGAACTGTAATATTCACTTCATAATTTCCAAAATCTGCATAAAATTCTCCTTGCTCCAAATAGGGCATTTCGTGCCATCCATTACGGTCATATACTGCCGGCTTAGGATACCACTGAGTAATTTGATAACTGTGACCTTTGTGGCCGCCTCTTGAAAAATTTTCCGGAATTTTTTCATGAAAAGGAGTAGTAATAATGATTGACTTACCGGGTAGAAGAGGGGAGGGTAATATTAACTGAATCACATCAATATACTGCTGATGATCTTTCCATGCAGCGGTAATGCCGTTTACTTTGAAGTCAAGCCGATTAATGTATCCACGCTGGGTTTCATTACTAAAATAAAAATCAGTTTTCCCTGATTGAAGAATTTGCTCACTAAAAGCGGTACGATCATTTTTAAAGGCATTGGCCCATAGGTGAAACCAAATATAATTGAGTGTGTCAGATGAATTATTGGTATAGGATATGGTTTCAAATCCATCTAAAGTTTGGTTGATGTCATTCAGGGTTACATCAATTTTAAAATCAGCTCGTTGTTGAAAATAATTATCCTGGCAATAACCTGATGAAATACTAAAAATCAGTAATGCGGCTACAAGCAGTTTTTTCAAGACAGATTAAATTTTACCAAATATAAAAAATAAAAGCAAAGCCAAGGCCGATAGGTCGCATTTCAAATTATCGCCGGTTAGTGAAGTCGCCTGCCGAGGCCGCCGTAGGTAGTGTTTTCACCGCCCTCAAGCATTTCTACAATGCGACCATTAGAAATACGGCCTTACCGATAGAATTTTTGTTCTTTCAGGTAAATACATCAGGTGGGCAACCTGAATGGCTTAAAATGGTGGTATATAATTGAAAAATATGATTTTCTGTTTGACTGCAAATTCTTTCCCTTCCGAGAACTAAAATGTGCCATCTTATTTTACAATTAATTTTTCCTTCTGAGCCGGAGTTAATGGTTTGGATTTTAAAATAGTACCTGCAAAAATAAGTAGCCCCGCCATTAGCAACGCAAGACCTAATGCTGCCAAGATTCTTCGGTAGTCATACACGATTTTCTGATTTCTTTCTTTATACTTTTTAATTGCCTGCCATGAAAAATAAATTATAAATACCACAGACAAAGCAGCGCTATTTAGGTGGTGCCAATTAGTAGTAAAGGCAATAAAAATTACGAATGCAAATAGAAATAGGGCAGAAAGGATGGTGATGTAATAGTGCCTCGATTTCATGAAAATTGTTTTAATTGAAGAGGGCATATTAATGTATTGAATAGCTCAATATTTAAAATTTATTTTCCTTTTCCTAAAAGGATAATCCTAATAGTATGAATCATGATTTTAAAGTCAAGCGCCAGCGAAATATTTTCTATATACAATATGTCATATTTCATTCGCTCCTCCATTTCCTCCACATTTTCTGCATAGCCAAATTTTACCATTCCCCAACTGGTGAGGCCGGGCTTTACTTTTAATAAGAGTTTAAATTCTGGATGTTCCTTCACTATCTGATCAATAAAGTATTTCCTTTCTGGCCGCGGCCCTACAAGGCTCATTTCGCCTTTTATAATGTTCCAAAGCTGTGGAAGTTCGTCCAGTCTCCACCTTCTCATTACCTTGCCCCACTTTGTGATTCTGTCATCATTATCACTACTTAGTAATGGTCCATTTTTTTCTGCCCCAGTTATCATCGACCGGAATTTAATAATTCTAAAGGGCCTTCCCTTGTAACCTATTCTCTCTTGCAAATAAAAAATACTTCCATTAGAAGAAAAGTGCGTGCGGATGGCAGTGTAAATTATTAAGGGGGATAATACAATAAAAGCAGTAGTGGCGGCAATCATATCCACAAGCCTTTTTATATTTTGCTGCCAGGCATTCATCAAGCCGGTATTGATATCTATTAATGGGGTACCCATCACATTTGTGCTTCGTACAAAACCACTCAACATATCTACTCTGTCTGGTAATATTTTTATGTTTACTTGTTTCTCTGTGAGAACCTGCAACAGGTTTTCGATTTCCTTTCTGTCATAATTTTGAAGTGCAATAATTACTTCTTCTATAGCCAGTTCATCTATTGCTGAAGAAAGATCATTAATAATAGCAGGCACATTTATAGAGGTAGTTGTTTCGTTTAGGTTTTCAAAGCCGCTAATAACAACTCCATGAATTCTATATCCGGTTTTTTCAGGATTGTTTATGATAGAATTATAAAGCTCCAGCGCCTTTTTTTGATTGCCTACAATTAAAGTATTGAACCATACAGCTTCCTGCTGTAACTGACGGTGGGCGTACGATAATACTAAAAACCGAAATAGGTAGGTGATAAAAAACTGTGTAATAAAAACAAATAGGAACTCCTGATAGGTGATACTGTTATCTTTCCCGCTCTTAAAATAAATCCAAATAAGAAATAATACTACTGCACCTATAAATGTGCTTATGAAAGTGCTGAATAATTCGATTACGCGCGATTTGTAATAAATATATTTATAGCTGCCATAAAGGTGGTAGATGATAAGCCAAAGCGCAGGATACAAAAAAATACCCGGAAAGATTCCTGAATTAACCGGGAAAAAATTTAAAAAAAAGTCTGAATTGATAGTTGTCAGAATCACCCAAGTGATAATGGCAGCCACGCAATCGCATATTGCATATACACGGGTATGTAATCTCTTATTTGAGGCAGGCGGCATTAAATAATTTGATTGCGGTTTATTTTTTCTAAAATCTGGTGCGCTACTTCCATTGCACAGTATCCATCTATTTCAGATACCTGAGTAGATTTGTTTTCAATAATTGATTCCACAAAAAGAGAGAGTTCCATTTTGATGGCATTAAAATCAGGGACATTTGGTGCTGCTATTGCAATTGTTTTACTACCATGCCCTGTATCAATATCAAATGAAAATACATTTGTATCCTCAGGGGTTTTGTATTTAATAATTTCTGTTTTTTTGTCAAGAAAATCTATACTGATATAGGCATCTTTTTGAAACAAACGCATCTTGCGCATTTTTTTCAGACTTATTCTCGAAGATGTGAGATTTGCGACACAACCGTTATCAAACTCTAACCTTACATTAGCTATGTCTGGTTGGTCGCTCAGTACATGCACACCATTTGCAAAAACATTCTTTACAGGGCTTTTCACCAGGCTTAGTATAATATCAATATCATGAATCATCAGATCCAGAATCACACTTACATCTGTACCTCTTGGATTGAATTGCGACAAGCGATGAACTTCTATAAATTTGGGGCTAAGGTTAAATTTTTTGGCTTCTACCAGGGCCGGATTAAAGCGCTCTACATGCCCTACCTGAAATTTTATATTTGCTTCTTTAACAAGAGTTACCAGTTCTCTTGCCTCCTCCATTGTGTTGGCCATTGGTTTTTCTACAAATACATGTTTACTTTGGAGTATGGCAGTCTTGCATAAATCGAAATGATAAACAGTAGGAGCAACAATATCTGCAATATCTATTTGCTCTATCAGTTCCTGAGCAGTTTCAAATCGCCTAAGGTTGTATTGTGCCTGTACTTCTTGGGCATTGGTATCTGATGGATCAAAAAATCCAATGAGTTCAATATTATCTATTTCTTTCCAATTATTAAGGTGGAACCTTCCTAGGTGCCCGACGCCAAATACACCGACTTTTAACATGCACGTTATTTTAAAATATAGTGCAAAGGTACTACCCAAAAATTTACCCAAAAAAAGAGCAACTTTATGATAAAGCTGCTCAATAGTTTTACAGAATTAAACCATTCCTTCAGGTAGTAGATGCCTCACGCAATACAGTTGATTTGCTCGCATACTTTGTGTTATTACCATATATAAACAGGCAGGAGCCATCTTTTATAGTTTGAATAATAGGCTTGTAAACATCTATTGGGATGGCCGGGCATCCAAGGCTTCTGCCAATATAGCCCTGAGTTCTAATCAGATTTTTATTCACATAATTGGCGCTATGCATTACTATGGCCCTACTGAGAGCATTATCATTGATGCCTTTATCTTCCCCTTCTAACTTTAGAGAAAAGCCATGTGCTCCATTGTATGTTCCCATTGTAATATAGAAGCCCAGGCTGCTCTTATTGCTTTCAGGAGCATTTGAAAATGAATGAGCATATTCTTTGCCCGAATTTTTACCATGCGCTACATAGGTATTGTATAAAATTTTTTTATTTTCTATGTCAATAACAAATAATCTTTTAGCGCTCGATGGCAGACTGAAATCCACAATAGTCAGCGTTTGCTCATTTGATAATTTGCCGGCATTTAATAAATAATTGTACCCTTTTAAAGCATATTGAAAAGCCTGCTGAGAAAGCCCTAAATTTTCAAGTTGAAGTGAATCGTACAGGCAACTTATAGGCTCGAAAGTATTTGTATGTATATGGGTATTGGTAAGATTAATTGCAGGGGTTGGCCGGCTTCTTGCAAATACAAATGGCAGGTGAATAAGAAATATTAAAACAGGAAAGAGAAGGGTCAGAAATTTTTTAAATGAATTTTTCATCCAGATTTTAAAATGGTTATGTGGTTTACAAAATCAAAAAAACTGGTAAGTCAAAACCGGTTTTTCATAGTGCTCAGGGTCAGGTAGATTGCTGCTTTTTATTATAGGGTTTTATAAAAAAAGGCGAATGCAAATATACAGTTAATCCTCTTTAGCTACGGTACTTAGGCCTTAAAATCTTGCTAAAAGTGGCTTTATTGATAAATTTACATTCAAAAATCTTTTAGGGAGTTGGAATATTAAACTATAAATGAGCAGAATTATTGTGCTAAAAACTATATTTTTTTCAAATTTTTTCACGTTTGAGGGCAATATTTTTTGGATGGCTTGCTATGGAGTTCAATTTTTTTTGTAGCATTCAGGTAATAAATACAGTAGCTTACTGTGTAAAAAAATTTAGAAGAATAATGAAAATAAAAATTAAGAGGGTGTATGAAACTCCTGAAAAGGAAGATGGCGAACGTATTCTCGTGGACAGGCTTTGGCCCAGAGGGTTAACAAAGCAAAAAGCTGCTGTAGATATTTGGTTGAAGGAAATAGGCCCAAGTACACAGTTGCGTAAATGGTTTGCACATGATGCTGCAAAATGGATTGGATTTCAACAAAAATATATAAAGGAATTATCTTCAAATATTAATGAGGTTTCTATTTTAAAAGCACATATAAAAAATGGACCAGTTACTTTGGTTTATGGTGCCAGAGATCAGGAGCATAATGAGGCACTTGTACTTAAAAAATGGCTTGAGCAAGAGGATGAAAAGAAGAAATAGGATTCAATACTTTTAATTCAAAAAACAATCATAGGATATAAATAAAAATATACTTAAACAGCTAATAAAATTGCTATGTAATGACATACAGCAGCAGCTAATACAAAGAAATGCCAGACCGCATGATTATAAGGATATTTTTCCCAGAGATAAAAAATTACTCCCAAAAGATATAGCCCGCCACCTACCAGAATCATTGTCATAACATCCTGAGGAATTTCAACAAAGAAGGTGCTTCCGCCTGCAAGTAAAATACAGCCCATTGCTACATAAATAATGGTTGAAATAATATTCCATTTACCTGTAAAAAAAATTTTGAATACGATTCCGAATGCTGTAAGACTCCATAATACAATCAGCAGGGTAATGCCAAAGGTATTATTCATATAAATGAGTAAAAAGGGGGTGTAGGTTCCTGCTATGAGAAAATAGATACTTATATGATCAAGTATTTCCAACACTCTTTTTACTTGTGAGTGCTGGAACCCATGATAAAGTGTAGAAAATGTAAAAAGCTGCAAGAAGCAAAACCCATAAATGGCAGCACCAATCACGCCAGGTGTATTATTGCTTTTAATAGCAAATGCTATAAGAATGGGGATACTTACAATGCCAAAAATAATTCCGAAGCCATGGATAATGCTGTTTACAAGTTCTTGTTGAATTCTGATATCGCGCTGTGAGGTGGGCATAGAAATTTATACAAAAGTACTACTGATTTAATGAGAAAATAATTTAGATTTTTATTTTCTATTCCTGTCAGTCATTATTTCTGTGCTGGTTTCTTTAGTATTTCGTGGCGGTACAGCGCAGCCTGATGCTGCACAGCAGCCTGTATTTGTAATGGAAGTTATTAGAAAAAAAATTGCAGCGATACCTACCAATTTATCATTCATCTGTATCGCCTGAATTAGAAAAAATATTCCCAATAGCAATCTTATCCAACGCATGAAATGCCAGCCGGTAAAAAGAGCTTGCCTAATTGATCCCATGGCTTAATTTATTTTATTTTGTAACCCCGCCCAGGATCCACCATTATAGACTTCCTGATATCCTTTTGATTTTAAAATTCTCTTTGCAGCGCCACTTCGCATGCCTGAAGCACAACAACAAATGATGCATTTATCTTTATTTAATTTTGATAAATGATTACCTATACTATCCAAAGGAATATTTATGGATCCTTTGATATGGCCACTTTTATATTCGCCTGGAGTTCTCACATCTACAATGATCCCTCCTTCTCTAACCAGCGCTGCATAATCTGTTTTTGGGCTTGCCCCAAATAGTTTTCTCAAAAATGACATACTTTTTTTATTTTATTTCTATCAATTGTAATTCATATTCTACATCCATCCAACTACCTCCATTTTCACATTTTACCCCGTTGCCTGAAAGATATTGTCGCGCATTTTCACTTCTGGCACCACTGGCACAGCAAAGTATTACCGGGGAGTTCATTTCCTTTATTTCATTCATACGCAATGGTATTTCCTGTAAAGGGATATTGATACTTCCTGCTACATTGCCACAGGCAAATTCCATGGGGCTTCTTACATCTATAATTATTTTAGGACTCATCTTGTTGTATTTTTTTTTCCTTTTTAAAAAGATTAAATAATAACCCACCCATTAAGGCCCCGTATAATGTACTATTTACCGGGTTTGAAGTAATAGCACATGTACCACTTGCACATCCTACAAAGTAGTAATATAGATATCCACCAATTGCCCCAAAAATAATTCCGGCGATCAGAAGTTGATATTTTTTAATAAATATTTTCATTTGATTAAAATTTTTTTTCAAATTTAATTGATCAGCGCCGCTGTTTCAGGTTTGTTATCAAAAATCTGAATGCCATTATAATTGACTTCCCAAGTAACTGGAATAGCTTTTTTAAGCATGCTACTTACACCACAATATTTTTCCTGAGAATCGGTTACTGCATTTAAAGCGGCCTCCTGATTTTCTAATGGGCCTTTGAAGTCATATATTACATGAATAGCAATATATTCAATAGGCGCTTTTTTGCTAATCTCACCTATTACCTTCATGTCAAAATCGTCAGGGTTTTTATCGGCTTTCCTTAGTATAGCAGCAATGTCCATACCGGTACATCCTGCAAGAGCAGTAAGGACAAAGGGTTTAGGAATAGGGCCATTATCCTCTCCGCCAACTTTTTCAGGTGCATCCATTATGATAGTATGCCCATTTACTAATGCATTGAATTGCATTTTGCCCATCCATTGTACTTCTATTTCGTGTGCCATTTTTCTTGTAATTATTTTTCTTGAAGTTATTTTATTTTTTTTCTAGTAGAAATGCCAAAGGGGTAGTACAGTGGGCAAAAATTGATAAAGCTGGTAATAATGAAAATGCCGGCAATAATTAGAAACACTATTGCCGTAGTGCCAGAGATGATGTGTGTAAAATATAATATTGCTATTGCTACTGCAGCAGCTATTCTTACAGTTTTGTCAAGTACACCCATATTCGATTTCATACTTATTTTATTTAATGATTGAATACAAAATTCAACAATATAACTTACTTGTTTGGTAACATAAGTTACACAAGCGAAATTTTATTTCTTCCCAATTTTACCAAACCTTCATCTTCCATTTGTTTGAGAAGCCTTGATACCACTACTCGTGATGATCCCAGCTCATTGGCTATCTGTTCGTGGGTTATACTCAAAGTGTTGCTGCCTGTATGATTGCACTTATTTTTAATAAAATTGAGCAATCTTTCATCCATTTTTTTAAAGGCAACAGCATTTACTACTTCCAGTAATTCTTCGAATCGCTTATTGTATAGCATAAAAATATAATCCAGCCATTGAGGAAATTCCTTCAGAAAATAGGATACTTTTTCTATTGGCAGGAATAGGATTTCTGTATCCTCGTCTGCTATCACTTTTACTTTACTCATCTCGAGGTGCATGCCGCCCAGAAAAGACATGATGCAACTTTCACCTGCTTTTAAGTAATATAGTAAAATCTCTTTGCCCTCTTCATCTGTTCTCATCACCTTTGCAATTCCCTCAACTACGATTGGTATATTACGTATGTTGGCATTGTTATTTAGGATAATTTCACCGGCGTAGTATTTTTTTTGAATGCCATGTTCGCTCAGGCTATCTAAAAGCTCTGGTGTAGCACGAAAAGGCATAATAGCTTTTAATGATTCCATATTCTAACCAAAGCTAATTATATTTCTCCCTTTTAATCTTCATTGATATCAGCTGAAAAGGTGATATTGATCATGTAAAAGGGATAGATTGCAATTCAGTTTGTTGTTAGCTCAGCTTTTTCAAGCTACTCGAATGTCTATACTTAAATACTTTTATTATAAATCAAGTCAGGCATTTTTTCGTTTCTTCCATTTATACAATTCAAACCAAATCACCGAAATAAATGCAGTAGCGACTGCCCAACTGATTTGTTTTAAATTCAATGGTGTGATCCTGAAAAATTTAGCGAATGATGGAATGTATAGGATCATTGCCAACAGCACGAGGGTAGCCGAAAGAACCACGGCCATTAATACATTTTTATATTTGAAAGTAGTGAATACTGAAAAGAAAAACGACCGGTTTACCAATGTCAAAGATATATTGGCAAATATCAATGTGGTGAAAACCAATGAACGGGTCATGTCTTCCTGGTATCCGTTCTGCACTGAAAATTGATACATAAATAAAGTACCCACGGTAATGGCCAATCCCTGAAAAATACTGATGGTGAGTTCTCTCAGATTGAAAAAAGTATTGGATAGTTCCCGTGGCGGATGAAGCATCGCATTTTTTTCCAACGGCTCATTTTCATAAACGATAGAGCACGTTGGCCCCATAATGAGTTCTAAAAAAATTACGTGCACCGGTGTAAAAATAGTGGGATAAACCCAGCCTAAAATCAATGGCAACGCCACGGTTAAAATAATAGGAATGTGAATGGAAATAACGTATTGAATGGCTTTTTTAAGATTGGTATAAATTTTTCTTCCCATGGCTACGGCATCTGTCATTTTTCCAAAATCGTCATCTGTCAGGATTAGTGAAGATGCTTCTTTGGCAATCTCAGAACCGCGCTTGCCCATTGCAATTCCTATGTTTGCCGCTTTAAGTGCCGGACCGTCATTTACGCCATCACCGGTCATTCCTACAATGTTATGTTGCCGCTTCAAACTCTCAATGACTTTTAATTTTACCTCCGGAAACATGCGGGTAAAAAGGCTATT
>JAFDXH010000125.1 GCA_018268075.1 Bacteroidota bacterium | reverse complement strand
TACATCTATCAAATCCCCACAAATACCCCTTGATCATTTTGCAATACAGGGAAAATTTTCAAATAGTACCCTTCATTTAACCGGTCGCGGCCAGAATGGATATTATAGCTATAATTATGTACGCAGCAGGTAATATTGCCTTGATGATCTATGCTTCCATTCTTCAAAAGAGAGGCTCCTGCATGGGGACAAAGCGCGCTGCATGCCTTAATTTCATCTCCTATTTTTATGAGGCAAACCTTTCTAATACCAATATCTGCCTCAGCAAAACCGTTGGCATTGAAATCAATATCAGCCTCATTATCGGCTATTTTAATCCAGCTATACTTTGTGTCTTTGGTAGTCAATATCAATAAAAAAATTCTGTTTTATAAGGGTATTTTTGCTGATACAGTGTTCTTACATTGTTCAATATCATTTGCCGCAGTTCGGGAATATTTGTTTTATGCGTGGCAGAAATAAATACACACCTGCCATTGTTCTTGTGCATCCATTTTTGCTGAAGCTCTATCAGTAATTGTTCTTTAACCTCTGGATCCAGCCATTCATCGTATGTATTTCGTTCATACTCATCCATTTTATTAAACACTATGATCACAGGCTTATCCAGGCTATCTAACTCATGCAGTGTTTTATTTACTACATCTAATTGTTCTTCAAAATGAGGATGAGAAATATCTACTACATGTAATAACAGATCAGCTTCATGTACTTCATCCAAAGTGCTTTTAAAACTTTCGATAAGGTGATGAGGAAGTTTTCTAATGAAGCCTACCGTATCGCTCAATAAAAAAGGAGTATGGCCTAATACTACTTTGCGCGTGGTGGTATCCAGGGTTGCAAATAATTTATTTTCTGCAAATACTTCACTTTTGCCCAGCAGGTTCATAATGGTGGATTTGCCTACATTGGTATATCCCACAAGCGCTACTCTAATAAATTCGCCCCGTTCTTTCCGTTGGGTAAAAGCCTGTTTGTCTATTTCTTTCAGTCTTTTTTTCAGAAGGCTTATTTTGTCCTTTACTATTCTACGGTCGGTTTCTATTTCAGTTTCGCCAGGCCCCCGGCTGCCTATTCCACCTCCTTGCCTCTCCAGGTGTTTCCACATTCCTTTTAGCCGTGGCAAAATATATTGATATTGAGCCAACTCTACCTGTACTTTAGCCTGTGCTGTCTTTGCCCTGCTGGCAAAAATATCGAGTATTAGATCGCTTCTATCTAGTGTAAAAATTTTTGTTTCACTTTCAATATTACTAATCTGTGCTCCGGTAAGCTCATCGTCAAAGATGATCATTTCCACATTTTTTTTGGCGGCATATTCTTTGATCTCCTGTAGTTTTCCTTTTCCTACAAAGGTTTTACTATCTGGCGATTTCAATTTTTGTATAAAAGTTTTTACAGTTTTGCAACCTGCGGTTTCTGCCAAAAATGATAATTCATTTAAGTATTCAAGCGCCTTATGCTCTGAAACACCTTGCTGGATTACGCTTACGAGTATCACATTTACAATGCGGTCCTTTATTATTTTCTTCTCTATCAATAAAAAAATTTTTTACAAAATTAGCGAATCTGTAAGTTGTAAATTAATTTAAGCATTTACTCGTTTTTACTTACCTGCTTTCATAAAAAAAACCCCATTATGGGGTTTATAAAATTTTAATGAGCCTTTACTTAAAGCCCGCTTATTGTAATGCCTATCTGGTAAAGTTTCATATCTGCACCTGCCCCATCTTTTAATACATTATTTAATTGGTAAGTGCCAAATATTGAAAAGATGCCATACCCTACCCTCGCTGTTGCTGAGAATTTGGTGGAATTAATAAACCGTTTGCTATTGATCTTATCTGTATAACTGTTCAGGGTATTATTATTTTTATCCTGCAAGGTCTTTCCTTTTGTATGCGCGTTTAATAGCGTTCCCACTTTTACACCAATAGCAGCTTTAAAGCTTTTATTTACGTTATCAGGATTGGAGGTAAACCTAAATTCAATAGGCACTTCCGCGTAGGTGGTTGACAGTTTATATTTCTGAAAATGGTTGGTAGAGTCCTGTGCGGTAAAATGCAATACAGAAGGTGCGCCCTCTACCCCTATGTTCATTTTTTTAAAAACAATATTACTGCTGCTTACGCCCAGTCCAAATCCTATACTATACTTTGGTGAGCTCCTAAAGGGCTTATCCAGCATAAAGTAGGCATTAAAGCCTTTGGAAAACCCCTTCTGATGGCTACTGATGCTATCTGGCATTCCTGCCCAATGATCAGAAGAAATTTGCAACATTAAATGATCTGCCGGGCGATTCGGCAATTTAATTGTTGTGTTCTTGTTGGCAGGATTATCAACATTCTCCTGTGAAAATGCCTGTATAAAAAACAAGCAGGCGAATAATAAAAAAGCAGTTTTCTTCATAAATTTTATTAGTGGGCAAAAGTATTTGTTACATGGTTAAAGAAAGGTTAAATACAAGTATTATTTATTGAATAAAATTTGAAATCAACATCGGCTATTTTATCACTAAGGCCGGCAATTACCTACTCACCCTGTTTACTCCCAGGTTATTGATTGTTGAGGATCATGATTTCTTCCAGCATTTGCCTGCTATTGCTAAGGCGCGGCACTTTATGCTGCCCTCCCAGTTTTCCCTTATTTTTAAGCCACTTATTAAAAATTCCTTTGTTGATTATATGAACAATAGGCATACCCAATGCAATACCTTTGTGCCGCTTTGCTTCATAATCGCTATTAATCTTTTTTAATTCTGTATCAAGTACTGAGGCAAATTCGTCAATATTCACTGGCGGTTGCTCAAATTCTATTAGCCATTCATGAGCGCCATTTTTATTTTCACTAAAGTACACCGGGGCAGCGGTATAATCAATTACTACCAACCCCAATTTTGCAGATGCGGCCGCCATAGCATGGTCAGCATTATCTACTATCAGTTCTTCGCCAAAAGCATTTATAAAATGCTTCAACCTTCCAGTTACTTTTATTTTAAATGGCTTTAATGAAGTAAATTCTACGGTATCGCCCACAAGATATCTCCAAAGCCCGCCATTAGTACTGATTACCAGTGCATAATTTTTATGAAGCACTACTTCTTTCAGCCCTACTGTTTTAGGATTGGGCCGTTTGTATTCATCTACCTGCATAAATTCGTAAAAAATCCCATGATCAGTGAATAAAAGGAGCGAATCATCCTGAGGAGAGTCTTGTGCGGCAAAAAATCCTTCACTGGCATTATAAGTTTCAAGGTAATTTATTGGGGCACCAATTAATTTTTGAAATTGCTCACGGTAAGGAACAAACGAAACTCCACCATGCAGATAGAGCTCCAGATTGGGCCATACTTCTTTTAAAGTTTTCTTTCCGGAAATCTCTAATATCCTTTTTATGAGGATGATAGTCCAGGTAGGAACTCCTGCAATGGATGTCACATTTTCATGAAGTGTATTGCCTGCAATTTTTTCGATTTTGCTTTCCCACTCATCTAATAAAGCTATGCGCAGATCGGGTGTTCGGATCCAGTGGCCCCAGAAAGGCGTGTTCTGCATCAGCACTGCGCTTAGGTCGCCATATTGAATTTCTGTATTAAATGTATTTAACTGGTGGCTGCCTCCTACTACCAAGCTTTTGCCCGTGAGCAATTCGCTATCCGGAAAATTTTTGTAATAATTGGTCAGCACATCTTTGGATGCTTTAAAATGCATTTCCTTTAAGCTTTCTTCGCTTATCGGAATGAATTTGCTTTTATCAGAGGTAGTTCCACTGCTCTTGGCAAACCAATAGATAGGGGTATTCCACAAAATATTTTCCTCACCTTCCATCATACGGGCTATGTAAGGTTTTATATCATCATACTCTTGTATAGGCACTCTTTTTTTAAAATCGCGAACGGTAAAAAGCCTAGAGAAATTATATTTTTTACCAAACTCAGTGTATTGCGCTTGTGTGATCAGGTGCTGCAATACATTTCTTTGGGCCGACAAGGGGAAGAGTATCCAATTTCGAATGGCCCAATGGCGCATACGAGCTACAACTGATATTACGGAGCTTAAAACTTTCACAGCATTGGTAATTAAAAAGGCCGAATATATTTTTAAAAAACTTTACTTCAACGCATCAATATGCAAATAGTCCTTTCTCTTTAGTTCAAAATTGCGGCCAAGGTAAAGCCTTTTCACCTGATCATCCTGAGCAAGTTCTTCTGCAGACCCATGTTTAAATATTTTTCCTTCGATCAGTAAATAGGCTCTGTCACAAATAGACAATGTTTCGTTTACATTATGATCTGTTATTAGAATGCCTATATTTTTATATTTCAACTTTGTAACGATTGCCTGAATATCTTCAACTGCGATAGGGTCTATACCTGCAAAAGGCTCATCTAACAAAATAAATTTAGGATCTACTGCAAGTGCGCGCGCTATCTCGCAACGCCTTCTCTCGCCACCACTTAATACGTCCCCATTACTTTTTCTTACATGTGTGAGGTTAAATTCTTCCAGCAAGGACTCCAATTTTTCCTTTTGCTCCTTCCTTGATATACTTCGCATCTCCAATACAGCCGCTATATTATCCTCTACAGTAAGTTTTCTAAAAATACTTGCCTCCTGTGGCAGATATCCCAGTCCCATCTGCGCCCTTTTGTACATAGGTAGCCGGGTAATATTTATTTCATTCAGAAACACATCACCGTCATCCGGCTTTACAAGGCCTACCACCTGATAAAAAGAGGTGGTTTTGCCAGCCCCATTTGGCCCTAATAATCCCACAATCTCACCTTGCGATACTTCAAAAGATACCCGGTCATTTACGGTACGTTTACCATAAATTTTAGTGAGATCCTTTGCAAAAATTGTTTGATTCAAAACAAAAAAGATTTAAACAAAAATAAGCGAATAGGTTTAAAATCAATATTGGGTTATATTTAGGTTGGCATCAGCTAAAAAAAACCAGAACTTTAATGAGCCAAAGACCTTAAAACCAAAACTCTGAAACCAAGCTTATTTATTATTCTGCTACTTTCTTATACGCCCATCCTATTTGCTCAACCCATCATACCGCGTTTTGAAAATTTGAGTGTTAATAATGGCCTGACTCATAGTTCGGTCTATAGTATTTACCAGGATAATAAAGGCTATATGTGGTTTGGTACCCCTAATGGATTGTGCCGGTACGATGGCGACCACTTTCAATCATACCAATTACAGGATGTAAAGAATAGTGAAGTAAATAATTTTGTAAGAGGAAAGATTTTGGAAGATCTGAATGGAAACATGTGGTTTACAAATGAAAAAGGAGTTTTTAAATGGGATAAAATTTCTGAAAAAATTAATTTAATATGGGGTAGGAATTTGTTAGAACACAATTCGGTAGATTATTATGCATTGGTAATTGACGAATCACGATTTATATGGATGTTTAACATACAAGCCGGACTTATCAAATTTGACCTTACGACTTCAAAAATTTCAAAATTTCCATTTCCATTTAAAATCAATCTGGGAAATCTGATCAATAATTATATAGAACCAGGGCCCGATCGAAAAATCTGGTTAAAACTTGGAGACGAAAAAGCAATCATGAGATGCTTTGATTTAAAAACATGCACATTTTCTACACCTAAAGATTATAAAAATGTCAATGCAATTTTCTTTGATCAGGATCAAAAAATGCTCGTTTATAAAAACAAGATTGAAATAGCCAATAGTAAAAACGATACATCAATCGTCCCCTATATTAATAAAATACAGAGTAACATTAATTTCAAAAGTGGCATCAAAGATCATTATGGCCGGTGGTGGCTTACTTCCGCAAATGGGCTTACCTGCTTCAATGAAAATCAACAAACCTTTACACAGTTTTTTCATGATAATTTAAAATTAAACTCACTTCCTTTTGATCTTACCACCTGCCTAAACATAGACCGGACAAATAACCTCTGGATAGGAACTGATGGCGGCGGAGTAGCAAGATTGGATCTAAAACAGCCCCGGTTCTACATTTTCCCACTTTCAATGGGCGATTTTCCTATATTAAAGGATTATTTCACTAAATGTTTTTTTGAAGATGATCAACAAAGAATCTGGTTTGGCACCTACTCCAGTGGATTGAATATTTATGACCCCGAAAAAGGCACCTTGCTAAATTTTAAAAATGATCCTCACAAAAAAAATTCATTGCCCGGAAATATTATTGGAGCAATTTTTCAGGACAAGGATAAAAACAAATGGATTGGAACAAATGCAGGCCTGGCAATTTTTGATGAAGAAAAAAAATCATTTAAAAAAGTGTTTATTAAAAACTATGTACTAGTAGCGCCTGACCTCGGGTCATTTATTAATAAAATAATTCAGTTAAAAAACGGCAACCTATTATGCGCCACTACCCGCGGAGTATTGTCTGTTAAAAGAAACCAGAGAAATGTATTCAATGCAGAATTTTCGCCCAACTTATTTGGAATGTCAGGAATTGATCTCATACAGTTAAATAATGGCAATATCTATGTTGGCCAAACAACTGGAGTCTTGCAATTGAGGTGCACTGGCGAAAGTGTAGATTCTATTAATCATTTTTTAAATGGCTTTAATGTCAAAAGCATTTCAGGCGACCTGAAGAATGAAAATTTTTTATGGATTGCTACCAATGAAGGATTGGTACATTATAACATCAAATCTGACTCCTATCTATTGTACAATCAAAATAATGGGTTGAGTGACAACCATCTTTATGGCGAACTGGAGGACTCGGCCGGAAATCTATGGATAAGCTCCAATAAAGGATTGAGCTATTTTAATACACACAAAAAAACATTTGAAAATTTCTCTCACCTAAATGGATTGCAGAGCAATGAATTCAACACACAGGCTTTTTACAAAGGCGCTTCTGGAAACTTTTATTTTGGCGGGGTTAATGGGTTTAACTGGTTTAAAGCAAATCTGAAAAGTCCCATAAAAACAAAACCACAAGCTGCCATTACTACAATTGAAATAGATAACCAGGCATTTATAAAAGATTCAAACTATATTCTTCATCATTTAATAGAGGTTCCGTATTACCAGAATGATTTCAACTTTATTTTCTCAGCTCTGGACTATACGCTTCCTCAGGCAAATAAGATGCAATATATTTTAGAAGGATGGGACCCCATGCCCATAATCACCGTGAATAAGTCGGCCAGATATTCCAATTTGCCCCCCGGCAATTATACATTAAAACTAATGGTATCCAATGCAGAAGGGGTATGGAGTGATCCAGAAATAATAGACATAAGAATTAAAGCACCATTTTGGAAAACACCTCCCTTCTTTGTTGTCATTTCCATTTTCATATTACTACTCGCTATTTATCTTACATACCTTTTACTAAAACGGAAGGAAGAGAAAAGAATACGTGTCCTTGAAAATCAAGTTGCTATTAATGCCGAGCGATTGCGCATCAGCGCAGATATGCATGATGAAATAGGTAGCAGCATCACCCAAATAGCCTTGCTGAGCGAATTGGTACAAACGCAGCACAGAAGTGACTTGAAAAAAGAAATGCAGATTATTTCTTCTACCTCTCACAGGCTGGTGCAAACCATCAGTGAAATTATCTGGGCGCTCAATCCCCAAAACGATACATTGGAAAATTTACTCGCTTACATACGGGAGCAGTCACAACAATATTTTGAGCCCTTTGATAAAGAATTCCAGATTGATTTTCCTGAAGAAGTCCCTTCGATTAAACTGACCAACGAAATGCGCAGGAATCTTTACCTTATTACAAAGGAGCTACTAAACAATGCACTAAAACACTCTAATGCTACCTGCATTCAATTATCATTTCGCATTATAGACAAGGAGTTGCGCTTTATGGTAAGTGACAATGGCAGTGGCATCAATGAAGAAAAAACAAGAGCTGACGCCAACGGCATGAAAAACCTAAGAAAAAGAATAAATGATATTGGAGGCACCATCTCATGGCTAAATAAAACACAGGGAACTCAGGTAAATTATTCAATGCCCCTTAATAATTATACTACTTTTTTCACATTTGATTCTACAGCTTAAAGTATATCTTTAAAAGTCAATGGCACCCATAATAATCATAGAAGATGACGAACAAATAAGGAATTACCTTTCTGCTTTAATAGCAGGGTCAGGAAAGTTCAACCATGTGGCCAGCTTTGGCAGTGCCGAAGATGCTATTCAATTTTTTGAATCAAATATGGGGAAGGATATTGAAATGATCCTTACTGACATTCAGCTTCCGGGCAAGAGCGGTATAGATTTTATTTCCTGGCTCAAACCTCAGCGCCCCGATATTCAAATAATGGTACTAAGTGTATATAATGATGCAGACAGGGTTTTTAAAGCCCTGAAAGCCGGCGCCACCGGGTATATCCTTAAAAACACCTCTGCACAAAAATTAATTGATTCTTTAACAGATCTTGCACAGGGAGGCAGCCCGATGAGTAATGAAATAGCACGCAAAGTTGTAAATGCCTTTCAAAAAAATATTGAGTATATTGATACAAAAGAAAAATTATCAGCACGCGAAAAAGAAGTTTTAAAATGGCTTTCCAAGGGTTTTAGCTATAAAGAAATCGCTGCCAAATTATTTATTTCTCTCGAAACGGTGCGTACACACATCAGCAATATTTATAAAAAATTACACGCCTGCAATAAAGCACAAGCCATCAGAAAAGCAGGGCTGAATTAATTACACTTTTTGTTGTCAACATTTCCCGTACTACTTTTTTCATATTTTATCCTATAAGCTGCCCCACTACCTTAGCAGCTTAAATATTAATATTCATCTCTTTTAAAACTTTAAACCGAAAAATTCACGCTTTATGAAAAAAGTTATTTTAATCAGCAGCATCTTTCTTTTTGCAATCATTTTTGCAGGCTGCAAAAAAAGTGGTGATTCCACTCCGCCAGATTATAAATGTGCATCCTGCAAATCCACACCTGATGCCTTAGCCGTTAATGATGGCAGCAGCAAAGGAGTATATAAAGGAATTGTAATTGGCTCTACCGGAACCATCCAATTTAATATCCAAAATGGATCATCAACCATTACGGCCACTATGGTGCTGGATGGCACTACTGTTAACCTTACCTCAAGTGTTAACTGGGTAGCAGGCGTATCCTATGTGGCACCATTTACCGGTACACTCAATGGCGCTGCAATAACGATTACTTTTAAAGTAGATCCGAATGGTGCAAATCCAATGATTACATCATCAAATATTCCAGGGCACCCTTCTGCCCAATTTAATCTGGCCAAGGAAAGCTCCGTCGCATTGATAGAGTGTTTTGAAGGCACTTATGAAACAACAAAACCAGAGAAAGGAACTTTTAACCTAATCGTTTCAAGATTTCTTAAAAAAATGGGAGGCTCTTCAAGACAAAGCAATGGTACAACTAACGGAGATTTTAGCGGCACGATAACCTCTGATGGCAAACTAATGCAAAACGGGACAGACTACATCGGAACATTATCTGGCGAGGTTGTGTCTGGCTCATTTAAAGATAATGATGGAAAAACAGTAACAGTAAAAGGCAAAAGAACTCTTTAACCAAACCATTAATAAATAATAGATACCAAAACAAAAAGTTTATGAAAAAACAATTGGCTCTTTTAACCGCAGTCTTTCTTATATTTTCGCTCACTATACAAGCGCAGGATAAAAAGGAAATTTCTGGGAAGAAATTTAAAGTAGGCCTTGGTTTGGAAGGCGCATTACCAGTAGGCGTAATGGGAGATGCTTATTCTGTAGGTGCTGGGCTTTCCTTAAGGTTTCTCTATAAAATAACTCCTCAATTCGGAGCTACATTTACTACAGGCGGAATTGCCTTTATTCCCAAAGACCTCAATAATTTAAATAGTGATTCAAAGGCAACTTTAAATATCCCTGTCAAACTGGGTGGCCGGTATAAATTTACAGATAAGTTTTATGGCATTATGGAAGCAGGGGTCACTCATAGCATTATCTATTATGAAGATGCCAATGGCAACTTAGCGCATTTAACCGGAAATTCTTTTACCTATGCACCCGGTATTGGAGTTTTGCTTGGCGGATTTGATGCCAGCCTTCGATATGAAGGATATGAAAACGCAGGCTTTATCGGCTTGCGCCTTGGATTTTTCTTCTAACCCTTTTTAGCTGATTTAATATAAATACCGGATTTGATTCCGGTATTTTTTTATATACCTAATACTTCCTTTAATCTGGCATAGCCAGCTTTACTCACAGAAAGCCTTGTACCGGTATTTAATAATAGCATAGGACCCACTTTATCATTCGGCTCAATGCCCGTAATCATTTGAGTATTTACAATGTACGACCGATGAATTCTGGTAAACTGATAGGCTTCTAGAGAGGTTTCAAAAAAATTCATAGTCCGGTTTTTTAGGTAAGTTCCTTCAGCTGTATGAATCTTTACATAGTCGTCTGCTGATTCTAAAAATTGTATTTGCGATACAGGGATAATTTTTATTTTATTCCCATCCTTCACTACCACCCTTCCTTGCTGCGAGGGTGTAAGTGCAGCAGACTCTATTACCTCTGTAAGCTGTGGAATATTATTTTTATCAATATATTTTTCTACGGCTTTTCTAAATCGCTCCCTACTAAATGGCTTTAATAAATAATCAACAGCACTGTGCTCAAAAGCTTTTATTGCAAAATCATCATAAGCTGTTGTAAAAATAACATGCGGTGGCGCATCCAGCAGCTCTAACATTTCAAAGCCATTAATCTTGGGCATTTGTATATCAAGAAAAATCAGGTCAGGTATATTCGCCTGAATAGATTTGACACCCTGCAGCCCATCACCACATTCATCTACTAATAAGAAATCAGGATAGTCTTTCAAATATTCTTTCACAACAGTTCTTGCTAGTACTTCATCATCTATAATTATAATTTTTCTCATTGGGGTTGAGGTATTTTTATTTTTGTGATAAAAATTTGTCCATCTATACCTGTTTCTACAAGATCTGCACGGGCAAATAATAGAAACAACCTTCTCTTCACCGAATCAAGGCCAAACCCTGTACCCTTTAATGGAACGCTGGTTTCAGGATCAAAAGGGTTTTTTACAATGACCTTAAGATATTTATCATCTGATATTGCTTCTATTGAAATAGGTACTATACCGGTAGTGTCGTACAGGCCGAATTTAATCGCATTCTCTACAACTGGCTGTAGTAGCAATACCGGAATTTTAAAATTCAAAATATCATCCGGATAAATCAACTCTGTTTGGAGCCGGTTACCGAACCGCACTTTTTCTATTTCCAGATACAGGCGCAGGTATTCAAATTCTTCCTTTAATGAAATCCACTGTTGCGTTTCTTTTTTTAAGGTGCCTCTCAAAAAATCACTTAATTGAAATATCATATCACGGGCCTTTTCCGGGTCAGATATAATTAATGAACTTATTGAGTTAAGGCTGTTAAATAAAAAATGGGGTTGTAATTGTTGTCGAAGATTATTTAGTTCGGCCTCTCTGATTAATTTTTCTGATTCAGATCGCCGTTCATTGGTTTCTCTTTGATCAAGGTGGCTGTACCAAAGTGTACTAAACATGCTCATACTACTTAGCAACAAAAATGCTGCTCCAAAACGAATAGCAGAAGTACTTCGGACAAAATCTAAATAAGGATCGCCTTTGCTAAAAAACAAAAACAATACACCCTGAAAAATGATCCACCAGATGATAGTAATGATTGCACTCAATGAAAAAAGATGTCCATATTTATGACGGGGCAGATAGTACCTCAGGTTGTTATTAAGTACCATCGAACTTAATGCCAGTAAGGATACTCCAATCACACTATCAGCAATTGCATGGCGATTATCTATCCTCATCTGCATTAAGGCTGAATATTGGATTAGTACCCAAACGAGCCACCAGGCAAGGAAAAAAAATCGTAATTTTTTATCAGAAAGTATGGAAATGGCCAAATCTATTCTTTTATAGTGAGAAAGTTTTTTCTATACAATCATCATGAAGGCGCTTTGATTTAGCTCTCAGAAACAATAAATAATCCTTCGCACTGTCTTCTTCAAAAATTCTTGATCCTACTTCATGCCCATCTTCAAAATCTATTAAATGCAAGGAGGCTACATCCAAAAATCTCCATTCTACAGGCTTATTCTTATTATTTAAAAAACGATCATCTTCCCTCTCGCCAAGCAATCTTGCCTTATTAAAGGCTTGTATATCATCCTCAGCATTTATAATTCTTAATTGTTCATCAAATTGGGGCGTATGATTTCCAGTACCGCAAACAATCTGGTAAACTATTTTGGCAATATACCATTTCATAAAATAATTTTTCATTTAACAAATTAATAAGCTGCTATTTCAATACCACCAAAAACACAAGATCCTTTAAGCACAAGTACCTTACCATCATCATGCGATAAGTTTTGTATAGGCCGCTTATCTTCCACACCACCAAAAATTGCAGAGATTTCGTTTTTTAACTGCCAGTTAGAGGGTATTACTATTTGCGTACCTGCAAATAAATTATGGATTTCAAGAACTACAGGTTGCTGTATATCGGCTTGCATAAGGTTTATATCAGCTCCGCCCATAAAGCTCACAATACGGCCACCTTTAAAATTTTTTGAAACTATGTTTTTTTTTACTCCGCCAAATACCGCATGAAGATCTATATGCTCGCCTGATAAATCCTCACCTGAGTAAGTCTTTTTTGGGGAAGCAGGTGAAGCGGGTTTGGAAGTGGTATATTTTGAGTTCCTGCAAGATGAAAATCTACTCTTGGATCTGTGCGGTCGCAATACAAAGATGATTCCAATGCCAATTAATATAAAAGGAACTGTAAATCTTTTCAACTCCCAAAATGGAAATGATTGATCTATGAGAAATATAGCTCCCAATATGATTAGTATATAGGCTCCCGGATTCTGAAAGTCATTTTTTATCCCAGAAACGATTCCAACCAAAATAAGAATCATTGGCCAGGTAAAAATCCATTCCGGAATGGGCGCACCCAATTTGGATGCAAGCAAAAGCATACCGGCAGCTACTAAAATCAATCCGCTGCCTATTCTTGAATTTCTATAATGCGGACTGTTATTTTCATCTATTTCTTGCATAACGTTTAAATTTTATTTTTCAAAAATAGATACACTATTCCCATGCTCAAAAGCCTTTTAGACAAATAATCTCATATTCTCGGTCAGCTATCACTTTTTATCGGTAAACGAAACGCCTTTAGGATGCAGAAAAGATAAATAACAGTACGTTAATTAAAAAACACTACACTTTGTAAATAAAATATATCTGAATAAACATGACCATAAGGCGAAAAGGATTTTATATTTTTGCAGGTATGAAGAGATCCTTTTCAATTACACTGGCAGCATTGTTATTTTTTTCATTGTCACTCAAAGCGCAGGTACCTCAAGACACATTAATTGTATCAGATTCTATTAAGCCCTTAATATCAGTTGATACCATATTGAGGATAAAAAATTTCAGTCCCTATTTTACCCTCCATGTAGATTCTACATTAGATTATCAGTTCGAAATAAACAAGGACCCCAAAAAATATTATTATTTTTTGAAAAATACTCCTGTTGGGCTACGCATCAATAAGGATAATGGCAACCTGCACTTCAAGGCAGAGAAATCCTATTTTCTCTCAGGAAAGTTACAGTATGACCATGAGTACAAAGTAAAGTTGGGTGTACAAAACCTAAACGACCCCAAGGATTTTGTAGATACAGTTTTTACCATTTTGTTTTATAATACTGATATCATTCCCAGCCAGCTAAAACCCTCTGTAGCAAATGACCTTTCGATAGATGAAGGCGACACGCTCAATTTTAAAATTCAATGTGAGGAAGGAAGTTTTCCAATTGAATCTATTACCTGGTTTAGCAATTATTCCATTCAACCAAAATCTCTGATTGCTCACTGCGATGATAATTTTATTTGGGTAGCGCCTTACGATTTTATTAAAGATGATGAAAGCATCAATCAAAAAAAATTAGTACTAAAATTTATTGGTGTTGATAAATTTTTTAACAGGGATACTTCTACTGTAAATGTGACTGTACGGCAATCCATAAATTTTCCGCAACGCGCTTTGGAATATGATAAGATTACTAAAAATATTGAAGTATATATAATACAGTTAAAAAGCACTTTCCGCATTCTGGACAAAAAAATAAAGGGCACAAAAAGCACCCGTACCACATTTGACCTCACATCAGCCTCTACTGCATTAGGCGGTACTATCTTTTCTTCGCTACCCGGTGATGGGGGCAAAACAACCGGAAAGATATTACCAAGTGTAGGTGTAGCCTTAGTGCCTGTAAAAGAAGCAGTGGCACCTAATAAAAATTATGAACAAAATTCTGCATCACTGGTGCGCAATGATATTAAACGGCTGCAATATATCCTTACCGACAATTTACTGGTAGGTGATAAAGACCCTGACATTTTAAAAAAAATAGCCCGATTAAAAGACGAATTAAAACAAGTGCAATTACAATTGATTGACATCCCTGTTGTGGAAGATGTAAGAGATTCAAAAGAGTTAGATGAGTATTTTAATAATCCTAAAGTAAATAAAAAATATAGGGTGAAAAGCAAATAAGATTTTGAAGGTAAGTATTGTTGCAGTTTTGGCATCCATCAAAAAATTAATTTTTCTTCCTCCTTTTATTTTCAAATTAATGCAAAAATTTTTCGATCAACGGAAACAGTTTTCCCGGCTCTTCCACCTGAGGGTTATGCCCCGACTGTTCAAACATTACAAATTTTGCCTGTGGGCAATACTCTTTGTATTTAACCATCATAGCCGGCACTGCTACTCGATCGTAGCGGCCACCATAAATCAGTACAGGCATTTTTAGATTTTTTAATTCCTTTCTGTAGTCAAAATTTCCAATATCGCTACCTACTATAAAATCACCATCACGGCCTACCATTTGGTAATAAAGCCTATAGTTAAATGAATTAGGATAAGGCTTGCGCCCGCGCGATAAAAAATTATTGGGGTTATATGCATACAGAAAACCATAGGGCACCTTGCCATAAAGTTCCTGATGCGCAGGATCACTAGATACAGCCCCCTGCTCTCGAATAATCATTAATGAATCCCACACTTCAGGATAATTGGTTTGAATTTCATGGTTGCTGTTGTCATCATTTTTTTGCCACATGATATAACTATGGAATGTATTGGCCAATATAAGATGACTTACACGATCTGGATATTTTAAAGCATAACCCTGTGCAACAAGGCCGCCATAAGAATGCCCCAGCACCGACCATTTTTCAAAATGAAGCGCTTTTCTTAATCCTTCCAAATCATCAATATCGCGGGATAGTGAATAATCTTTTACATTCAGTGCTGTATCACTTTTGCCACGGCCAAAGGCATCATAATATATTACCTCATTATCTTTTGCTAAAGTATCAAACACTCTATATCCAAGATGTGCACCACCAGGGCCGCCCGGAATAATAATGATTGGGGCGCCCTTGCCAATGGCTACCACCCATAGTTTTGCTCCATTTACAGTTACATATTTGCCGCCGGTATAGCTGTCCGGATAGGATTGAGCATTGGCTACATAACAAATAAATAATACAACCGATAGTAATAATATTTTTTTTGTACGCATAGATATTTATTTTTTTAGTGAATAAAGAATACGTGTTACCAATTTGCCCAGAGGGCTGGAGTACGCGCTTACTTCATTAAATATTTTTAGGGAAGGTAGTAAAATGCAGGATTAGTTAAATACCAGCTTTAAAATATAATTGGCCAGCGCTTTGCTGCAGATACAATTTCAGTACAATTAAAAACAAATCAGGTGTGCTCTTTTTGTGCCTGATTATTGGCGGCTTGTTCAGTAACACAATTCTTATTGATGTGTTAAGCATTTGCAAATGATGGTAGTAGCATTAAACCTGATTTGCTAAAAAGGCTCTTATATACAAATCAATTTAAACCCTAAAAAATCAGCATTATGAAAAAGTTTTTACCCGCATTTTTCTTTATCGCCGCATTTGCTTCCTGCAAGAATGATAGCAAGGATACTGGCAGAAACATTCAGTTATTAACAGACTCTACAGTTTATACTAATAACAATGTATATTCTGATACTACTGCTACCGTAAAAAATAATGTAGCCCCTGCTATTACAAAATCTACTGTTATTTCTAATAATTCTAAAAATAAAAAAGTAGTAAAAAAGGCGGCTCCATCTTCAACAGTGGCAACAATACCTGCACCTGTAGTAGTAGCACCAGCAGCCACACCACCTGTAGTGAGCACCACTCCTGCACCTGAAACCAGTACTGCCGGAAATGGAAATACAGAGATAAGCAAGGGCAACGATCAAAGTAAAGATGCTACTGCAAGCGTACCAGAGGTTCAAAAGAAAAAAGGATGGAACAAAGCCACTCAAGGCGCTGTGATTGGTGGTGTAGGCGGCGCTGTAGGCGGCGCAATACTATCCAAGAAAAAAGGATTGGGTGCAGTAGTAGGCGCAGTAGTAGGTGCAGCAGGTGGCTATATTATCGGAAAAAATAAGGATAAAAAAGATGAAGGCTCCTCTAAATTTTCTGATTATCAGATACAATAATCCTAAATGATTAACCCCCTTCAAAAAATAAAAAACTCTGAAGGCGCTTCAAAAATAATTTCTGCTGGTTGGTTTTAGTTATACAAAGTTGCTCTGAAAAAAAGGGCAACTTTTTTTTTCTCTGTCTATTTCTAATTTTTCTATCCTATCGGTTTCTGAACACATCAATTAATTTCTGGCCTCTTACCAAAACTTTTAAGCCACGCCGCCTTAGGGAAATAGAAGGATTCTTTTTTACCTGATTGTCTATATCGTCTTTATAAGCAGAAAGTATATCCTTGTAGGAGATGATACCAATAAAATTATTTTCAGCAGAAATTACAGGTAGCACATCAATGCTTTCTACAGCCATTAATTCTACAGCTTTTTTCAGGCTACTGTCTTCACTTACAGAAATAGGCTGCCTCCTTATGAGTGATACAATTCTCTTAGCTGGATCGTGATGCTGGCTAAGCAAGCCTGAAGAACTGATGATGCCTACAAATTGATTTTCTTTATTTACTATTACAAAATAATTGCTGTGATAATCGGGTTCATTCTCAAGCCAGGTACGCACTTCTTCTACAGTATTGTCTTCATCAAGCACAATAGCATGCTCCTTAATTACTTGCTCTACTCTTATGCTTTCCAAAATATCCGGCTGATAGGAATCAGGAGTTTTAATACCGCGCCGGGTTATTTTTTCAGTCATAATGGTATTTTCCATCAGGAAAAAAGAAACAAAATAAGAAGCGGTGCAGCCTGCCAGTAAAGGCAATAGTGCATTGGCCTGGCCTGTTACTTCCAACGCAAAAATGATAGAAGTAAGCAATGCCCGCGATGCGCCCGCAAATAATGCAGACATACATACAAGCGCTGCAAGCGAAAGGCTGATACCGGTATGAGGAAAATAATAAATAACAACATTGGCCATAAGGATACCCGCAGCACCACCAATAGTCATTAAAGGAGCTAAAGTACCACCCGATGTACCACTACCCAGTGCTATGGCCCAGGAAATAAATTTTAAAACACATAAATACAATACAATCTGCATGGGCAAAGTGCCGGATAATACATCGGTGATATTTTCGTACCCTACTCCCAATGTACGGGGCGAAAAATATCCGATCACGCCTACAAAAAGGCCGCCTATGGCGGGCCACCACATCCAATGGATGGGTAGTTTTTCAAAAAGATCTTCAATCCAATAAACTATTTTAGTAACAAATACAGAGAGAAACCCAGTGATTAATCCTAAGATACTATACACAAAAAGTGCAGTATTACCCGGCATCTCCAAAGCATGGCCAATAGGAAAAACAGGACCGGCGCCAAATAAAAAGTGATGCCCCGCCGCACCGGTAATACAGGCCAGCGCCACAGGAATAATGGAGCGTGGTGAAAATTCAAATAACAATAATTCAATTGCTAAAAAAATGGAAGCGATGGGGCTGCCGAATATAGCAGCCATGCCCGCAGTAGCTCCTGCAGCAAGCAAAATTTTTCTTTCGTTATGAGAAATTTTTAATAATTGCCCCAGCGTAGAGCCCAATGCGCCGCCTGTAGCAATGATAGGCCCTTCTGCTCCAAATGGGCCTCCGGTACCGATTACAATTGCTGATGAAATGGGCTTCAGATAAGTAAGTGTAGGTTTTATTTTACTTTGGTTAGTGAGTATTTGCTCCATAGCTTCCGGAATACCATGCCCCCTAATCGCTTTAGAACCATACAGCGCCATCAACCCTGCTACAATGCCACCGGCTACAGGTACCAGTATTACCCATAACCCCAGATGATTGCCAACAGGTGTAACGTGTGTAATAGCAACATCGCCGTAAAAAGCAAGATGTGTGATAAAATACAAGAAGTCAATCAGAAACTTAGCAACAAAACTTATACAAATTGCCACTACCACTGCAAGAGCAGAAATGGTAAGCAATCTTTTTTTGTTTGGTGCAATGCGCTGTTGAATGTTTTCTGCTTCCAACGTTGGTTTTAAAGAAGTGGAAATAGGTATCCCGGTATTTAAAATATTCTTTCTTGCCATATACAAACACTTATAATCGAATGGCGCAAAAGTAATGGGAATTCAGTAAACC
>JAFDXH010000124.1 GCA_018268075.1 Bacteroidota bacterium | reverse complement strand
TTTATTTTTACATCATAAACATGTAAAATGAAAACTATCATCTTTTTAATGATGCTTACTGTCATTACCACGCATTCAAATGCACAAAAGCTAACATTTGATGTAGTAAACTATACCATGCCCCATGGTTGGGATAAAACAGTAACAGAAAATGGCATCTGCCACAAATAGGTAATGCATCTCAGCCAATGAAAAGTTTTTATTCCGACTCCATTCCTTTTGGCAAGAGTTATCCTTATACCGCAATCACATTTGATAACACCGGCAATAAAGAAAGATTTACCGGCAACTTCGGCAGAAATACAAATTAGTCAAACTGTAGGTGCTGTATATATTACCTGTGGGCAAATGCAGTCAACATCAGTGTTATTTGTATTTACCGCTCAGTGCCGGGGCATGATGTAAAATAGATTAAGACTGTAAATGACAGTAATTCATACACAGAAAAAAACAAAGAAAAAGATAATGTAATTTTTTACCAACTAAGCGCCACCAATCTCTTAAATAAAGAAAGCCAAAAAAGCGTTTCCGTTTCTATACGGATAAAGTAAAATTGTAGCACACAAAATTTGCTTCAGCAAACTTCTGAATAATACCACAATATTTTATACGAATATGTAATAAAGGAATATTTACCTGCAAGGAAACAAGCAAAGGTTATTTTAATTTTAGTAAATTTATCCGGCAGAAAAATATGGCGGTGATTGGCAGGGGTTTAGAGAGGTACAGTTAAGTAGGATGTTAATAATAAAAAGCCCCACGGAGTACGCAGGGTTTAAGAATAATCTTCGGCTTATAGCCTTATTGTGATAAGCTTTCAAAGCAAATATAATGTTAAAAGCAATTCACAACATATACACTTGTATAAAATATAAAGTGCTAATAAAGGCTAAGTATAACCAAGAAATGATTTTGGAAGCCATTTCTAATATTAGATGCACCTAATACTTTTGCCTTATAACAGCAAAAATACATTTATTTTACTAACAAATGTATATACAACATAAAATTTTTATATTTTTACAAAAATATACTATATGGAAAAAATTCTTGGCCTTGATTTAGGTACCCATTCAATCGGATGGGCAATAAGGGAAGTTGATAGTGAACTGGAAAATCAGATTACTGAAAAAGGAGTAATGACTTTTGAAAAAGGAGTAAATGACAAGGAAAAAAGTGGTGAACAACCAATGGTAAAAAAACGGACAGAAGCAAGGGGGAAGCGGAGAAACTACCAGGCAGAAAAGTATAGAAAATGGGAATTACTTGAGTGTTTAATTGAAAATGAAATGTGTCCGTTGACCCTGGATGAATTAAATGAATGGAGGCATTACAAAAAAGGAAGTGGCAGAAAATATCCTCAAAAGAAAGAATTTATTGAGTGGTTAAGATTTGATTTTAATGGAGATGGGAAGCCTGATTTTGAAGAATTTGGTTTAAGCAAGCATGATAATTGCTATGCTTTCAGGTGGCTTGCGGTAAGTGAAAACGAAGAACACAAAAAATATTTTAGTAACAATAAACAGTTATTAGGAAGGGTTTTTTATCAATTGGTTCAACGTAGAGGATTTTTCAATAGTGGAGATGCGGAAGAAACGAAGCTGATTGAAGAAGGCAGGCCCAAAAAAGACAGCACCGGAAAAGTAATTAAAGGTGAAATTGAAGTAGTTGGCATTAAGGTGATTGACCAGCTTATAAAAGAGAAATACAAAACATTAGGAAGTGCCCTGTATTGGGGCCAAAAGAATAAAGAACTTGAAGCTATAAATCACTACCGAATTAGAAACAGGTTTACTTACCGACATTATTTTGAAAATGAAGTAGATGCCATTTTTGAAAACCTTGGGTTTGATTTAGAAAGCAATTTTTGCAAAAGAATAAAGAAAGCAATAACCTGGCAAAGAACTTTGACAAGCCAAAAAGGACTTGTCGGATATTGTACATTAAACCGTCCACTTAAAAGTAAAACCGGCATTTACTACAAACCAGGCAAAAAAAGGATTCCCCTTAGCCATCCTTTATATGAAGAATTCAGAACCTGGGTTGATATAAATAACTTAAAAATTGAGCCGCCAAAAGGAACTGATAAAATTGTTTTTTTAGAAGATGTAGTTTTTCCAATGTTCAATAGGGCAAGCGACTTAACTTATAATGGAAAAAAAGACAAAAAAACAGGAAAACAAACTGAGAAAGGAATCAAAGAAAGAATTACGGATGCAGGCGGGACTATCATGTCAAAATTTGACGTGGACTTAGATGAAGAAAACGAGGGGAAAAAATATAAAGCCAATATACTTTTAAACAAAATAGAAAAAATATTTGGAGAAAATTGGAAAGAACTACTTAGATGGAATGAAACCCTTTTAGGAAAGAAAAAAAACGGCCATTATTTGAGAGTAGAGGATATATGGCACTTAGTATTTGATGCTTCCATTACCAAGCAACAAACAACTGATTTAGGCGACAGGCTAATTCCAATTCTGCAAAAGCATTTCCCTGATATAACTTTTGACAAAAAAGATTTTGACAACATTAGGCTAAATAATGGTTATGCTTCTCTTTCAGCGGCTACTATAAAAACTATTTTGCCTTATCTCAAAAAAGGGATGCTATACTCACATGCCGTATTTGTAGCTAATATGGAAAGTGTTTTCAGTGAAAAATTAGATGAAGAAAAAATTGAGGAAATAAGAAACGAATATGCAAGTATCCTGGCTAAACATAAATCTGATAAAGAAATTAATAGTATTGTAAATGGATTAATATCTGACAGAATGAATGAGCGGGACCGGATGAATATGGGCAATGATTATGTTTTAGATGAAATGGATGTAAAAGATATTAAGGATAAGATAAACGAAAACTTCAAGACAAAAACCTGGAATAAAAAGACAATCGGCCAACAGAATCAGTTTATTGATGAAGTATCAATCTTATATCAAAACTATCTGAGGCAGCCAATGGGCATGGATAAAGGGAAGCAGTTTTTGAAACTCTATAGAATTGAAGACAAAATAATAGAACTACTTACAACCAGGTACAATGTTCCCAAAGAAAGGATTAATAAATACCTGTGGCATCCATCTGAGCAAGAGGTGTATAGCCCGGCAAATATTAAGGCAGATAAAGATGGGGTAGTTTACAGGGATGAACAGGGTAATGATATATATTTCTTAGGAGACCCAAATCCAATCAGCCGGGGCTTTAAAAATCCGATGGCAATGAAAACTTTACAGTACCTCAAAAAATTACTCAACTACCTTTTACAGGAAAACAAAATAAATGCTCAAACTAAAATTATTGTTGAAATAGCAAGGGAATTAAACGACACTAATACACGAAAAGCAATAAAAAAATACCAGGATGAAAGAGCAAGAATAAGAGAAGGCTATAAAAAGAAGATAGCTGAATATTTTGATGAAAAGGGAGATACAAATAAAAGTATTAGCTCCGAAATGATTGACAGGTACGAACTATGGGAGGAGCAAAATAAAAAATGCATGTATTGCAGCACTCCAATAGAATGTACAGATGTAATGAACGGAACGGCACAAATAGAGCACACCATACCTGCCGGTATATCACAATGCAGCGAATTATTCAATTTAACAATTGCCCATCCTGCCTGTAATGCAAAAAAAGCAAAACGTTTCCCCACGCAATGGGCAGATAATTATGAATTGATTCTGCACAACATAAAATTTATGTATGCCAAGTACATGAGTTTTAAAGAAAAACACGAAGCTACTTATGCAGGAGCTAAAAAAGCAGCAACTAAAGATAGCAAAGACTCTCAAATACAAGCCAGGCATTATTATAAATTACATCTTACATACTGGAAAAAGAAATATGAAACATTCACTATTGAAGAAGTAACAAACCAATTCAGGCGACAGCAATTGACCGATACACAAATTATTACTAAATATGCACTGCCCTGGCTAAAAACTGTATTCAAGAAAGTTGAACCACAAAAAGGGCTTGTTACTGCCGACTTTAGAAAAATTTATAAAATACAAGACCGATTTGAAGGAAAAGAAAGAACCAAGCACAGCCACCATGCCATTGATGCAGCAGTGCTTACTTTAATTCCGCCTGCAAGTATTCGGGATTTTATCCGAAAAGAATATTATGCAGCAAAGGAAAAAAATATTGCTTATCACAATAAGCCTAAAAATTGGGATAACTTTCACCAGCAATACATTTTAAATATAGAAGATGAAGTTATAAACAATTATCAGGCACAGCATAGGGCTCTTATCCCTACTACTAAAAAAGTAAGAAAGCGTGGAGAAATACAATTTGTGAAAGAAACTTTACCAAATGGCAAATGGCAATACAAACGTGATGCAGAAGGTAAAAAAATACCGCTGGTAGCTAAAGGTGATACTATCCGGGGGCAACTCCATGCAGATAGTTTTTATGCAGCTATTAAGCAACCAGAATATGAATTTAAAAATGATAAATTCATACCTGTAACCGATGGGAAAGGTAGTTTTATTTTCCAGCAAAACGAAAAAAGGGAAAATAAAGATGAGATTTTTATCACCAAGAAAATATTTATTACTGATTTAAAAACTTACGAAGATTTAGAAATTATTATTGACCCTAACCTCAAGCATTACTTGCAAAAAACCTTGCTCAACAAAGATTTTGCAAAAGAAATTCTACAACCTATTTGGGCATTTGGAAAAAAGAAAGACAGAAACGGAAACTCCATAAGTCCAATACGGCATATAAGATGTAAAGTAAAAGGTGGCGGTGGTGGCTATGTTTCTAACCCGGCTACCATTCGATTAAGGAAAGCTTTCCTTTCGAATAAACCTTATAAAAATCAGTATTATGCCCAAAACGGAGAAACTGCTGTATGTGCATTGTATGAAGCAGTAATTGATGGTAAAATTATTCGTGAACTTCAAACCTATTCTATTTTAGATATTTCAGGTCACAATGGAGTTACAAATATTACCGAAGTTGTTCCAGCAAATGTTGCAAAGACAATAAAAAAAGCAAAACATTTCATACCATTGTTAGCTGCATTGCAATTAGGGCAAAGGGTATTGTTTTATCAAAACGAAATGGAAGAGTTAAAACAAATACATGAAATCAATTTGAGTAAACGACTGTATGTAATTACACAGTTTGAAGATATTACAATTCGTTTTAAACATCATTTAAACTCAATGAAGGAAGACGATTTGGGAAAAGAGATGAAACGTTTGAACTTGCCTGCAACGGGGGCATCGGCATTTGATTTTAATAATCCTATACCTAAATTGAGATTAAGCCAGGGTTCTTTGAATATTGCAATTGAAAATAGACATTTCATCATAGAACCAGATGGTGAAATAAAATGGAAATTTTAACCACAACAAATCTTGAAAAAAAAACTAAAAACATTTGACTCTTTTAATGAGGCCAGCGAAGCCGATGCAAAAGCCAAAGCAAATCTCTCTCCTGAACAACATATTCTGAACGTTACCCAGCGCATCAAAGAAATGTATGCCGAGGAATTAAAAAAGCCCATGGACAAAAACTTAAAATTCAGAAATGATTAATCTATTTACAGAAGAACACAGGGAAATATTGGAAGTACTTTTAAAACATAAAGTAGATTTTATGCTTGTGGGCGGATATGCGGTAATCCATTATGGGTACGACCGCAACACCGGAGACATGGATATCTGGCTTAAAACTGGTAATGAAAACCGAGATAAACTCATAAATTCCCTGAGAGATTTTGGAATAACAGAAGCAGACCTCGAAACACTCAAAAACATGGATTTTAACCACCCTGTTCCTGTATTTTATTTTGGTGCAGAGCCCCGGAGAATAGATTTTATCACCCAAATTAGCAATGTAACATTTGATGAAGCTATCCAAAAGGTCAATTTTATTGAACTGGGAAAAATACAGGTTCCCGTTATCCATTACAATCATTTGATTGCATCAAAGCTCACTTCAACAAGGATGAAGGATAAAGCAGATATAGAAGAATTACAGAAAATTGATAAATACAGGAAGAATAATTAACAGGCAATACAGTTCTGCTCACCTTTCTAATAAAATAAAAACCTACAGCACCCGTTCTATCATTGTAAACCAAACATCCCATGATAAAGCGGACACTTTATTTTGGAAACCCTGCTTATCTGAAAACCAGCAATGAGCAACTTGTGGTGGACTTTCCTTCCGTATCGGTAACTATTCCCGAAGGACAGCAAACCATAAAGCAGGAGACCAAAACCATCCCCATAGAAGATATTGGCCTGATGATATTAGATCATAAACAGGTAACCATTACCCAGTCATTGATGGCAAAACTTTTGGCCAATAATTGTGCTGTTATTATCTGCGATGATACGCACCACCCTGCCGGGATGCTTTTAAACCTTGATGGCAATTCATTGCAAAGCCAGAAATTTCGGGCGCAGATTGATGTTACGCTGCCACTAAAAAAACAATTATGGCAACAAACGGTAATTGCTAAAATTCAAAACCAGGCAGCCGTTTTAAAAATACAAAGAGCAGACAATAAAATATTACTGCACTATGCCAATGATGTAAA
>JAFDXH010000123.1 GCA_018268075.1 Bacteroidota bacterium | reverse complement strand
TGCGAAGGAGAGCCAAAATTAATTTTGATGGGAAGCGGTAGCGAAGTACACCTTTTGCTGGAGGCGCAGGAAAAATTGAAGGCGGAGAATATTCCCAGCAATGTGGTGAGTTTTCCCAGTTGGGAATTATTTGACGCACAATCTGCTGAATACAAAGAAAAAGTATTACCCAAAAATGTAAGAAAGCGAATAGCTGTAGAGGCCGGCTCACCAATTGGCTGGTGTAAATATGTAACAGATGAAGGCACAGTAATTGGTATTGATAAATTTGGAGAATCTGCGCCCGGCGATATAGTGATGAAAGAATATGGATTTTCTGTAGAGAATGTATTAGCAAAAGCAAAGGAATTATTGAAAGGCTAAACTTTTGCATGATAGGAAGATGATAAATATTTAGGAAGCGGATATTTGGTTCAATTTTTATTTCACAACAACTAAAAATTATGAAAAAAGTACTCATTGCCGTGGACTACGATCCCTCTGCTCAAAGAATTGCAGAGGAAGGCTATAAACTTGCAGCAGCTATGAATGCAAGCGTTATTTTGCTTCATGTAGTATCAGATCCCACCTATTATTCCTCTTTGAATTATTCGCCCATTATGGGGTTTGATAGTTTCAGTAATCTGGATGTAGTACAAAGTGGCGCATCCGACTCATTAAAAATTGCAGCGCAAAGTTATCTTGACAAAACGAGCGAATTTTTAGGCGGCAAGAATATCACTTCTATAATTAAAGAAGGAGATTTTGGAGATGGTATTCTTGATGCTGCTGAAGAAACCGGCGCTGATATAATAGTTATGGGTACCCATAGTCGCCGGGGTATTGATAAAATTTTAATGGGAAGTGTAGCAGAAAAAGTATTGCATCATAGTACCATACCACTTTTTATTATTCCAAAGTTGAAAGAATAATTTTCCTGTAAATGATTTTTTGTAACCTTTCTCGCAGATGCCTCTCTAATAAAAAGAATGATTAAAAAATAAAAACAATGGCAGAATATCCTGATGAACAGCATGTGCAAAAAATAGAAAAGATTGAATCTGTTACGCATAATGTAAAAAGATTTACTATTACCAGACCGACTGATTACAAGTTTATCCCTGGGCAGGCCACCGATATCACCATTAATAAGCCATCATGGCTAAAGGAGCGCCGGCCATTTACTTTTACCGGTATGCAGGATTGGCCTGCACTTGAATTCACCATCAAGATTTATCCTGATCATAAAGGGGTTACTAACGAGTTAGGCAATTTGAAGCCCGGCGATGAAGTAATATTGCACGATGTATGGGGTGCAATTCATTACAAAGGCGAAGGTACTTTTATAGCAGGGGGTGCCGGCATCACACCCTACATAGCTATTTTTCGTGATTTATATAAACAAGGTAAGATTGGCAATAACCGTCTTATTTTTTCTAATCGAACTGCTGCAGATATTATTTTAAAAGATGAGTTAGAAAAAATGCTGGGCAAAAATTTTATCAATACACTTACTGATGAGAAAACGGATAAATATGACAATAGAATTGTTGATAAGGCCTATTTGAAGGAAAATATCACTGACCTTTCACAATACTTTTATATCTGCGGTCCAGAGCCGATGATAGAAGGTATTAAGAAAAGTTTGTTAGAGTTGGGGGTAAGTGAAGAAAAGATAGTGATCGAGCAATTTTAAAAATCTTGCCGCTTTAATTTTTGCCACGAAGGCACAAAGAAGGGGAGAAGCACAAAGAGGTTTTGTGGCTTAATATCTAAAAAGTAGTATAAAGAATATTTTGCAAAATTTAAATTAAGGCACCCCCTCTTTTTTTAGTATATTCATCCTACACACAATCTGGCATCTGTATTGTGGCATTAGATAATCACTTTCATCTTTACAATTATTAAAATGGCAAAAGATACATTTTCTGTAAAAAAATTATTGAGCACTCGTAATGGGAAAACTTTTACCTATTACAGCCTTACTGAACTGGTAAATCAGGGTCACCCAATTCATCAACTACCATTTTCTATTCGATTACTATTGGAAAATGTATTGCGAAACTTTGATGATTTTTCCGTCACGAAAGAAAATATAGAAACGATTTTGAACTGGCAACCCAAAGGGTCTGATAAAGACATACCTTTTAAGCCGGCTCGTGTTTTAATGCAAGATTTTACCGGAGTACCGGCTGTGGTAGATATTGCTTCTCTAAGGGCAGAGGCGGCACGTAAGGGAAAAAACCCTGAAGAAATTAACCCATTAATTCCGGTAGATCTTGTGATAGACCACTCGGTGCAAGTAGATTATTTCGGTACTGAATATTCATATCGTAAAAATATGGAAGAAGAATACCGGCGTAATGAAGAACGGTATTCCTTTTTGAAATGGGCGCAAAAATCTTTCAATAATTTTAGCGTAGTTCCTCCAGGTATGGGTATTTGCCATCAGGTAAATCTGGAATATCTGAGCAAAGGTGTGGTGGAAAGAAATGGAGAGGTTTTTCCTGATACATTGGTTGGTACCGATAGCCATACGCCTATGGTAAATGGCATTGGCGTTTTAGCATGGGGCGTGGGCGGTATTGAGGCAGAGGCCGCTATTTTAGGCCAGCCACTTTATTTTATTATGCCAGAAGTAATTGGCCTAAAACTTACCGGTAAGCTACCACTTGGCTCTACAGCCACCGACTTGGTGCTCAATATAGCAGAGGCTTTGAGGAAGTATGGAGTAGTAGGAAAATTTGTAGAAGTGTATGGCCCCGGCCTGGATAATTTATCAGTACCTGATAGAGCTACCATCGGTAATATGTCGCCAGAGTTTGGCTGTACAGTTACCTATTTTCCGATAGACAACAAGACCCTCGAATACATGCGTAAGAGCAACCGCAGCGAGGAGCAGATAGGCCTTGTAGAAGATTATTGCAAAGCAAATATGCTGTGGAGAAGCGGGGATGAAAAAATTAATTACACTGATACCATTACCCTTGACCTATCATCAATAGAACCTTCAGTTGCGGGCCCCAAAAGGCCACAGGATAAGATTTTGCTCAAAGATTTTAAGAATAAATTTATTCAACTGATACATGAAAATTTTGGTCGTAAATATCAACCTGCCGATAAGCAACTTTCCAGATGGTTTGCTGAAGGCGGTGGGCAGCCAGTAGATACAGAAGCGCCCATGCCGCCAGATACCCAAATAGAAAAGAAGGTAGAGAATGGCACTAAAAGTGTGTGGATCACACTGGGGCACGAAAAATTCCAGGTGTGTGATGGCTCTGTAGCTATTGCTGCCATTACATCTTGTACCAATACCAGCAATCCTTTTGTAATGATAGGGGCAGGGCTGGTAGCCAGAAAAGCCCGTGAACATGGCCTTGATAAGAAGCCTTGGGTAAAGACTTCTCTTGCCCCCGGTTCTAAAGTAGTAACAGATTATTTAGAGAAGGCTGACCTTTTAGATGATCTGGAAGCGCTTGAGTTTCATCTGGTGGGCTATGGCTGCACTTCGTGTATAGGTAACAGTGGTCCACTACCGCCCTACATTGCCAAAGCGGTAGAAGAGAATGATCTTGTAGTGGCTTCGGTGCTCTCGGGCAATAGAAATTTTGAAGCTCGAATTCACCCTCAGGTAAAAATGAATTTCTTAATGTCGCCCATGCTGGTAGTAGCTTATGCCATTGCAGGCCGCGTAGATATTGATCTGATCAATGAACCCATAAGTTATGACCCTAATCAGCAACCGGTATATTTAAAAGACATCTGGCCCACTGATGATGAGATCAATGAAATAATGGCAAAGGTGCTGTCGCCAAAAGATTTTCATAAAAATTACAGTGAAATTTTTGAAGG
>JAFDXH010000122.1 GCA_018268075.1 Bacteroidota bacterium | reverse complement strand
GAATCTAAATCACTGGAAGGCGTATCTATCGTAATGATTACACTCACAGATAAGGCCAATGCAGATGTATCGCTCAATGAGGCGCAGCGAAAGATTAATGCAATGGTCAACGACCTGCCGGAATTTGCTAAAGCGCCTTCCATCGTTAAGTTTTCATTAGATGATGTACCGATTATGAACCTGTCGGTAACATCTGAAAATCTTTCTTCCAAAGAATTATATGAATTGTTAGATCAAAAAATACAACCTGTTTTTTCACGCATTGAGGGAGTAGCTAAGGTGGATATGATCGGCGGACAAGAACGTGAGATAAAAATAAATATCATCCCCGACAGGCTGAAAGGGTATGGACTGAACATTAACCAGGTGCAGCGGATAATAGCTTCCGCTAATATGGATTTCCCTACCGGCAATATTCAAACACAGGATAATCAAACCACCATCCGGCTTTCCGGGAAATTGCTTTCCTTGCAGGAGTTGAGAGATTTGCCTGTTCCCACAGCAAACGGAGGAATGGTGCGTCTCAGTGATATCGCTTATGTTGTTGACGGCACAAAAGATGTAGATAAAATTTCCAGGATAGATCAGAAAAACACCATTCTTCTTCAGGTTTATAAACAGTCTGATGCCAATGCAGTAGCCGTTTCTGAACAGGTTAAAAAAACAACTTCAACTATTGAAAAAGATTATCAGAAAGATGGCCTGAAGATGACTGTTGCCAGTGATAGTTCGGATTATACATTGAAGGCTGCTAACCATGTAATCAAAGATTTGCTGATGGCAATCATTTTGGTGGCAGTTATTATGCTGTTTTTCCTGCACAGCCTTCGCGATGCAGGTATCACCATTGTGGCGATTCCGCTTTCATTGATTGCTACGTTTATCGGTTTGTATGCATTTGGCTATACCCTCAATCTGATGTCTCTTTTAGGATTGTCTCTGGTGGTAGGTATTTTGGTGGATGATGCCATTGTGGTCATAGAAAATATTCACCGGCACATGGAGATGGGTAAGAATAAAGTACGTGCGGCTTATGACGGAGCTAAGGAAATCGGCTTCACTGTGATGGGAATTACTTTGGTCATCATCGTGGTGTTTCTGCCTATATCCCTCGCAACAGGATTGGTGCCTAACATCCTGCGCCAGTTTACTGTAACTGTAATGTTAGCAACCGGTATATCACTGCTCGTTTCCTTCACAATCGTACCCTGGCTGTATTCCCGTTTCGGAAAAATTCAACGGATCAATCCTAAATCTTTTATCGGTAAAATAGTTGAAGGATTTGAATCCGGCATACACAAATTATCCAAAGGAATCGGAAATATTCTGGAATGGGCATTGGCAAAAAGAAGCCATAAGCTCATGGCGCTCGGGGTAACTGTTGTTCTTTTCGTATCATCATTAATGTTAGTTACAAAAGGATTTGTAGGTACCGATTTTTTTCCAAGTAATGATAAAGGAGAATTTTATTTGCAGATGGAATTGAATAAAGATGCTTCCATTGAGCAAACCAATATGCTTACGCGGCAGGCAGAACAATTCCTAAGTCAAAAGCCCGGAATTGAAAAGATCATTACTACGGTTGGCCAGGCTTCTGATGGCGTTGCTTCTACTAACGGGTCAAAATACAAATCAGAGATTCATATTTTTATTAAAGACAGCTACCGCAAAATTGAACCCACCAAGGTATATGCCGCCAAATTGAAGAGAGAGATAGAACCGGTATTGGTTGATGCCAAAATAAAAATTGTAAATGAAGGTGTGATCGGAGCTGAACGTGCGCCATTGGCAATGACAATTATGGGCACAAACCGCCAGGATGTAATGGAGTACGCCAATGAAGCTGCCGGTTTGCTTCGCAAAATTCCCGGAGCTACAGAAGTCCGGTTGACTTCCGAAGATGGAAACCCTGAAATAGGTGTACACATCAACAGGGATAAGATGAACAAACTCGGATTGGATATTGCCACAGTAGGCGCTGCCATGCAGACGGCATTTGCAGGAAATACAGATAATAAATTTACACTGGGCGATGAAGAATACGATATGAACATCCGGTACGATGCAGCCGGCAGAACAGATATACGGAATATAGAGGACATGGAGTTTACGAATGCACAGGGGCAGCCGGTTCAACTGAAACAGTTTGCAGAAATTATACATAGTTCAGGCCCAAGCTTGTTGGAAAGAAAAGATAAAACAGCCGCCGTAACCGTACAGGCACAAACTGTAGGAAAGTCCGTAGGCACGGTGGCTGCTGAGTGGGAAACCGCGCTGCAAAAAGTAGAAAAAAAATCCGGTATATCTTATGTCTGGGGTGGTAATATGGAGAATCAGCAGGAAGGGTTTGGCGCATTGGGAATTGCCTTGATGGCTTCAGTCATCTTAGTATATCTCGTTATGGTTGCTATCTACAACAACTTTGCTACGCCATTGATAGTATTGTTTTCCATTCCGCTGTCATTCATAGGTGCCCTGTTGTTCCTCGCTTTATTTAACCAAACCCTAAATATTTTTACCATACTCGGTATTATCATGCTGATTGGGTTGGTGGCCAAAAATGCCATCCTGTTGGTTGACTTTGCCGAACATAGTAAGGCGCGGGGCATGTCCACACATGATTCGCTGCTTGCCGCCTTTCACACACGTTTCAGGCCAATACTGATGACAACCATTGCTATGGTGATTGGTATGATGCCGATTGCGTTTGCAACAGGAGTAGGCGCCGAAATGAACAGAGGCCTGGCGCTGGTAATAATTGGCGGGCTGCTGTCATCGCTCTTTCTGACACTGGTCATCATCCCGGTAATTTATTCCATTTTTGATGGTATAAAAGCCAGGATAGGCAAAAAGAAAAGTACAGATTATGCAGAGTTGATAAATGAGGATTATTCAGAGAATCCAAATTTTGCTGGAGTGCATTGATTGGGGTATATTGATAAAGTAAATGTGGCAAATGATATATAAAAACAGTAACACTTTTATAAATCCTTTACATTTGGAAATATGAATTCAATTGAATTATATAGAGCTGCGAATGGTGAAACTCAAGTCGAGGTCAGGTTTGAAAAAGAGACTGTTTGGCTTACGCTGAACCAGATTTCAGAACTATTCAATAGAGACAAATCCGTAATTTCCAGGCATCTTAAAAATATTTTTAAAGAAGGAGAATTAGTGTTTGAAGCAACTGTTGCAAAAAATGCAACGGTTCAATTCGAAGGGGTCAGGCAAGTTGAACGGGAAATTGAATATTATAATCTTGACGCCATTATATCCGTTGGGTACAGGGTTAACTCAAAACAGGGAACCCAATTTAGAATCTGGGCTACAAACAAATTAAGAGATTATCTTATTAAAGGATACTCAATAAATAAAAAGAGATTAAAAGAACTAAACAGATTAATCAAGATTATTGATCAATCTAAATCTAAAAACAATGGGAGTAGTTCAGACGAAGCCAAAGGTCTTTTGGATATATTGAGTAATTATACCAAAAGTTTCATTCTGCTCAATAAATTTGATGGCAATTCTCTGGAACTATCTAATCTTGAAAACAAAATAATTTACACAATCGAATATCAGGAAGCCGAATCAGCAATATTAAAACTTAGGAAACAATTGTCCAAAAACGGCGAAGCATCGGGACTTTTTGGAAATCAAAAAGATAAAAGCTTTGGAGGGATTTTAAAAGGGATTTCCCAAACATTTAGCGGAGAATACTTATATCCAACGATTGAGGAACAAGCGGCTCATTTACTTTATTTCGTTATAAAGAGTCATCCATTTTCCGATGGTAACAAAAGAATTGGAGCATTTCCCTTTGTTTGGTTTTTGCAAAGGAATAGACATCTTTTAAAAGTTAATGGGGAGAGGAAAATAAATGATAATGCATTAGCAACCCTCGCTCTTTTGGTGGCTCAAAGTAATCCCAGGGACAAAGATTTAATGATTAAGCTAATTTGTAATCTCATCAATTATACCGGCCAAGCCGGTATGAGGTAGGGGTCGAATTAGAGCGTTTGTTTTTTTAATAAAAAACCATGAACAATAAACAATTAAAAAGATTTCTGTTCAGAAGGAGTTTCAGAGTATTTCTGTTTTACCTGATCGCTTCGGTCATGATCATTTCAATATACAACGAGGCGCCATTTCTGAGTCTTGTTTTCAGAGCTGTCACCTTTGCCATCGTACCGATAATAGTTTTTATTCTGAATATTGAAATCATCTTTTATTATAAAAAGCGGGCAAATCAAAATTGGAATTTCAGGAACTGGCAGGGACAAATCTTTGGAACAGGCTTTTTGCTCACAGTTATGCTCTTCATACTTCATTACTTTATAGTGCGGTTGTTCATTCAATGGGGAGTTGTTATACAGCTTCCTGAAAATATGAAGGGAAGCATTATCAAGGGAATACCTATTATCGTACTCAGCAGCCTGGTACAATATTCTTTTATTTACATCATACAACAGGCAATCCTGCTGCAGAAAGAACAAGAGATGACAGAAATGGAAATGCTGCAGTTAAAAAATTCCAATGCAGAAACCGTCAATCAATTATTGCAACAGCAAATAAAACCTCACTTCCTTTTTAACGCACTCACCACACTCAAATCGTTGATCAAAAAACAACCGGACACAGCACAGGTTTACTTAGTGCAGCTTTCTGAATTTCTGCGTGCGTCTTTTGCCAGTACCGGCTCAAACTCAGGACTGGCTTCCGTTAAAGAAGAACTTGAAATATGCCATAATTATATGGAGATGCAAAAAGTACGCTTTGGCCAGGCGCTGCAATATGAGGTGAGCGAAGGTGTGAAGAACAGTTCACCTAATGATCGTATTCCATCATTTTCTCTGCAACCTTTACTTGAAAATGCCATCAAGCATAATGTATCCACCAATGAAAATCCATTGCTTATTCAAATCACAAGAGAAGGCAACATGATTACTGTTTCAAATAATTTGCAGCCAAAAAATTCAGTATTGGATTCTACCGGCAAAGGATTATCCAGCCTGAAAGAACGGTACAGGATTTTATCGGGCGATGAAGTGATCGTTCAGGATCAGGGAAACAGATTTTCAGTCAGCATAAAAGTATTATCAGCATGAATATAGTTATTATAGAAGATGAATTGCTTACGGCAGAAGACCTGAGCGCTATCGTTCAGGAAGTAAATCCACAAGCTAACGTGGTGGCCATTCTTCAATCAGTTGCTGAAGCGATTCGCTATTTTAAAAGCGCACCCAAGCCCGACCTTATCTTCAGCGACATCCAACTCGGCGACGGGCTGAGCTTCGATATTTTTTCTGAAGTAACACCGAATGCGCCTATCATATTCTGTACTGCATTTGACGAATATGCTATTCGTGCTTTTAATACTAACGGTATTCATTACCTGCTAAAACCTTTTAATGCACAAAAGGTGAGAGAGGCGATGGATAAATATCAAACCTTAAAGCAAACCTTTTCAAACTGGCCGGAATCTATAGAAAATATTATCGCCTCACTAAGTATCCAAAACAAAACAGACCAAAAGAAAGCAGCGACCGTTTTGGTGTATTTTAAAGACAGTGTTATCCCGATAAAACTAAAAGACACCGCCCTCTTTTATGTCCAGAACAACGCTACATATCTTTTCACTTTTGACAACAAAAAATATGTGATAGACCAGTCATTAAACGACCTCGAACAATTAGACCCCAATCTTTTCTACCGCGCCAGTCGCCAGTTTCTCATCAACCGGCATGCTGTAAGAAAAGCATCCAGTTATCTATCCAGAAAAATAACGGTTGAGCTAACCGTGCCATTTGATGAGGTGATCACAATCAGCAAAGAAAAGGTTACTTCATTTTTAGATTGGTTGAAAGTGGGGGAATAAAAAGTGAATTTTTACTTTGGTAACTTCAATGCACTATCTGCTGCTGTTTACTTCCAGCCACCACCTAAAGAGCTATAGAGATCTACAACCGCCTGAAGTTGTTGTAAACGGTCGTTGATCCTTCCTAATTCAGCCTG
>JAFDXH010000121.1 GCA_018268075.1 Bacteroidota bacterium | reverse complement strand
GAGGCTTGGGGAAATATATTTTCATATAAATACTACCAAACTGGCGCTACTACCAAACTGGCGCCTCTGCGAGGCTTGGGGGATTTTATACTGTTCTACCAAACTGGCGCCTCTATGAGGCTTGGTGAAATATATTTTCATATAAAAGGCTGCTTCTATTACGCTTTTGACCATTTGTAAATAATAGATTTTGAAAGATAAAATTTATCTAACAATTTAAATGCCCAAGTGGCTCCGTCTTCTTTGTTCTTTAGCCAAATTATGCCGATTGCACATTCGCAATAGTCCAATCATCAATGTACTTTACAAAGGTAACATCGGCATTCTATTATTTTATTTTGGACTAATTCATACTCAGTTTGGTATTAAATATTTAAACCCACCTGATCAACATTCAAATATTTAATCCAAATGTTTTTTTTGAAAATATCAATTGGTCCAATCAATATAAAATTTTAAAAAATTTAATTCATAGCCAGTCCTTAAATTTACCAAATGAGGGAAGCGCGATTTATAAAACAAAATGTGGACAAGTGGACTCAATACCAACATGCGCCTGTTGAGGATCCTGAAGAAACAGCCAATCGTTTTATTACACTACTCGATGACCTATCGTATGCCAAAACTTTTTATCCCAAAAGCAAGCTAACACTCTGGATAAATGGCATAGCCACCACCACCTACCAGAAAATATATAAGAATAAAAAATTTGAATGGAAGAGATTGTGGCTCTTCTGGAAGAATGAATTACCCCTGCTTTTTAGAAAATACCACCAATTGTTACTTTGTACCTTTTTGTTATTTGCATCTTTTGTTTTAATTGGAATTATTAGTAGCAATACTGACCCGGGCTATGGGAGGCAATACTTTGACAATAATGTTCAGCGAGGATATTACGACCATACCATTGAAAATATTAAGAATGGCGATCCCTTTGGGGTGTACAAGGACGACAATCCGTTTTCCATGTTTGTACGGATTGCCTTCAATAATATTGGCGTAGCCTTTAAGACCGTCACCTTTGGGCTGCTTTTTGGTATAGGCACCCTCTTGATGTTGTGGAATAATGGAGTAATGCTGGGTTGTTTTCAATATTTATTTTTTTCTCAAGGATTAGGCTGGCAGTCTGTTATGGTTATTTGGATACATGGCACTATAGAAATATCTTCTATTGTAATTGCAGGATGCGCAGGATTTATCATTGGGCTTGGATGGCTTTTTCCAGGCACCTATACACGCATGCAATCGTTCAGGCGCGCAGTTAAAGACGCCATGAAAATATGCGTAAGCCTTATCCCATTTTTTATAATAGCCGCATTCTTCGAAAGCTATGTTACACACCTCATGAGCAATACTTTTCAAAAAAACTCTACCAATATTGGCTTACCTATACCTGTAAGTATTTTTATTCTAATGTCTTCTTTAAGCCTGATAGTATGGTATTTTATTATTTATCCTATAAGGCTTTCCCGCTCTCTGAAACTCAATGATGAAAATCGTTTGAATACCAAATGAAAAAATTATCCGGCATATTTTTATTTATAATTATTAGCCTATGCTTTATTCAAAACAGCATTGGGCAGGATAGTACAGACCATAAAAGGTTTAAGCATTTTACAGATTCAATTTTTTCTAAGATAGAATTTGATAAAAAAAATGATTCAATTGAATTTTATAGAAAAGAACGCGGATTCCGGTATATTAAAAATCTGGATAGCACATTAAGAGCACTTCAAAAAAATAAAAACCAGAAGACCAAAATTGAAAATAAAACAGACATAGGAAAACGTACAGATTATTCATCAATCAATCATTTTCTGGCAAGCAAAGGTGTAACCCTGATTCTCTGGATATTGGTTATTTCTTTTGTGATATTCATACTTTATAAATTTATATTCAAGGCTGGATTTTCATTCAAAAGAAAACAGGCCAATTCGCAGGGTGAGAATCTGCTCGATGCTGAGGAAGATGTTTCCCAATTTCAAAATAAATTGATTGAACATGAGGCTGCCGGCAGGTACAATGATGCAGTAAGGATTCTTTTTCTAATGGCCCTCCACGAATTATCAAACAAAAATCTTTTGCATTTTGCCCCAGAAAAAACAAATCAAGATTATTTAAAAGATTTGAAAGGCAGCCCGATAAAATATGACTTTGCATCGTTGATAAAAACATTTGAATATTGCTGGTATGGGAAATTCAATCTTTCTGCTGTGGACTATGCAGGAATAAAAAATAACTTTTTTGCATTTAATAATAAATTGAAATAGCTGAAAAAATTTAAACCATATTATTTTTTGCTGCTTATGGCACTTTTTGCTTCATGCAATAAGCCCTTGCCTGACATGAGCGAAACCTATGGGCCTGATGAAAAAATACCTTTTGGTGCCTATATAACTTATCACCGCATAGCTCAAATATATAGTGATTACCGCATCCTCCCATTTGATCAGCCATTTGATTCCTTGAGCAACTATGTATCGAATGATCAGCAAAATGGGTATTCCATTTATTTCTTAATTACCAAAAATCTGCTACTAAACGAAGATGATGTAACAGGGCTGCTTGCATATATAAAAAAAGGGAATGATCTATTTTTATCTGCTGATTACATAGATCAGAAACTTACCAGTAAATTAAAAATAAATATTGACCACAATGCTGAATCGGTGAGCCGCATGAATGGCTTCATGAAAGACACTTGGGTGAGCATGGATTATGGAGTAAAAATAAGAGGAGAACGGTATGGATATTTCTATTATCCCTTCTTAAATTATTTCTCCAATTACCCTCAGGATTATTCGCGAGCGTTGGGGGTAAATGAAAATAATCAACCCAACTTTATTTTGTTTTTTATAGGCAAAGGCAGATTGTATTTACACCTGGCGCCTAAGGCATTTAGTAATTATTTTCTCTTAACAAAAAAAAATATTCACTACCCGGAAGGCGTGTTCTCCTACCTCCGGCCTTCGCCCAGCCGCATTTTTTGGGATGATTACTACAATCGTATCTCTGCATTAAAAACCACAAATGCAAATAACAATAATAATTTTTCATCATTACAGGTGATTATGCAGCATCCTTCACTAAAATGGGCTTTCTGGATTTTAGTTGCACTTTTGCTTTTGTATATATTAACCCAGATGAAACGTAAGCAAAGAGTGATACCATTAGTAAATACACCGGTAAATGCTACAGGAGATTTTGTTCAAAGCATCAGCCATCTGTATTATCAAAATAAAAATAATAAACAGATAGCTGAGAAAATGATTAGTTATTTTTACGAATCACTCAGAAATAAATATTTTATCAATATACCTGCACATGATGAACGTTTTTTACAACAACTTTTAGAGAAGTCTGAGGGCTCATCTGAAGACATGAATGCGATGGTAGGCTTGATAGCGATAATACATGACAGTGAAAAAGTAAGTGATGTAGCACTAACTGAATTAAACAAGAAAATTGAACATTTTAATACAACTTTACGCTAATGGATGAAAATATTTATGAAGAAAGAGTATCTATATCCGCACTAAACGAGGCGGTAATAGAAATAAGAAATGAAATGGCCAAAGTGATTATAGGCCAAGAGAAAATGATTGACTTACTAATGATAGGACTTCTATGTGATGGCCACATTTTAATAGAAGGGGTGCCTGGAGTAGCCAAGACGCTGACGGCAAAATTATTGGCTAAAATTATTCAAACAGGGTTTTCCCGCCTCCAGTTTACTCCCGACCTGATGCCAAGCGACATATTGGGCACATCTGTATTTCACCCCGGCGAAGCACGATTTGAATTTAAGAAAGGGCCCATCTTTAGTAATATTATTTTGGTAGATGAAATAAACAGAGCACCTGCCAAAACACAATCTGCACTCTTTGAGGTAATGGAGGAGCGACAGGTTTCGCTGGACGGATATACGCATCAGATGCAATTCCCCTTCATGGTACTTGCCACACAAAATCCCATCGAGCAGGAGGGTACCTATCGGCTGCCTGTGGCGCAGTTAGACCGTTTTCTTTTTAAAATAATAGTTGGATACCCAACTGTGGATGAGGAGGTGAATATTCTGATGAATCAGCAATCTGTAACGCCAGCAGGGCTCCTTCAACAAATAAAACCACTATTGACACCCGACCAACTTAAAGTATATCGCAATATTGTAAATCAGGTAATCATTGATCCTGAACTGGTAAAATTTATTGCTACACTTGTAACAGCCACAAGGAAAAATAATTCTTTGTACCTAGGCGCCAGCCCGCGCGCTTCCTTAGCTTTATTAAAATCTGCAAAGGCTTGTGCTGCTATCAAAGGGCGAGATTTTGTAACACCGGATGATATTATAGAAATGGCACCTGCTGTTCTAAGGCATCGGATTTTACTTACACCAGAAAAAGAAATGGAGGGCTTCAATTCCGATCTGATTATAGATCAAATTATTAAGTCACTTACCGTTCCCAGATAATCAATGATGGTAGCAAAAAATTATTGGGCTGATTTGTTTTTTACTTCCCGCTTTTATAAGGCGGCATGCCTTTGTGCAATCCTTTTTTTTATTTCATTTTATTTTAAGCCGCTATTTACTTTTTCTATATTGGTTTTTCTTTTGCTCGCGGCTGCCACCATTTTTGATTTCATAAGGTTATTTTTTACGCAACGTGCTGTAGCTGCAACGCGCTTGACACATGAGCGATGGAGCAATGGCGATAGTAATAACCTATTACTGAAAATTAAAAATGAATTTAATTTTAAAATTATAGGAAAAATTATAGATGAATTGCCGCCGCAATTAAATCTGAGAAACTGGAACACCCCATTGATACTTAATGCTGGTGAAGAAACAAAAATACAATGGCAGGTGGTACCACATCAAAGAGGGTTGTTACATTTCGGCGATATTCATGTTTTTATCACATCGCCCATAGCACTTATTCAAAGAAGGTGTACCAGTAAGGCCGCTCAGCAAATTTCGGTGTACCCAGCCTTCCTTAGCATGAGAAATTATCATCTGAAATTACAATCTTCATTTGCAAATACATATGGATCTAATCCCATTCAAAGAATAGGGCAGAGTATGGAATTTGAACAGATAAAAGATTATGTAAGCGGTGATGATATGCGTACCCTAAACTGGAAGGCTTCAGCAAGAAGAGGCAGCCTGATGATCAATAATTTCAGGGAAGAAAGATCGCAGCAAGTTTACTGCATCATTGATAAAGGCAGAATAATGAAAATGCCTTTTAATGGATTGACTCTATTAGACCATGCAATAAATAGCGCATTGGCACTAAGCCAAGCTACTATAAAAAAACACGACAAGGCGGGCATCATTACCTTCAGCAATTCGGCAGCAAATGTACTGCCAGCCGATGGAAAGGCTACCCAGATGGCTACCATTATGGAAATGCTTTATCATCAGGAAACCAATTTTTTAGAAAGCGATTTTGAACTCTTGTACCAGCAGGTGCGCCATCATATTAAGCATCGTAGCGTCTTGTTTTTATTTACCAATTTTGAATCCTTTTCAGGATTACAACGACAAATTAATGCGCTGAAGTCTTTGGCAAAATTTCATTTACTGGTAGTCATCTTTTTCGAAAACTCTCAATTAAATAAAATAGCAACAGAAGAAGTGGTATCTGTTCAAAAGGTGTACACCAAGGTAGTAGCACAAAAGTTTTTAGCAGATAAACGATTAATCGCAAAGGAGCTATCAAGGCATGGAATTCTTTCTATACTAACACCCCCCGAAAAACTAACAGCGGCAACAATAAGTAAATATCTAAACATAAAATCCGGAAGGCTACTTTAATTATGGAAGAAAATAATTTTGAAGAGGGAAAAGTTTTATTGATAGACAAGCCACTCCGGTGGACATCCTTTGATGTGGTAAGAAAAATTAGAAATCTCATCAGGATCAAAAAGGTAGGCCATGCAGGCACATTGGATCCTTTAGCCACGGGGCTATTGATTGTATGCACCGGAAAATTCACAAAAAGAATTAATGAATATATGGCGCAGGAAAAGGAATATACCGGTTGCATTACGTTGGGCGCTATTACCCCTACATTTGACCTGGAAAGTGAGCCTGAAAATTTTAAACCCTTCAACCAACTATCTGATGCTGAAATAAATAATGCTACAGCAGCATTTACCGGTGAAATATTACAGATTCCACCAATTCACTCTGCGATTAAACAGCAGGGAAAAGCAGTTTATCTCAAAGCAAGGAAAGGCGAGGAGGTAATTTTAGAGCCCCGGAAAATTACGATTCATTCATTTGAAATAACCCAAATCAATTTACCTCATGTGCACTTCAAGGTAGTATGCAGCACGGGTACCTACATTAGAAGCCTTGCTAATGATTTTGGCGCGGCATTGGGCAGTGGTGGCTATTTAAGCGAACTAAGAAGAACAAGGATTGGAAACTTTAATGTGTCAGATGCTCAAACTATAGAGCAGTTTGCAGAATGTTTTAATCCCCCATCAAATTAGCCTGGCAATTTAATTTGAGCAGGGTCAATTATCTTGTTATGATAATCATCCCACAAATAACTAAGATTAGAACCATCTATTTGTTTAATCTCCTTTACGGTAAGGCCCCAAGGTTTCCAATATTCTGCTAAAACTCTTGCATACATGGCATCATCCCAGCTATTGAATGGATTGTTATCTGCATTGGGCTTTACTTCCACCTCTACCAAACTACCTGATTTAGCAGCGTAAAAAGTATATTCCGGTTTATCTTTTATGAGATAATTTGAATACAAAAATTTGCACCATAGCTCTTCAAACTGGATTGGATGAAGTGGAGTAATGCCTATTTTTTCTAAAAGCGGTTGATGATATTCTTGATTGATTCCATTATCCTGCATGCAGGCGATAATTCCAAAACCATTCATGGCAAGAGAAAAATTAAAATTTTTAGTTTCATCCTTATAATTAAAAATATCTTTAGAATTACTTACCCTAACAATCGCAAGGCTCCATTTTGCTTTTGTAAAATCCATAGGCAATAGGAGAGATTGTAGCATACAATGCAGTGCTCGTAGGTGCTTCGTAAGATATGCCGATAGCCGAAAGGGTGTGTCCTTTTGCCTGTGCTGCGCTTGTGCATAAGCAATATCATTGTACAAAATTCCATACATTATTTTTGCCATCCATTGAAAAAGCAAAACAGCATCCAATTTTACAACGGCTTCAAAGCCTGTATCAAAGGCTATTTGAACCTGCTTTTCCAATAAATTAATTTTTTCTTCTACTTCAGGCGAGCATGGAATCAAAATATCCGGGTAAAGTATTTTATTCTCGCTCAGCATCATAAAAGCCTTATCGTGCAGCTTGTACCGATCTAATAGCCACTTGTCAAAAACAGCGATTTTTTTAATATCCTTCGTTTCCCTTCCTGATAAAAAACAAACCTGTCCACCAAAGTCCATTTTGATGAAAGGGTCATATAATTGAATACTCATTTTATTTTAATTATTTTCTGGTACCTCAAATGCAGTGCTTGCTAAGTGTAAATATTTACAAAGGTATGGTGTGAAAAGGGTATCTCATTCAGGTGAAATATATTATGAAATAAGCCTAAGTTCAAGTAGCAAGTGCAAAAAGTTTTGATATTTTGAAAAAAAAATATTTTAGCTGAGTGAACCGGATGACTGGCGCTCCTTATTAAAAAATTGAATGTTTCCCATTTCCATTTTGGCAAAATATTTAAAAAGCAAAAGATTTAATAAAAACATTTCGAAGCCATAAAAAACATCTTCTATAGGAATGGTTAAGATACGAAGGTTCAAGTTTTCTGCATTGTTATAATACACCACTGCATCAGGAATGCCAGTACCGGTGAGTACTCCATTCACAATTAAAAAGGGAATCAACAATATTGCATAAACGGTTACAGCTTTGCCAAACCAAGCCACTCGAAAAATAAATTGCAATGCAAAACAAATAATTCCTGTGCTGATAAATGTAACTGAGGTGTACCTTTTGTGAAGAAAAATGAGCCCAACAATAATTAGCCCGATTGAAAGAACAATACAGCATATATTTTCAACATTTCTCCTCCATTTCAAATTGTAAAACCGATCGAGACAGAAATAAGTAAACACACAAGAGAAGGGAATACAAAAGAAAAATAATATTTCCTCTATAGGTAATCCCAATATGTAAAAACCTATAACATATTGATCATTAAAACTCCATATTCCTATTTTAGTAAAAGTCGCGTCCCATAAGAGAAAGACCAAGGCAACCAAAAAAGCAGCCCGGTAAAAAGATAGAAAATATTTATTAAATCTAATCTTCTTATGAAATGAAAAAATAAGTGGGATTATGATTGTACCAAAATCTACCCCCATATACAAATATCTCATGCGGCAGGGTTCAATTTTTTATTATCAGGTTCTTCTTTCTTGGCATTTTTAAAATATTTAAAAGGAATAAACAACATACCAAAACATTCGCCTTCTTCTTTACCAATATGTTTGTGATGCACCTTGTGCGCCCGCCGTATGGCGCGGAAGTAAGCATTGTCCGTATTTCTTAATATTTTAAATCTTTGATGAATAAAAATATCGTGTACTAAAAAATAGGCAATGCCATACAACGTAATGCCCAAGCCAATCCAAAATAAGAAATTAAAGCCATGATTTTTTCCAATAAATAAGCATAGTATTCCCGGCAAGGCAAATATTAAGAAAAAGAAATCGTTGTGTTCAAAAAAACCATTTGACTCTTTTTTATGATGATCTTTATGTAAATACCACAACAGCCCATGCATGATGAACTTATGTGTAAACCACGCCACGCCTTCCATTGCAACAAAGGCAGCTAAAACAATTAAAGAATTATACAGAGATATCATTGAGCAAATATTTTATTAATTCATTTTAAATTATATTTTTTCTACTATCGTTACCCTTCAGCAATTATAGAATCCTCATAGAAGTTGTATTTTTTCTTGCTCCGAAACATAATTGCTTGCCTTCATAAAATTTACGATATTTTTCTTTAGGCTAATATCCGTAACAGCACTGAGCCTATTTAAAATAAAAAATTTATCTGTATCAATGTTTTCTTTATACCCAAGAAAAAATGGCAAATTGGATTGTACACAAAATCGTATAAACCTCAATTCAATATTCTGAGCATCAGTATTTACAGCCTTTTGTAACATGGCGCGGCCTTCATTAAAATAAGATAATTTTGAAAATGGATTGATTACATACTGTGCCATCATCATAGTGGCACCGGCCTTATAACCGGATAGTAACGGATTATTATTTTCATCAAATGGCTTTAATTGAAGTATTAATTGATTACAGGCCTTTTCATTGCTTGCTGCTTCATGATACAATTGGCGTACCTCCTGTAATGTAGGTATGTGCTGCGCAATGCCTGCAATGCCATTGAAAAGAAAATAAAAAATTAATACCCATTTCATTTCAATTCCATTTTAATTTATTCAGCATTACACAATTAAGCATAAGGCCTACTTTCACTCCATTATTAATGCGCACTCTTCCGGATAGTATGCGTAGCGGCGTAGATTTTTTTATTTTATTAAACAATGATTTGTAATATATATAGGCTAGATATACCCCTTGCTTGCTGCCGTCTGGAAGTTTTCTAATACCTTCCAAAGCCTTAGCAAAATCTGCTTCTATCTCATTTTCAATTACAGATTTGGTATTGCCATTAAAATTTCTGATATCTACTTGTGGAAAATATATCCTTCCCAAAATCTCATAATCTTCTTTCATGTCACGCAAAAAATTTACTTTTTGAAAAGCAGCGCCTAACCGCATGGCGTAAGGCTTTAGCTCATCGTACTTTGCATCATCGCCGTTTGTAAAAACACGCAAACACATTAAACCTACCACCTCAGCAGAGCCATAAATATATTTGTGGTAATGCTCCTGACTGTAGGTTCTTTTATCAAGATCCGTTTCCATACTTTCTAAAAAAGTAGCTATCAGGTCGCTGTCTATTTTGTATTGATGCACTACTTTTTGAAAAGAATTTAATATGGGATTCACAGAAATTTTTTGTTCAATGGCGCGGTAGGTATCAATTTTAAAATTGGTAAGCAGTGCTTGCTGATCATACCCTTCAAAGCTATCTACTATTTCATCGGCCACCCTTACAAAACCATAAATACTATAAATAGCGCCACGTATTGAGGCATGCAACAGCCGGATTCCCCAAGAAAAACTGGTACTGTAAGATTGCGTAGTGGCGCGGCTTACCTTCTCAGATAGTTTATCATAGCGCTGCTTCATTAGTTTTCAATTTATAAGATTTATACAAATATTTTTCTGCTAGGGCGGCTACTATTTTTCCAGAAATAATAGCCGGAGGCACTCCGGGCCCGGGTACAGTAAGTTGGCCGGTGTAAAATAGATTTTTCAATTTTCGGTTTTTCATCTTCGGTTTTAATATTGCTGTTTGCCGCAATGTATTGGCTAGGCCATAGGCATTTCCTTTTAACGAGTGGTAATCATCTACAAAATCATTTATACAATAACTTTGCTTGTAATCAATATTAGCCGCTATTTTCTGCCCAATAAATTGTTCTACTCTTTCCAGCATTTTATTGAAATATACATCTCTTAGCTCCGGCTCGTCATTTATACCTGACGCAAGCGGCATAAGAAAAAATAAATTTTCATGCCCTTCGGGCGCTACTGATTTATCTGTTTTAGATGGGCAACATAAATAAAACAGAGGATTATCTGGCCACTTTGCATGTACATAAATATCTCTGCCATGGCTTTCAAGAGTATTTTCAAAAAATAAAGTATGATGATTTAAACTCTCAATTTTTTTATTAATCCCAACATAATATATCAAAGCAGATGGCGCTAATACTCTGCTATCCCAGTAAGTTGAATCATAATTTCTATATTCTTTTTCCAACAAAACCTGTTCTGTAAAATGGTAATCTGCTGAAGAAATTACTACATCCGCACCGTAGCTTTTGCCATTTACCCTTACGCCCTTTACAGTATTATTTAATGTTTCTATTTTTTCAACAGGCGAATTAAAATAAAATAAACCACCATTTTTTAAAACAATATTCTTCATTGCATGTACCACGCTGCCAAAGCCACCTGAGGGATACCAAGTACCGGCCTTTAGGCCTGCATAATTCATGAGAGAATACAATGCCGGTGTTTGCGCAGGCATAGCGCCCAAAAAAAGAACTGGAAATTCCATCAATGCTATTAGCTGCGGATGCTTAAAATATTTTCTTACATATGTACTAAAATTTGTAAATAGTTGCATTCGAAACGCAGCACTGATAACCTTCCTGTCCAAAAATTCAAAAATGCTATCACCCGGCATTTGTGCCATTTTTTGCACTCCTACTTTATATTTATACGCAGCTTCTTTCATAAAATGATCTAATCGCAGCGCGCTTCCAGGTTCTATTGATTCAAAGAGGTTTTGTAGATCTTCATACTTAGCCGGAATTTTCAGCACATCGTCTTTGCCAAAATTGATAACAAAACCTGGGTCTAATAAATCGAGATGATATTGCCTGCTTACGGATGTACCCATATCAGTAAAAAAATCTTCAAACACATCGGGCATCCAATACCAACTCGGCCCCATATCAAATGTATATCCATTGGTTTGCAATTGCCTCGCCCTGCCACCTGTGGTAGCATTTTTTTCAAAAATTAAAACTTCATGGCCAGCCCTTCCAAGGTAAGCAGCAGCGCTAAGCCCCGAAAATCCTGACCCT
>JAFDXH010000120.1 GCA_018268075.1 Bacteroidota bacterium | reverse complement strand
TGGATCAAAAAAGCAATATGCAAAAAGTGCATATTCCTAATTCAGACAAACCAATTGTATTTTATAACCTTGATGTCATTATTTCTGTTGGCTATCGGGTTAAATCTAAACAAGGTATACAGTTTAGGATTTGGGCCACCAATATTTTAAGGGATTATTTACTGAAAGGTTATGCACTAAATCAACGGATGAACAGAATGGAGAATAATTTTGAAAACCTTTCTAATGAAGTTCATAAAATCTCTTTACAAATAAAAACCAATGAAATCCCCACACAAGGTGTATTTTTTGACGGGCAGGTGTTTGACGCATACCAACTGGCTTCAAAAATTATCCGCTCTGCAAAAAAAAATATCGTGCTCATTGATAACTATATTGACGAAAACACGCTAACTCATTTAGCCAAAAAGAAAAAAGATGTGAATGTAACCTTGCTAAGTAAAACCAACAGCAAACAGCTAACGCTTGACCTGCAAAAAGCAAACGAACAATATGGAAATTTTATTTTGAAAAATTTTTCCACAAGCCACGACCGCTTTTTAATTATAGATGGCAAAGATATTTATCACCTGGGTGCATCTCTCAAAGATTTAGGTAAAAAATGGTTTGCATTTTCAAAATTGGAAATAACTTCCGTTCAAAGTGTATTAAACGCCATCGCTAAATTGTTATAATCTAATCAGGCACAACAGCGCCATCAAACTACTCACTATAAACTTAAAGAAGAATAGCTACCGAAGCATCCAAAAATAAATTCACTATGCCAAAGATTTCATCATGGATAAAAGCATTTCGACTGCGAACATTGCCCTTGTCGTTTTCCAGCGTTATTCTTGGAAGTTTTTTAGCTTATTACAAAGGCTATTTTATTCCATCTGTATTGATCGGCGCTTTACTCACCACTTTGTTTTTACAAATATTAAGCAACCTTGCTAACGATTATGGAGACACGATAAATGGCGTGGACAATCATCAACGCCTGGGGCCAAAAAGAGGATTACAGACCGGTGATATTTCGTTGCAGCAAATGAAATGGGCAGTGATGCTGTTCACGCTCTTATCACTTATTTCGGGGATATGGCTACTGGTTGCCGGTACCAGAGGACTAACATTGTCTTCCGGTTTTATTATGCTGCTGATCGGACTGGTAGCCATTGCTGCCGCCATCAAATATACCATTGGCAAAAAACCTTATGGATATATCGGCCTCGGCGATTTTTTTGTCTTTCTTTTTTTTGGTTTAACAGGCGTTATAGGCACCTATTTTTTACACAGCAAACAAATTACTGCCTGGGAATTTTTACCTGCCATTTCAATCGGGCTATTCAGTACCGGTGTGCTCAATCTCAATAATTTGCGCGATCAGGTAAACGATAAGCAGAGCGGGAAAATAACGATGGTCGTAAAGCTGGGCAACCGCAAGGGAAAGATCTATCACGCTATTTTAATAGGAAGTGGAATGTGTACCGCGCTGGCATTCACATTCATTAATTACCAAAGCCCTATGCAATTTATTTATTTAATCGCCTTCCCGTTGTTTATCAGGAATATGATTATAGTTTTCAGGAACCGGGAACCGGCACAACTCAATTCACAATTAAAGGTGTTGTCCCTGACTACTCTATTTTTTTCGATTACTTTTGGGTTGGGGTTAATTTTGTAAGAATTAGAATCCAAGCAATTTGTGTTTTTAACAGAAAAGAATAACCACTAAGTTCACTAGGTCATACACGAAGTTCACTAAGGGTAGATTTTAGTGCTCCTTGTGAAATTTCTTTGTGTTTCTTGTGATAAAATAAATAACCACTAAGTTCACTAGGTCATACACAAAGTTCACTAAGGGTAGATTTTAGTGCTCCTTGTGAAATTTCTTTGTGTTCCTTGTGGTAAAAAATAACCACTAAGTTCACTAGGTCATACACAAAGTTCACTAAGGGTAGATTTTAGTGATCCTTGTGAAATCTTTCTATGTTCCTTGTGGTAAAATAAATAACCACTAAGTTCACTAGGTCATACACGAAGTTCACTAAGGGTAGATTTTAGTGATCCTTGTGAAATTTCTTTGTGTTCCTTGTGGTGAAATGAATTAACCACTAAGTTCACTAAGGTGTGTTCTTGGATCACAATGCGCCGTTTATTACTCTTCTAACTCCGTTTTTCAGTAGAGCCACATTAAAATTAATTAATAACCCAAGTTTGCAATCGGTCAATTTCAAATACGTTAATATCTGTGCCAAATGAACATCTGTTAAGGCTTCTACAGCTTTGATTTCTACAATAAACTTATCTTCAATCATTAGATCAATTCTATAACCTATATCCAACCTAACTTCTTCATACACCAAAGGAAGTGCCTTTTGTTTTTCTACCTTTAACCCTGCAATATTCAATTCATAAAACAAACATTCCTGATATGCACTTTCTAAAAGGCCTGGACCTAAATTTCGGTGTACTTTCAAAGCGCAATCGAAAACCACTTTAGAAATTTCATTTTCATTCATAATGAAATATATTGATTTGGCTACTAATTATATTATCCTTTTCATCGTTTATTTTTCATCCTAACTAAAGATGCGCCAAATTTTGTTGACCAAAAGTAATACCTAACTATTTAAATTCAATATTACCTTTGGCACCGGATTAATTCTTCAAAAATGCTCAGGTGTTCTTATCAAAAATATATACTTCGGTTTATTAAACCCGGCGGCACTTCCCGTGGTGTTTTGCGTGAAAAAGAAACATGGATCATTTCACTTTTTGATGATGCTGATAAAAGTAAAATAGCTTTTGGCGAGTGCGGCCTTTTTAGAGGTTTAAGTATAGACGACAGGCCGGGCTATGAAGAAAAGCTGGCAGAAGTTTGTAAAAGATTACCTCATGAAAAAGAAGAAATTTTACCAGAGCTTACCCTATGGCCTTCTATTTATTTTGGCGTAGAGATGGTTTTAAAAGATTGGATCAATAAGGGTGATCACATTTTGTTCAAAAGCGATTTTACAGAAGGAAAATCAGGGATTCACATCAATGGATTAATATGGATGGGCAGCAAAGAATCCATGATGGGGCAGATAAAAGATAAGCTGGCACAGGGTTTCAGTTGTCTGAAAATGAAGATAGGCGCTATTGATTTTGAAAGTGAATTGGAGATATTACAATTCATCCGAAAGCAATTTTCATTCAAAGAAATTGAGTTGCGCGTAGATGCCAATGGCGCATTTTTGGCCAAAGAAGCATTGGAGAAATTAAAACGTTTATCAGTTTATGATATACACTCAATTGAGCAACCGATACGCGCAGGGCAAATTGCAGAGATGGCTGAACTTATTGAAAAAAGCCCTATTCCCATTGCATTGGATGAAGAATTGATTGGGATTATTGACGGGAGAGCAAAACAAAAACTTTTAGAAATTCTCAGTCCGCCTTACATTATCTTAAAACCCACATTGGTAGGTGGTTTTGCCGGTTCGGAAGAATGGATTCAATTAACAGAGAAACAAGGTGGAAACTGGTGGATCACTTCGGCTTTGGAAAGCAATATTGGATTGAATGTTATTGCACAATTTACTGCCACTAAAAATAATCCGCTTCCGCAAGGATTGGGAACAGGGCAATTGTATTCCAATAATTTTGATTCTCCATTGAGGATTCATAAAGGAAAATTGTTTTTGGATAAAACCATTCAATGGAATTTTAATCACTTAGAACAATGAAATCATTCCCGGATTATAATTCCATTACATTAAACGGAACTTTTTTAAAAGGAGCTGAAACAGAAGATTTCTGCAAAAGGCAAAACAATGATTTCCTTTTGCAGGTAGCATCATTTATAAATGAATGGCTTAATGCGGATTCATACATCAGCTTAAAAACCAGTGGCAGTACTGGCAATCCCAAAACAATTTTAATAGAAAAAAATAAAATGCTTTACAGCGCTGCGCGTACTGCTGAATATTTTGATTTTAAAGAAGGCCAAAAAGCTTTGCTATGCCTTCCTGTAAATTATATCGCAGGTAAGATGATGATCGTTCGGGCGCTCTTCAGTGGATTGGATTTGATTTGCATTCCTCCTTCCCAAAATCCTTTAGAAGATTTACAGCATGATATTATTATTGATTTTGCAGCTATGATTCCTTTGCAATTGCAACAGGCTATTGATATGCCGTCACTTTCGCAAATTAAAAAAATTCTTTTGGGAGGCGGCCCGGTAAGCCCTGAACTGGAAAAACAAACTCAGCAAATACCCACTGAAGTATTTCATGGATATGGAATGACGGAAACACTTAGTCACGTAGCGTTACGAGGTGTGAATGGCATTAATGCTTCACAGTCTTACAAGGCTCTTAATGGAATTGAGTTAGGAATGGATGACAGGAATTGTTTAACGATAACTGTTCCTGATCTATCTGATGAAATTATAAGTACCAATGACATAGTATCATTCACCGGTGTTAACGAATTTATATGGCAGGGCCGTTACGATAATGTAATTATTAGTGGCGGCATCAAATTAATCCCCGAAGAAATAGAAAGAAAAATACAATCATTAATTTCCAATCGGTATTTTCTCACGGGAATGCACGATGAACATTGGGGAGAAAAATTGATCCTTATTATAGAAAGCGCTCCATTTGATGAAAGCATAATCATTTCATTAAAAGGAAAGATGGAAGCGCTCTTAGATAAATATGAAGTACCTAAAGAAATTTATTTTGTAAGTGAGTTTACAGAGGCTGATAATGGAAAAATAAATCGTGTGGAAACAACTAAAATGGCAATAACAATAAAAGGCCTTCATTCAACTAATAACTTTAAATAATGATTAGCACACTACCTTATTTACTAAACAGAATTATTTATATTTATTTTAATTTACCCTAAAATATCTGATCATTAAATTCCATGATGCCTGCGACTTTTAAAAATTACATGATTCATAAAGGTGGTTTAACCCTTCAGGAGTTTGATCAACTGACAGATTCATTGCAAGTAAAAAAAGTAAATAAAGACCATATTTTTTTGCGTGAAGGTGAAATTTGCGAACATTCGTTTTTTGTAGAGAGCGGGCTGCTTAGATCCTTTACAATAGACGAATCAGGAAAGGAGCACATCATTCAATTCGCGCCTGAAAATTGGTTTGTAAGTGATCGTAGTAGTATCTTTTTTAATGAGCCTTCTGATTTCTTTATTGAAGCAATAGAAGATTCTACCGTAGTTTTTATTCATAAGGATTTTATGATCAAGGCTACGGAGTTAAGTTCCAGATTTATGGAATACAATGAGAAACTCTTACAAAATAATATTAGGCATATACAAAAAAGAGTAAACCTCTTATTAAGTGCATCGGCAGAAAGCCGATACCTTAATTTTATTCAACTCTATCCGGATTTATTACTGAGAGTCCCCCAATGGATGATAGCTTCCTATTTAGGAATTACTCCAGAGAGCCTGAGCAGGGTAAGAAAAGACCTTGCCTCTAAAAACTTCAAATAGAATTTTATTTATTTCTTACCATACATCAATGCCCTACAAATTCATTGATAGTAGTTTTGTGTTATCAATTTAAAATCAGGGTATCAAATTTGTATTTAACATCCGAAAATTGATAAGTACTATAACGACATTGGCTTTTAAATAAAACTATTAAATTAATAAAAAAATGACAACAAAAAATGTATCAAAGATTTTAACACCACCACCTGCCCACTTTGTAGGCGATGGCTTCAGGGTGCATAATTTTATACCCAGCGAAATGAATATGCAAAGAATGAATCCATTTGTAATGATGGATTATAATTCCAAACATTATTTTTCGCCCTCTAATACTCCACGAGGTGTGGGTGTGCACCCCCACAAAGGGTTTGAAACAGTTACCATTGCCTACAAAGGCAGTGTAGCACACCATGACAGCTCTGGCAATAGTGGAGTAATAAATGAAGGTGATGTACAATGGATGACAGCAGGCTCTGGCGTATTACACAAAGAATATCATGAAGAGGAGTTTAGCAAAGCAGGTGGAGATTTTCAAATGGTGCAATTATGGGTAAATCTATCTGCAAAGGATAAAAAATCTAAACCAAAATATCAGGCAATTACTCATGAGCAGATAGCTAAGGTAAATTTGCCTGAAAATAAAGGCGTTGTTGAAGTAATAGCAGGTGAATACGAAAATGTAAAAGGTACTGCCTTCACATTTAGCCCCATTCACTTATTGAACGCCCGGATTTCAAAAGGCGCAAATGTGCCTTTCACCTTTCCGGAAAATTATAATACTGCTTTATTAGTCATTGAGGGAGGAGTAAAAATAAATAATACCGAAAATGCAAGTGTGAATCAATTTGTACTCTTTAAAAACGAAGGCGAAGCCTTTAATATTGAAGCTACTGAAGACTCAATAGTCTTGGTTTTGAGTGGCGAACCTATCAATGAGCCAATTGCCGCCAGAGGCCCATTTGTAATGAACACAAATGAGGAATTGTCACAGGCAATTCAGGAATTTAATTTGGGCAAGTTTGGATATCTCGAAGATTAAAGAAGGCATTAAATTTGAAATAGCAATAATTATTATTCATAGACTAAAGAAAAAGAAAAAAATGAAAACAAAAACTAAATGGAACATTGATGTAACCCACTCAGAAATCGGTTTTTTTGTAAAACATTTAATGGTTGCAAAAGTAAGAGGCCACTTTACCGAATTTGATGCCAGTATATACACCACTGGAGATGATTTCATGTCAGCCGAAATTGATTTTTGGTTAAACCCTGCCTCAGTTACCACTGGAGACGCATCAAGAGACAAGCATTTAAAAAGCCCTGACTTCTTCGATGTAGAACAATTTAAAGAAATACATTTTACTGCAAACACTTATGAAAATGTGGACAAAGATGGCAGCTATGAAATGTATGGCGATCTTGAGATCAAAGGTATCAAAAAGCAAATTAAGTTAGACGTAGAGTTTGGTGGCATCATTAAGGATCCATGGGGAAATGAAAAAGCAGTATTTAGCATAAATGGTAAAATCAAGCGCAAAGATTGGGGATTGAATTGGAATGCAGCTTTAGAAACAGGTGGAGTTTTGGTAAGTGATGATGTTACAATCAATTGTGAAGTTCAATTAGCAAGAGGGTAATCGTTCTGAGCAAAAACTCTAAATGTACCATTAACTACCGGTCATTCAATTTTTAAAATTCATGGATAGGTTTGGGCCTATCCTTTTTGTTTTTGTGACTATGGAGAGCTGCACTTCTAATAATGTTTAATATTTTTCTGTAGCCATTAAATTACTCCAGTGCCATTATAATATAGATAGTGTTATTAATGATAGCAGTATCTCCCACCTTTAGCCCCATTAGTTGCTGCCCCAATGGAGAGTGTGGCGATAAAGCTCTAAATAATAATCCGTCCACCTCCGCCTTGCCTAAAGCAACGCTCATGTACAAGTATCCTCTATTTGTTTTTATGAGACTTCCCATAGTTACTATAGATGAAACTAATTCCGGATTGATTTTTTCTAAAATATTCTTCTGCGTTACCAACTGCGCCAATTGCTCTCTTTTGTTAGCCTGCTCTATTTGTAACATGGCTAAAGCGGTTTCATGTTTATCGCCGGCTGACCTCTTTGTTTCATTGGCACCAGCTTCTTTAAGGTCTGCCAACACCTGCGAAAGCATACTCATTTTATCATTCAAAAATTGAAGATAATACTGGCAAACCTTTTGTTTCAATGTCATCAAAGAATGTAATTATTTATCCAGAATAATTTTGCGTTTATACATTTAACTTACTCCAAAGCATTCAGGATGTTTTTTTTAAAGAAAAATAATTTTTTTATGCAGAATTTCTTCCTGCATTGATGATACCAAATGAGCAACGCATCACCAACTTTTCATAAGTTTCTTTCATTGGGTCATTTTCCGATTGTAAGTTTCGAATTTGCGCCATAGCATATTGCTGAATTGTATTTAAGGGCAATACAATTTTTTCCCTCATCTCCACAGATAGCTGCTCTACAGGATATTCCTCCATTAGGGTTTGATGACCCGTCAATTTTAAAATATATTTTTCTGTCAGAACAAATTCCTCGTAAATTTTTGTCCATATACCTCCAAATTTTTCATCCTTAGCCAAATATGCAGTAAGTGGAAAGAAACATTTTTTCATGGCCATTTCGCAATTATCAATCAGAGTTTTGAAAAATAACGATTTCTGATAAAGTATTTTTAACTGAGGTAATTTTCCATTTTTATCCATAACTGCCAATGCAGTTCCTACACCAAAGTATCCGGTCACATTTTGTTTAAGTTGGCTCCATGAACCAACGAAGGGCACTGCCCGTAAGTCGGCCATCGTTATTTTACCAGATCCTCTTTTTGTGGGCCGGCTGCCAATATTCGTTTGGCTGTAATATTGCAGTGGACTTACATGAATTAGGTAATCCATAAATTCTGCATGATTTTTCAATGAACTATAAGAAACAAAACTTTCATCTGCTAATTGTTGCAGCAACGACTCTTCTGTTTCTGCGAGCGTTACATTGTTATCAGAAAACAAATCATTTGAAATGCCTGCGTGAATCAATTGCTCAATATTATATTGTGCAGAATCTATGGTGCCAAAATTAGAACTTACTGTTTGCCCCTGTATAGTAAGTTGTATTTCTTTATTTGCAATATTTCTGCCCATTGATGCATAAAATTTATGAGTTTTACCTCCACCACGCGCAGGCGGGCCGCCTCTACCGTCAAAAAATATCACGTCTATTCCATACTCCTTTGATACCGAAGTTAATATTTCTTTTGCCTTATAAATTGACCAATTGCCCATTAAATATCCGCCATCCTTTGACCCGTCAGAAAATCCTAACATTACAGTTTGAATATTATTTCGCTGTTGTAAATGCGCCCGATATTCTGAATTCTGATAAAGGGTTTTCAAAATATTTCCGGCATTCTGAAGGTCGTCAATAGTTTCTATCAATGGAACTATATCCACTTTGAGAGCATTTCGCTTCCAACCACACAAAATAAACAATGCATAAACTTCCAAAATATCTAAAGCGCTTTCGCAATGACTTATGATGTATCGGTTACAGCCAGGCTCGCCATTAAAAGATTGAATTTCCTGAATGGCCCTTATACTATTTAGTGTATCATCTATTACTGCATTGGTATATACTTCCTGCTTTAATACATCTTCGTTTTTATTGATAAATGCAATCTTCTCATCAGCACTTAGGTTTAAATAATTTTTGGGTAATACATTTCCTGAATTTACCAGTGCTGCAATTACCATTTGATGTATTGAACTATCCTGCCGGATATCAAGGGAGGCAAAATGGAGTCCAAAAATGTGTACCTTGTTTATAAGATTGTCCACCAGATAGACAAACAATCCATTGTGCTGGCTCACTAAAATATCCCGTACATTATAAAGTATCTGCAAAATGCCCTCCTTGGTAATATCTGTGCGAATACCGGGAATAAAAATATTATTATACAATTGTCTTTCAAGATCAATCACCAAGGGTTCTACGCCTTTAAAAGTGAGCCTGCGCCGTAGTTTGCGCACTTCAAGGTAGTAGCATTTGATAATACTGCCCCTTAAAGCTGCAGCCACCTTTAAAGTAATTTCTGTATTTACATAAGGGTTTCCATCTCTATCGCCTCCTGGCCAGAAGCCCATTTTAATTACAGGGTTTTTATCTTGAACCGCACCCGGAAATTGGCTTTTTAAAAAGCTGATACTTCTTCCGGCGGCAGCAAAAAAAACGTTTTCAAGATACCAGACAAGGCTGGTAGCTTCATCAAAGGGAGTAGGTTTCTCTTTTTTAAAAAAAGGAGTTTTCCCTAATTGTTGCAAATAAATATTGATTTGAGCAGTATTGTTTTCTGCAAGCGATTTAGAAAGATCATTAATAATTCCTAATACATTACCCGGATAAAATTGAGTGGGATGTGCTGTCAAAACCAGCTCTACCGAAAAGTCCTCCAGCTTTTTTGTAAGCGCGGCTTCCTTTTTTTGCTGAATTACCTCCATTTCCAATTGCTTTAATGTACCTGTGCCTCCCATATCATGCACTTTGTTGAATGCAGCATCTTCAAGGGCATCAAACAATACCACCTGACGCTCAATAAACTGGATAAACTGAAAAAGAATATCCGCCCTTTCAGACGGTGATTTAAAAGAGTCTTGCTTTGAAAAAAAATCTTCGATAATTTCTGAAGGGCTTAAATTTTTATGATACCCTTCTTCGCAAAGATTAAAAAACAAGGATAAGAGCATACCGGTTTTTTCAATCCTTTGAAAAGGTAAAGATGTAAATAAACTATTATAAAGTTGAAACTTGAGGGCTACATAATTCTTAAAATTTCTTAACCCCTGTGCATTATGAATATCCATTTTTGAAAATTAATAATAAATTGCGAAGATGCTGATTCGTATTTTAATCGAAAGCAATAATTTATAATTGTAGATTATCAGACAACTTCTCTGGTGTCCAGATCATTCTCCTATAAGTGTCCTCTGTGCCACTTTCATATTGCTGATTTAACATGGTTATCTTGATATTTTTATGGTCATAAGATAATCGTTGTTCACTTTTATTTGAATCTTCGGAATTGAATTCTAAATCGCTTATTTCTAACTCCGCCTTAAAAGTCAGCCAATCGTTCCAATAGTCTGTATAAAAATTAAGATATTTTTGGAGTACTGCTTTTTTCTTTGTCATAATTTTTGAAGTATAAATTTCCAATTGCCTTTCCCTCGTATATGACACTCTAAAGTTGCATTGATAAATTGTTTGTAGGGTTGCATGAAATTTGTCTATCTGGTTGCCCTTCTTCAATAGTTCAGATGTTGCTTTTTTAAGTGGTGATTGGTAGATTGATATTAATTCCTTTGCAGTGAAAGTATGTGCAGATACATAAAGCCACATCACGCACAAAATAAGAAATATTGGTATTTTTTTCATATTGTAAAATAATTTATTAGCATGGAATAGTCAATTCTTTTTGTGACATATATCTCTATTTTGTGCAAATGTAAACCACCCAAAAATCTATCCTTAATCATATCTAAATCACATTCTCCCACTCGGCCCTCAAAAAAAAAACGTACTACTGTCACTTGGTTGTAAAATAAAATCCTCTACATTTATATTACAATTCTAAAATATAAAAATTATGACAGAACCAAAAGTTTTTGAAGCAAGTGAAGAAAGTAAAGGCACAGCTAAACAACTTCGCTTATTTGCCTTCTTAGCCTGGATACTTGCAATAGCCGGAGAGGTCTATGCAATCCTAAAATTATTGCATAATGAAATGCTCACATGGTTAATTGTAGCTATTGTAATAATATTAGCTTTATCTATTACCGGTTCCTTACTTTGGAAAAAAGCAAATCGCCTGGATCCCGCATCAGACAAAGACAAGGCAAAATTTTTTGTACAAAGCCAACTGGGTGCTATCATGGGGGTGCTTTCCTTTTTACCTCTGGTCATTTTTATTTTTACCAATAAAAATCTTGATGGCAAAACCAAAGGCATTGCAGGTGCTATTGGGGTAGTAGCCTTGTTGATAGCAGGAATTACAGGTATTGACTTTAACCCGCCCTCCATTGAAAAATACAGTAAAGAAATCAATGCTCAAACAGATTCTGTTAAGCTTATCAATATGGGCAATGACCTTGTGTATTGGGCACCTGAAGGTAGAAAATATCATCTATACGAAGACTGTTATACAATAAAAGGCCATGCAGATCTTTCACAGGGAACAGTAAAACAGGTATGGGATAAAAAAGGTATTTCAGAATTATGTAAAATTTGTGAGAAGAGAGCTATCAAAGAGCACAATATTGCTCCCGGCGTGATGAGCAATGCAGCCGACACAACTAAGTAGCGGTTTGCCAACTGTAAATAGGTATCATTTATTGTAAAGGCGTATTCTACGCCTTTATTTTTTGGCATATTAAATAAAAAGAGGCAATTAATCCAATACTCTTAACGTCATTGATTGAACGTATGAAAGTACAAAAAAAGGTTGCCGCAGAATAAATCCACTAATTCTAAAAAAAATTAATAAAGGCATTGTAAATTTGGGCTCTACTTATAAAAAAATATAACAGTATAACAAATGGCATACGAAATTGATCTTACCGATTCTCTTGAAAAAATTCCTGTAAAAATATTTCCTACAGCAGTGGACGGATCTAAATATGTAGCAGGAGTAATTGCAGAACTGATCAGAAGAAAAAGTAAAGAAGGCAAGATGGCAATTATTGGGCTGGCCACAGGCTCTACCCCCAAATCACTTTATGCAGAGTTGGTTCGCATGCACCAGCAGGAAGGATTGAGTTTTAAGAATGTAATAACCTTTAATCTGGATCAATATTACCCCATGGAAGCTGATGCCTTGAACAGCTACCATTATTTTATGCGCAAAAATCTTTTTGAGCATACCGATATTGATAAAGACAATTATTTTTTGCCAGATGGCATGATAGACAAAGCCCGCATAAAAGAACATAGCATAGCCTATGAAAAAAAGATAGAAGATGCCGGTGGAATAGATTTACAAATATTAGGTATTGGCGTAAACGGGCACATTGGCTTTAATGAACCCGGCTCACCAGTGTATTCTAAAACCAGGCTTGTATCGCTTGATAATAGTACCCGCATCGCCAATTCGCATGAGTTTGGGAATATATCTGAAGTGCCCCGCATGGCCATTACAATGGGCATTAGCACTATTCTTAAATCCAAAGAAATTATTTTGATGGCCTGGGGCAAAACCAAAGCGCCCGTAGTAAAAAAATCAGTAGAAGAAAATCCTACAGAAGAAATTCCTGCTTCCTTGCTCCAGCATCATGACCATTGCACTTTTGTAGTAGATGAGTTTGCAGCATCTGAGCTTACCCGCTTTAAGTCGCCATGGCTTACAGGCGAATGCGAATGGACGCCACACATAATAAAAAATGCGGTAATCAGTATGGCACTGTATTACAATAAGCCTGTACTAAGCCTTACCAACCACGACTATAATGAATATGGCCTTAGTGACCTACTGGTAGAAAAAGGCGATGCTTATGAAATAAATCTTGAAGTGTATTATATGCTTCGCGACAGCATAACAGGATGGCCCGGAGGCAAACCCGGTTCTACCCTGCCCACACACCCTGAGCGCAGCGTACCGTTTCCGAAAAAAGTATTACTTTTTTCGCCCCATCCAGATGATGATATTATAAGTATGGGTGGTACATTTATGCGCCTCCACGATCAAGGGCATCAGGTACATGTGGCCTATCAAACCAGTGGCAATATAGCGGTGACCGATGAATTCGTAACCCGCAACTTAGATTTTGCTGCAGGTTTTGAAAAAATATTTAATATAGAAAATAATGCTACTAAGGCAATTTTGGAAGATGCCACAGCATTTCTAAAAGCCAAAAAAAGCTCTGAAACAGATAATAGCGAAATACGAGCCATAAAAGGCCTTATACGGCGATGCGAAGCACGCGCCACCTGCAAGTATGTAGGGCTGCAAGATAATCAAATACACTTTATGAACTTGCCCTTTTATGAAACGGGAACGATAGAAAAAAAACCCATGGGGCCGGAAGATGTAGCACTAACAGCCAAGCTGATACGAGAAATAAAACCCGAACAGATATTTTGTGCCGGCGACCTTGCCGATCCACATGGCACACACAAGGTATGCCTCGACATAATACTTGCAGCTATAGAAAAAATAAAAAACGAACCAGACAATGAGTGGCTGCAGAACTGTTATATATGGCTATACAAAGGTGCATGGGAAGAATGGGATATAGAAGAAATAGAAATGGCAGTACCCATGAGCCCGGGGCAGGTAAGAAAAAAAAGGCATGGCATATTTATACATCAGTCGCAGAAAGATAGTGTACCCTTTCAAGGAAGTGATGAACGTGAGTTTTGGCAAAGAGCAGAAGAAAGAAATGCAAACACTGCTGACCTTTATGCACGCTTGGGCCTCACTCGTTATGCAGCAATGGAAGCTTTTGTAAGATTGAGATTTTAATGTGCAGATTGGGATGTTGCATTTCTGAAGAATGAATAGTATCATTTAAAGCCCCATCTGGGCAACAGCTTGATAGAATTTGCAAACAAAGCCCCATAGGATAGAAAGATTGGTAGATATTGCCAAGGTGATGTTTTTCAGAACCATCATTTTACGCAATCAATTATATGTGCCGTCCCGAAGGGACTCATTTCATCTATCTAATTTTTTACCAAAATGCCGCCTCTCTGAGGCTAAAGTAGCATGCCGTTTTTGCACAAGTGATCAACGGTTTTTATTATTTGAAAATAATAATTGCCAACAAAGCCCTGTCGGAACAAACGTTTGATTGATAAAATAGCATCATTCAAAGCCCCATCTGAGT
>JAFDXH010000011.1 GCA_018268075.1 Bacteroidota bacterium | reverse complement strand
TCGCCTATTTGCACGGCATGCTGATGGTCCTTTACCAAGCGATTTACATTATTTTGCAAGGCATAAATCCCGGCGGCTGCCATAAACCCGGCTTGCCTCATGCCGCCGCCAAATACTTTTCTTACCCTACGGGCTTTTTCTATAAATTCCTTGCCACCTAATAATACACTGCCAACTGGCGCACCCAAGCCTTTGCTAAGGCATAGAGAAATACTGTCAAATATTTTTCCATAATCTTCTGGCAATTGTTCTCTTGCCACAATTGCATTAAACAATCTGGCACCATCTAAGTGAAGTTTTAGGTTATTCTGAGTGCAAACCTCCTTTATGGCTAAAATGTCCATCCAATTATAAATACTTCCACCTCCGCGGTTGGCGGTATTTTCCAGGCTTACCAAGCTGCTCACCGGTTTATGAATGTCAGTCGGATTAATTGATTCTAATACTTGAGCTGCATTGATTCTTCCCCGGTCGCCTTGGATACTTTTTACCTGACATCCTGAATTAAAAGCGATTCCCCCGCCTTCATAGATATATACATGACTCATCCTATCGCATATTACTTCCTCGCCCGGTTGTGTATGTACTTTTATAGCAATTTGGTTGGTCATGGTACCACTTGGGCAAAACAGTGCAGCTTCCATTTTAAACATATCTGCTGCCATTACCTGTAAATGATTTACCGAAGGGTCCTCAGAAAAAACATCATCACCTACAGGAGCTTTAAATATGGCATCCAGCATGGCTGGACCGGGTTTGGTAAATGTATCCGATCTAAAATCAATCATGGATTTATCAATATTTAATGGGAAGAACAAATAGGTTACAATTTTAAATTGCCCCACATAATTATTTGCAAAGTAATTAATTTAACCACCGTTTATCATAAAATATTAAACGCCAATCATAAAAATGGCTCAAAAGCTATGAAATGCCAACATTGCGTTGTAAATTTGCAAATGTTTTGAAAGAATATTGTTTTTAGCAACTCTTTTGTAACAATTCCCCAGCACTTTTACTCTATAGGATTGTATAATAACTATTAATTATAAACAAAAATGAGGCAACTTAAAATTGCTACCCAGATCACCAATAGGGATTCTCAGGCGGTAGAAAAATATCTGCAGGAAATCTCGAAAATTGGAATGATCACTCCGGAAGAGGAGACTATTTTAGCACAGAAAATTAAAATGGGCGACCAGAGGGCCTTAGAGCGCCTCACCACAGCCAACCTACGTTTCGTAGTTTCTGTAGCAAAGCAGTACCAACACCAGGGGTTATCGCTCAGTGATCTTATTAACGAGGGCAACCTCGGATTGATAAAAGCGGCACAACGCTTTGATGAAACCAAAGGTTTCAAATTTATTTCTTATGCTGTGTGGTGGATTCGCCAATCTATACTACAGGCATTGGCAGAGCAGGGCAGATTAGTCCGCTTGCCACAAAATAAAATTGGCACTTACAACAAAGCAAATAAAGCCTATATGGCTTTTGAGCAAGAGCATGAAAGAGAACCCTCTACCGAAGAGCTTTCTGAAATACTCGAAATGAGTGAAACAGAAATTAACAACATTTTTCAAAGCAATACCCGGCATACCTCTTTAGATGCGCCGGTGCATGAGGCAGAAGATGTAGCCATGGGCGACCTTTTAAAAGGAGCTGGTGAAACGGATGAGGATGTAATGCACGATTCATTGAAAAATGAAATCCGCCGTGTATTGAAATCACTCAGCCCCCGCGAAGCAGAAATTGTGAATGCTTATTTTGGACTTGATGGCGAAAATGGGGTAACCATTGAACAAATCGGACAAAAATATGATTTGACAAAGGAACGCATTCGCCAGATAAAAGAAAGAGCGATTAAGCGCTTGCAAAAAGCAAGATACAGTAGCGCTTTAAAAGCCTATTTGGGATAATAACTCTTTGCTAAAATTTATAAACCGTCTCTTTTGGGGCGGTTTTTTTTTTGTAAAAATTATCTAGATTGTATTGTTATTGCCTTTAATAGCACACAGTTATTTCTATTAAATCTTGACCTTCGTAGCCATGTATTTACCTGAGTATGGTGAGGTAGGTACAGCTTTATTTTTCTAAACTTATCTGTGTGCTTCCTGCGACAAAGCAGGATTTTATTTTGCTAAGTCCGGCCTCCTTCGCCGCAAACAAGAATTTATTTTTTGGCTTTCATAGGAAAAAACAAAACACTATGACAAAGGGAGTTTTTTAACTCAAGATGATAAAAAAATAAGCTACTATTTCAAAGCTTTATCCTATCTCCAGAATACTCTTGGCAATTTGTCCAATGCTACCTCATGATGAGCAGCCGGATTGTGAGAAGCGGGCAATACAGTATCTGCATGGCTTGGTGTGCCTTTTACTACATCAGTCCTATCCATATAGTGCTCATTGCAAGAAATAAAAAATAATACTACAAATACAGTTACTGCGATTTTGATCAATTTCATTTTTATGGATTTAATTTTCAATAATCTTTTAAAATTAAAGGAATAAGGAAAGCCTTAAACCTAATGCACCAAAGCCGCCATGGCCTGCGTAGCCATCATATTTTAAAGTTAGGTCTAACGGCCTCTCATTGCGGCTAAAATTATATCCTACCTGTGGCGAATATGCAAAAGATGTTGAGCTTGCACCATTGTAACTATTGAGTCCTACACCTACCTGAAGGCCACCATGGATGCGATTAATTGCATAAGCGCTTAATCCTACACGAATGGGTATGGTGGTATAGCCTTTATTCTTGGTACTGGGCCCAGAGGCACGCCCGCCATAGGCGATGATACCTGCATAAAAATTTCCACTTATATTTTCTTTAAAGAAATGATCTACCTGAAAACTTCCACCTGCACCAAGGCCCCAGCCTTTATTACCCGCAATAGCAGATAACGGATTGTTTATGGCGTATCCCAATTCGGCACCCACACTTATTTTTGACTTTCCTAATTTTTGTGCATTACCAACAGAACTGAGGCCTACGATTATTGATAATGAAAGGATTAGCTTTTTCATTTTTAATTGTTTTATTTTAGGTGGCAAAGATAGAGATTAATTGATCTGTGTAAAAAATCTAAACAAATATTAATGAGCCCCAATATTTTTTTTTATTCCCGTTGCTTTAATGGATACACTTTTTAGAAAAGTGTAAATATGCTTTCCTAAATAAAAGTGCAGGCAAATAGAGTAGTGGCCTATAAGTGCAGCAGCTACTTATCGCCAAACTATGGTAAATAAATTGCAAATTAAATTGTGGTAATAGAGCAGAAGATAAAATAGAACAGCAAGGATCAATAAGCAGGAAAGTCCTTAACCTAAAACAGCCCTAATGACGTTAAAGTTGAATCAGGGTGTGCGGCTACGTAGGCCGCTCGCAGACAAATGTACATGCCTATTTTAAAACCTACAAAAAGCGGGTTCAGAAAGTTGAAGCCAAAGTATAATTTAATTTTAAAAGATTAACAAGTGTATTAACCCTTATTCATTTGGTAAAAATGTTATTTTTACAACCATAAAAAAAAATATGGAAGAAAAAATTGAACATGTACAATGCCTTATAATAGGGTCGGGGCCTGCTGGATATACAGCAGCCATTTACGCTGCGCGTGCTAATCTAAAACCTGTACTTTATCAGGGCTTTCAGCCCGGCGGACAATTGACGATTACTACAGAAGTAGAAAACTATCCTGGCTATGCAGACGGTGTGCAAGGGCCAGATATGATGGTAGATTTTGAGAAACAAGCCACCCGTATGGGGGCAGACCTTAGATATGGAACGGCTACCAGTGTAGATTTTAGCGAGTGTCCGCTAAAGGTACATATAGATGAAGAAAAGTGGATCAGTGCTGAAGCTGTAATACTTGCTACAGGTGCAAGTGCTAAGTGGCTGGGCCTTGATAGTGAAGTAAGATTGAACGGACATGGAGTAAGTGCCTGCGCAGTGTGTGATGGCTTCTTTTTCAAGGAGAAGGAAGTTTGCATTGTAGGCGCAGGTGATACTGCTGCTGAGGAAGCGCTTTATCTTAGTAAAATTTGCAGTAAGGTGCACATGATAGTGCGCCGCGATGAAATGCGCGCCAGCAAAATAATGCAACAGCGTGTATTGAATACTAAAAATATACAGGTTTATTGGAGCTCAGAAGTAGAAGAAATATTGGGCGAAGAAAAAACTGAGGCGGTAAGAATTATTAATAATAAATCTAATGAAACAACCACAATTCCTGTGAGTGCCTATTTTGTTGCAATAGGGCACCAGCCTAATTCTGAAATATTTAAAGGATGGTTGGATATGGATGATGCCGGATATATCATTACGCAACCAGGATCTACACGTACCAATATTGGAGGTGTATTTGCGTGTGGCGATCTGCAGGATAAAATTTACAGGCAGGCAGTAACCGCCGCTGGTACGGGTTGTATGGCAGCGCTGGATGCTGAAAGATATATTAGTGCTTTAGAGCATCCTGTACCATCTGATCATTTTTCATTGCCATAAATCTTTATTGTAATTCCATTACAGATGGTTCTTTTACTTATTTAGAATATGGAAAACAAAATTAAATTGAACTTATATTGCTAAACCCTTTTCTATATCACCAGAAATATTTTTTGCCTTTTTAAAGAAGTAATAAAATACCTGCAAATTTCTAAACGCTGCAATGATTTATATTCATTTAGATAAACTATTGTTTCACGCCTTTCACGGAATTCATGATGAAGAGAAAGTCTTAGGCAACCAATTTGAAGTTAATTGCAAAATAGGGTTTCATGAAAAAGAATCCATCATTACACACATTGATGATACCCTCGATTATTCATCACTTTATAATTTGATACAGAACGAAATGAATATCCCTACACTTTTACTGGAAACGGTGGCTATGAGGATTGGACATAGTGCCTGCATTGCCTTCCCTGATATAAAAAATATTGAAGTAACTATAAAAAAACTATCCCTGCCAATGGCTGGTTTTCAAGGGGCAGCAGGTGTTACCTGGTATAAAGAATTTTAAATGTTGGCGGATTGCCATCTATCATTTAAAAAATGAAGCTTGTATAAAACCAATAGTATTTATTTTCAAATAGGATAACTTCCCCAAAAAAAATTATTATGAACAAATTTCTGTCTTTGTGTTTTTTTATTATTATCAGTAATGTATTATTAGCACAAGATGCATCAAAATACGATCATCATGATTTGTTTACTCCCAACTTTTACCCCTCCTCTGTAAATCAATATCGCACAGCTGATGGACAACCGGGCGAAAAATATTGGACCAACAAAGCAAGCTATACTATAGTTGCATCTCTTGATACGGCAAAGGACGCTGTAAATGGCAGCGTAACGGTTACCTACAAAAATAATAGTACTAAGCCTATGGACTTTGTTTGGTTATATCTCGATGAAAACCTGTACAGGCTTGACTCTCGCGGCCAAAGTAAAGCACCGGCTACCGCAAGAAGCCGATATACCAATGCCAATTCTGCTTTTGAAGGCGGGTATAATTTAAAATCTGTAAAGATTATTTCAACCAATAAGGGGAAAGAATCTATTTCTGATGCAGATAAGGTGATTACAGATACTAGAATGCAATTACGCTTACCAACTCCTTTGGCGGCCAATGGTGGTACCATAAAATTTAAAATTGACTACTCCTATTTTATTCCTCAATACGGAAGCGACCGCACCGGTATTCAATCTACAAAAAATGGAAAGATTTATGCAATAGCACAATGGTATCCGCGGATGTGTGTATTTGATGATATTGAAGGCTGGAATACGCTTCCTTATCTTGGTGCAGGGGAGTTCTATTTAGATTATGGCGATTATGATTTCCAAATAACAGCACCAGCCAATCTTATGGTTGTCGGTTCTGGTGATCTACAAAATCCTCAACAGGTATTTACTGCATCCGAATTAAAAAAATATGACGAAGCAAAAAACAGTAACTCCACAGTTGTAATCAGGTCTGCACAAGAGGTGGCTGCTCCTACGAGCCGTACCGGAAATCTCACTTGGCATTTCAAATTAAACAATGCGCGAGATGTATCTTGGGCTGCTTCTAAAGCATTTATTTTGGATGGAGCTAGAATAAATTTTCCCTCTGGCCGCAAAGGTATAGCCATGAGTGCTTACCCTGTAGAGTCTAATGGCAATAATGGTTGGGAGCGATCTACCGAATATGTAAAGGCTTGTTTGGAACATTATTCTAAACAATGGTTTGAGTATCCCTACAATTCTGCAGTAAATGTAGCGAGCAATGTTGGCGGCATGGAATATCCTGCTATTGTTTTTTGCCGTTACACAGCAAAGGGTGGTAGCCTGTGGGGCGTTACTGATCACGAGTTTGGACATACCTGGTTCCCCATGATTGTAGGCAGTAATGAACGTAAATATGGCTGGATGGATGAAGGGTTTAATACCTTCATTAATGGAATATCTACAGCGGCTTTTAATAACGGTGAGTATGAACAGAAACGTAGTAGCAATATGACCCCGATGTATAAGTATATGTTTGGCGATAATTCAGAAACAGTAATGTCCACCCCTGATGCATTAAAAGAAGCCAACATAGGTACTGCATTGTATAGAAAACCCGGCTACGCACTGGATCTTTTAAGGGATGAAATACTGGGGCATGACAGGTTTGATTATGCATTTCGCGAATACATAAAAAGATGGGCCTATAAGCATCCGACACCATGGGATTTCTTCCGGACAATGGAAAACGCAGCAGGGGAAGACTTGGGCTGGTTTTGGAAAAGTATGTTTATAAAAAATTATAAATTGGATCAGGCGCTTACGGCAGTAAATTATGTAAATGACGATGCATCAAAAGGCGCATTGGTTACTGTTACCAATTTAGATAAGATGGCCATGCCTATATATGTACAGTACGAAACGGTAAGCGATAAGAAAGATATGATAAAAGTGCCTGTAGAAGTATGGCAAAATGGTAATAAGTGGATAATAAAACTGCCCACCACCGAAAAATTAAAGACTGTAACTATTGATCCAGATCAGGTTTTTCCGGATGTGGACTATACTAATAATACCTGGAAATCAGAATAATTTTAAAATGATTTTTAGAACAGCCAATTCGCTTTCGGGTGAATTGGCTGTTTCATTTATAGCTATTGTAATGTTTTGCTTTCCCCACCACTGGCGCAGGGCTTTATATCAGTTGAAAATAATCTAAGCAATTTATTCGCTTCCTACACATTAAACCTGAAATGCATTACATCGCCATCCTTCACTAAATATTCCTTTCCCTCTATTCTCAATCGCCCGTTTTCCCTACATGCCGCTTCCGATTTATATTTTATAAAATCTTCAAACGAAATAACTTCTGCTTTGATAAACCCTTTTTCAAAATCGGTATGAATTACTCCTGCGGCCTGAGGCGCCTTCCAGCCCTTATGTATCGTCCATGCCCGCACTTCCTGTACGCCGGCAGTAAAGTAGGTGGAGAGGTCAAGTAGATTGTAGGCTGAGTGAATGAGCCGGTCTAATGCAGGCTCTTCCATTTTGTACTCCTCCATAAACATTTGTTTGTCATCCGGGTTTTCAAACTCAGCAATCTGTGCCTCAATGGCATTAGTCATTACAATCACTTCATTGCCTTCTGCTTTGGCTACTTTAATTAGTGTTTCTGAAAATTTATTGCCACTATGCATAGAGGCTTCATCCACGTTGGCCACATACAGCACAGGTTTATCCGTAAGAAAAAAATTGTCAGCAATAATTTCTTTATCCTCTTTGGATAGATCGAGGGAACGGATATTTTTTCCTTGATCTAAATGCTCTTTACATTTTACTAAGATGGCATATTCTGCTTTGGTTTTAGCATCTCCCGTTTTTAGCATTTTTTCTAACCGAGATATTTTTTTCTCTATACCTTCTAAATCCTTTAACTGTAGTTCCGTCTCTATTATTTCTTTATCACCAATCGGGTTTATAGCTCCTTCATCTCGTAATATATTTTCATCTTCAAAACAACGAACTACATGAATGATAGCATCCACCTCGCGGATATTTGCAAGAAATTTATTACCAAGGCCTTCGCCTTTACTGGCACCCCGTACCAGACCGGCTATATCTACTATTTCTATTTGGGTGGGCACTATTCTCTCAGGTTTTACCAATTCTGCAAGCTGATCTAATCTTTTATCCGGTACATTTACTAATCCCACATTAGGTTCTATAGTGCAAAAACGATAATTGCTTGCCTGTGCCTTGGCACTATTGCTTACGGCATTAAATAAAGTTGATTTTCCTACGTTGGGCAATCCTACTATTCCGGCTCTTAATGGCATAATTTACTTTTTTTGTGGGCGCAAATATACTTTTAAATGCCATTATAGATTTGAAAAAAATCCATTTGCATTGAATTGCATTCAGGATTAATCTTAACCTTACTGAAAATTAAAATTGCTTCAACTTCTGCATGTGGTAAGCCTGTTAGCTGGATATTACAGAAAAGATTGAGGTGTTGTAATTTTTTGTATTAGGTAAATGAATTTAAAATTTTTTGTATCATAACTTTATAAAAAAAGATCCCACCTTCATGAGATCTCCCTTATTAAATTATATTTTTTCAAAGTGCAGAGGCGCTCAAAACTGCATTACTGCTGTACGCCTTGCATACCATTCTGCATGGTTTCTTGCTCTGCTTTCAAATTTTTTCTCTTAAATAAAGACACATCAAATTTACCAAAGCGCCAACTTAGGTTTAGGCGCACCACCTGTGGGTCTCTCAGCCTTTCATTATCCTGATAACTAAATATGGTATTGCTGTAATCAGAACGTGAGTGTACCTTATAAACTCTGGTACGCAAAATATCATTCATACTAATGGAAACTGAAGCAGACTTGTCTTTTAAGAAATCCTTTTTGATGGCAAGGTCTATTCCATATAGTGGATCGGTATATCCATTGGCTGTAGAAAGATTTCCTCCACCAAACATTCTGCCACCGCCACCACCGCCACGGCCCGGAGGTAAAATAGTTTTGCTGGTATAATCGCCTGTAAGCTGCACAGAAAAGTTTTTGGGCAAAGTGAAATTGTTATTAATCTTACCAAACCAGCTCACTTGCTGAGAGTTAACGCTATTCTGCAAATTGCTGCCATTTATTTTACTATTATACACATTTACGTTGGTAGTAAGATTCCACCATTTTGCTATCTTATTCAGAGCTGTAATTTCCAAGCCATAAGCGTTGGAGCTATTAGCATTTTCGTAAGATGAAATAAATATCGAATCACTTAAATTTTTATTTGGATTAATATCTCTGTATTGGTACCGCGTTATCAGGTCATTGGTATTTCTATAATAAAGTGTTGAAATAATATTATTTCCATTTTTAAAATTCACCTGGTAAGAAAGTTCCATCAGGTTAGTAAATTCTGGCAACAAAGATGGATTGCCCCTGCTTATGTTTAATGAATCAGAAAAATCATAATAAGGTATCAACTGAAAGAAATTAGGCCTGTTTATTTTCCTTGAATAATTCAATTGCAGGTCTTGCTTATCATTTATTTTCTGAGTTAGGAATACACTTGGAAAAAAGCTGAAAGGAAATGAATTTTTAAATTGCTGATTTGAATCAATCAAAGTACCTGTGTATTGCGAACTTTCTATACGGCCACCCAATTGATAAGTAAACTTATTTATTTTCTGTGAGAAAGTAACATAGCCTGCATATACCTGATCATTGAATTTATACTTGCTGTTCAGTGCAGTAAGCGAAACAAACTTGCCGGAATTATTATCAAAAATAAAATTGAGATTTTCACTGTTATAATTTCTAACAGCGGCTCTCAATCCTGCTTCCAGCTTCATTTTATCGGTAATGGGATCCGTATAGTCCGTTTGAACAGTTACATATTTTGTATTACCGGTTCCTTCGCTTCTTTGTTGCAGCAGGGGTGTTTTAGGCACATTATTCAAATCAAAATATTGAGTAGCTACCAATTGGTTATTACTGTTTTTACTTGAATTGTAATTAGCATCTGCCGTTATTTCTTTCCCTGCTTTTGCAAAATTATGTTTGTAACTAAAGGTGCCGCCATAGTTATCAAAGCCAAACTTACTGTTGGTGCTACTATTACCTAATTCTGAAGAAACATAAGATCCGATAGTGCTATCTCTTGTAATAAGGGGAAGGTCTGTATTTGTAAATCTTCCTCCAACGATTACACCAGATAAGGTGAAGGTATTCCTGTTATCGGCCAGGTAATCGAAGCCACCTCTTAAAAAAGCAAAATGGCCACCATTATCAGGATTACTTTTTTGAGTAAGCACCGCTTTTAAATTGTCTATTTGATCTACCCGGTATGTATAAGAACTGCTCTTAGATTTTCTTTGATTAAACATAGTGTTGGCAAAAAAGTTAATCTTGCCTTGTTTAATATTTATATCAGCTCCGCCACCTACGCCACCACGTGTATCAGTATTAGCTCTTAAATTCCCATTGTACCCGGCTTTCCTATTTTTCTTTAATACAATATTTAATATACCCGAACCACCTCCTGATGCATCAAACTTGGCAGATGGATTGGTAATGATCTCAACACTTTCTATTTCATCAGCCGGAATCTGATCGAGCGTAAGGGTAGTCGGGCGGCCATCAATAAATATTTGAGGGGTAGCATTTCTAAGCGTTACGTTTCCATCAATATCCACATTTACTGAAGGCACGTTTTTCATAACGTCTACGGCAGTACCACCTACACTTGTAAGGCTCTTATCTACATTAAACACCTTGCGGTCTATATTCATTTGCAACATCCCCTTGCTGGCTGTTACTACTACACCTTCTAACTGCTTAGCATCTTCCTTTAATTTTAAATTCCCTAAATCCTTATCTACGGCATTCATCATTTGGCTCATATCACCACCATTCATCTTTAAATTGAAACTCACCTTTTGTTCGAATGGTGCAAATCCGATGGCACTCACTAATAACTGATAACTACCAAAAACAGGTAACTTATCTATACTAAACTCACCTTTCTTATCTGTTAGCATGGCGGCAATTACAAAATCTCTTTTATGTTTTGTAGCTGTATCCATTTTAGATTGGGTAAGCTGTATAGAAGCGGCCTCAATGGGCTTATTGTTGTTGTCCACTATTTTTCCATAAATATGCCCTACATTCATACTTTGCCCGCTCATCCTTGCTGCTGAATTGGGCATTTGAGCCATTGCAAAAATGGACAAACTGCAAAGGATAAATACACCTGATATCTGACGCGTAATCGTTTTGATCATTCTTTTAAAATTTTCGCAAATCTCATTTCTATTATTTATAAGTTTTTTTTAAAAGTGTATGAATGGTATTTTAATATTAGCAAGCGGTTAGAAATTATCAATATTTTTTAAAGGTTTGAGAATGAATGTGTACACCGCCTTTAAATAATAGTTTTCAGTTTGGAATTTTTATATATTTTTGCCTCCCTTAATTGGTGGTTGTAGCTCAGTTGGTTAGAGCATCAGATTGTGATTCTGAGGGTCGTGGGTTCGAGCCCCATCATCCACCCCAAAATAGCCACCCTCGCGGTGGCTTTGGTTTTTAAATCATTTGAGTTATTTAAAAATAATCCAGGGTATTATAATTTAGATGAATTTAGCCCGTTTATATATTTTACCAAACCTTTGTTAATTCAAAAACCTACTTTTAGTAAAAATTCAATTTCTTCTAATTTTACTTAATGAATTCACTAATCAATTTTATTATGAGCAAAAGATTTCTTCCGGTATTAATTATTTTAATTCTTTGTGGCCTTTTTGTAGGATATGGGGTAATGGGGCGTAGCGACAAGAGCAATGATGACCCCAAAGGGAAATATGAGCGTATTTTAAAAAATATAGGAATTGTTTTGGAGCAAGGCCATTATAGCCCCAAAAAAATTGATGATAAGTTCAGCAGAGAAGCTATGAAAAAATTTATAGAAGCACTCGATCCTGATAAATCTATATTTTACAAAAAGGACATTACCCTATTCGATAAATATCAAAATAGAATTGATGATGAAATTCATGGCGCTCCACTCGAGTCTTTCTTTGCCGTAATCAATGTATTCAGGCAAAGAGTAGATGAACAGGAAGTTTTATACGACAAGCTGATGAAAATGCCCTTTGAATTTAATAAAAATGAAGCCCTTATAACTGACCCCGATAAGAGAGAATACCCAACTACAGAAGCCGAAATGCAAGAATATTCACGCAAAAGATTAAAATCGCTGGTGCTGGCACAATATGTGGACTTACAGGAGGCGCGTCAGAAAAGGGATAAAGATTCTGCTTACAAGCCGGATTCTGTGTTGCTTCAAAGTGCTGTAACAACAGTAACAAAGCAATTACAACGCTTTTTAAAATCTTTTAAAAATCACAATACCACTGATGGCCTGTTCAGCACTTTTGCAAATTCCATCACAGGCATAATGGATCCACACACTACCTATTTTGCACCTGTAGATAAGCGATCATTTGATGAGCAACTTAGTGGTACTTTTTATGGAATTGGCGCACAGTTGAAACCAGTGGATGGAAAAATAAAAGTAGCCAGCCTTATTACAGGTATGCCTGCATGGAAATCAGGAGAAATAAAACCTGAAGATGAAATCATAAAAATAGGGCAGGGGAATGCAGTGCCAGTAGATATTACAGGATGGGCGCTTGAAGACGCAGTAAAATTAATAAGAGGCGAAAAGCAGGGCTCTGAAGTAAGGCTAACCATTAAAAAGGTAGATGGCTCTATTAAGGTTGTTTCGCTATTGCGCGATAAAATAACTCTTGAAGATACTTATGCAAAAAGTGCAATCATAACCGGGACGCACAAAGTAGGCTATATCAGATTGCCAGAATTTTATGCTGACTTCAATGACCCTAATGGCAGAAGGTCTGCTACTGATATGGCTGAAGAAGTAAAAAAATTAAAAGCGCAGGATGTACAAGGTATTGTAATTGATCTGCGAGGCAATCCAGGCGGCTCTCTTTCGGATGTTGTGGATATGTTAGGCTTGTTTGTAAAAAATGGCCCAGTAGTGCAAGTAAAAGGTAGGGATGAAAAAGCCAATGTCCTTGAAAATAGAACTGAGGGAGTAATCTATACAGGGCCTTTAGCAGTAATGGTAGATGAGCTAAGCGCCTCAGCTTCAGAAATATTTGCTGCAGCAATACAGGATTACCACAGAGGCATTATTATTGGCAGTAGCAGCACTTATGGAAAAGGTACCGTACAAAGAAGTATTCCTCTTGATCCGCAGGCAGAGAACAGTTTATTTAGTCGCCCTGCCGAAGGACTGGGAGATATCAAACTTACTTTTAGAAAATATTACCGGATCAACGGAGGCGCTACTCAGAAAAAGGGAGTAGTATCAGACATCATTATACCTGACAGAATGGAAAATGCTAAATTCAGGGAAAAGGATAATGCAGATGCCTTACCCTTTGATACAATACCGAGAGCGAAATATACTTTATGGAACCCGGGTTATAGTTATGCGCCTATAGTAAATGCAGCTAAAATAAGCGTAGGTGAAAATTCAAATTTTAAAGGAATCAAAGAGATTGTAAATAAACTGGATCAGTTTAAAGATCAACCATTGCCTTTAAATATAGAAAAATATAAGGCACAACAGGAGAGCATTAAAACCCTTTCAAAAAAATTAGAAGAATATTCTAAACTGGCTAAGCCATTACCTGTAGTAAGTATCCCTTCAGATATGGCAGCATTAGGCAGCGACACTGCAAAGATTTCAGATCAAAAATCTTTTTTAAAGAGCATTGGAAGTGATATATATGTAGATGAAACAGTAAAGATTGTAGATCAGATAATAGGGGAGGCATTGGTTGCCCAAAACAAACAACTAACTCCAGTGCAATAGAGCATTCAATAAACTTTAATAATGAGGGGTAGCAGATTTAGCTACCTCTTTTTATTAATATATACCACCGCTCATTTTGAAATAGCAAGAAAAACCATTGGTATAAATTAGGTTATTATTAACTTGAATTGATTTGTTTATAAACTATGACCGTTCATTTTTTATTACTTTGCATCAATAATAATCACTTTTTTTTAAAACATTTTGAAAATGAAAAAAATATTACTGGCACTCACTTTTATGTTTTGTGGCTCTTTGCTTTTTGCACAAATAGTATCTAATCCGGTAGATTGGACTGCTTCTGCAAAAAAAATTGGAGATAAAACTTATGAAATTCATTTAACGGCCGATATTAAAGATGGCTGGCATATTTATTCTCAAACTACACCTGCTGGAGGCCCAGTTCCTACTGCAATCACCTTTACAAAAAACCCATTGGTAACCAGTGATGGCATACCTAAGGAAACAGGTAAATTAGAAAAGAGATTTGAACCACTCTTTGGCGTAGATGTAAAACAATTTTCTGATAAAGTTGATTTTGTACAAGTAGTAAAACTCAAGGCCAATGTAAAAACAAATGTTGCAGTTGCTGTAGAATTTATGGTGTGCAATGATAAGCAATGCCTTCCTCCAACTACAAAAAAATTCACAGTAGCATTAAAATAGATTATAAATTTCGCGGATGAAAATATTTACCAAGCCTTACAAAACTGCCTTTTGGGCAATTGTAGTTTTACTTTTCAGCACTACTCAAGCATTTTCGCAGGACTCGAGCACGGTCAATTTTAAATTTGAAACGCACCGTATTAATGATAGTACTGTATCTTTTCTTATTAAGGGTAAGATAGCAAAAGATGTAAAAGTTTTTGCACTTCAGAAAACACCGGATGATGTATTATATTCAACAGTAGAATTTGATACTTCATTGACCTCTCATCTTTCCGGAAAAACTGAACAGAAAGATTCGCTGCTTACCGAAAAGAACGAAAGCCTGGGCGCTACTGTTACCTATTCAAAGGACTCCATTTTTTGGGTTCAAAACTTCAAAGCCCTTCCTACAGATAGCTTCAAAGTTTCCGGAAAAATTATTTATGCATTTCAGCAGGGAAGCGAATACCCATCAAAAGAAAGAGATTTTGAAACCTATATTTTGCCTGACAAGAATAATGATACTACCGTAAAAGATGCATCCACGCCTCTTATTGCAGAAGGCGGTACTGTGGCTACCAAATCGTTGTGGTGGATATTTGCCACAGCATTTGCCGGTGGGTTGCTGGCTCTTATTACACCATGTGTATATTCAATGATTCCTGTTACGGTGAGTTTTTTCACCAAACGCAGTAAAACAAAATCTGAAGGCATCAAAAATGCTTTCTATTATTCTACCTCCATCATATTAATATTTACAATTTTAGGCTTTTTAATCACAGTTATCTTTGGACCTACTGCACTAAATGCGCTTGCTACCAATTGGATTGCCAACATCATATTTTTTCTGTTATTCCTGATTTTTGGAATTTCATTTTTAGGAGCTTTTGAAATTGGGTTGCCCAGTTCTTGGGGCAATGTAGCAGATAGTAAAGCAGGCATGACCAGCTTTGCTGGCATATTTTTTATGGCGCTTACTTTAGTAGTAGTTTCTTTTTCGTGCACAGGCCCCATCATCGGAAATTTATTAGTGATCGCTGCACGGGGTAGCTACTATGGCCCCCTCGTTGGCATGTTTGGTTTTTCTTTAGCACTTGCACTTCCATTTGCATTTTTTGCCTTTTTCCCTGGCAAAATGAATATGCTCGGAAAGGCAGGGGGGTGGCTCAATGCAGTAAAAGTTACGTTAGGATTTCTTGAGCTGGCACTTGCATTAAAATTCTTATCCAATGCAGACCTTGCCAAAGGCTGGCGTATAATGGATCGCGAAGTTTTCCTTTGCCTTTGGATAGTGATCTTTATTTTATTAGGTTTTTATCTGTTGGGCAAATTGAAATTTCATCACGATGATGAGTTACCCAAAAATGATTTTGAAATTCCCTATATCAGCATCCCAAGATTATTTCTGGCCATCACTTCTTTTGCATTTGCATTATATATGGTACCCGGTATGTGGGGGGCGCCACTGAAAAGTATCAGTGCTTTTTTACCGCCTATGGGTACTCAAGACTTTACATCTACAGTCGTTTCGGGAAATAAAAATTCAAATAATACCCATGAAAATGCAGCAATAAATGAATTACCAGAGCCTGTAAAATTTTATGATAGGATGAAAGTTTACGAACCGGATGTGGTAAAGCGTTTTGGCATGATTACTTACTTTGATTACGACGAGGCACTGGCAGTAGCCAGAAAAGTAAAACGGCCTCTAATGCTGGACTTTACTGGTATTAACTGTGTGAACTGCCGTGCTATGGAAGGCGAGGTATGGAGCGACCCTGAAGTAATGAAAAGATTAAAAGAAAATTTTGTAATCGTTTCTCTGTATGTGGATGTGAAAAAAAATGTGGATTTGCAGCCATCAGAACAATATTTTTCTCAGGTGTTAAAAGAAAAAATTACCAACCTGGGTGATAAAAATGCAGATCTTCAGATTTCAAAATATAATGCGAACACGCAACCCTTTTATTTTTTCCTTGATGCAAATGAAAAACGCCTCGAGCCGGAAGGGTATGGGTACGATTCTAATGTAGGGAAGTTTAAAGCACTACTGGATAGTGTAGTGGCACGTTATAAAAAAGTTGAATAATTTTTAAAACATAGCACAGTTAATAACAATCGTAATCTTATAGAAATAAAATATCATGAAACCACATTTCTTAATTCTTGCTTTTCTTTTAGTGGCAGGTACACTTTCTACATCTGCACAAAAAAAATATGAATGGAAACAAGCTACATCCAACGGCTACACCTATAAGTATGTAGCAAATGATCCTATTAAAGCGCGTTTTTATACATTGAAAAACGGGCTGTCGGTTATTCTCACTGAAAATCATAAAGAACCCCGCATTGCAGTAAATATAGCTGTTCGCGCTGGTAGCAATACAGATCCTCGCTCGCATACAGGGCTTGCTCATTATCTGGAGCATTTACTTTTCAAAGGCACTGACAAATTCGGTACTCTTGATTATGCCAAAGAAAAACCTTACCTGGACAGTATCACAGACCTTTACGAAGTATATGATAAGGAAACAGATCCTGAGGTGAGAAAAAAAACTTATCATGAGATAGATCGTATTTCGGGAGAAGCTTCCAAATATTCGATCGCCAATGAGTATGATAAAATGATGGCGAATATTGGATCGCAGGGTACCAACGCACACACATGGTATGAAGAAACAGTATATCAAGAAGACATTCCATCGAATATGATGGATAAGTTTTTATTGATAGAAGCCGAGCGCTTTCGCAATCCTGTATTAAGAATCTTTCATACTGAACTGGAGGCTGTATATGAAGAAAAAAACAGATCGTTGGATAATGACGGATCTAAGGTGCAGGAAAAAATGATGTACTATTTATTCCCAACACATAACTATGGGCAACAAACAACCATAGGTACTATTGAGAATTTAAAAAATCCATCTATAAAGGCTATTCAAGCATATTACAATAAATATTATGTGCCCAATAATATGGCCATCATCATGTCTGGCGATTTTAATCCTGATCAACTCATAAAAAAAATTGATGCGAATTTTTCTTATATGAAGGAAAAGCCTGTAGAGCTTTACAACCCGGCACCTGAAAAACCTTTAACCTCAGTGACTGAAACAGAAGTGTTTGGTCCAAGTGCTGAAAATATCCGCATTGCATACAGAACGCCTGCTGCGAATACGCATGATGCTTTAGTGTTAGATGTTATTTCCAGTTTACTTTCAAATGGTTCGGCAGGGTTAATGGATATTGACCTCAATAAAAGTCAAAAAGTGCAAGGATCCGGAGCAGGATTAAACCAAAATAAGGATTACGGAGTTTTTATACTTTATGCCATGCCCAAGGAAGGGCAAACGCTGGAAGAACTTAAGCCAATACTTTTAGCTCAAATAGATAAAATAAAAAAAGGGCAATTTGATGAATCATTGTTAAAAGCAATAATTGCAAATTACAAGCTTGCCCAACTGAGGAGCAATGATAATAATAATGTCCGCCTAAAAAATCTAATGGACGCTTTCATAAAAAATCGCGGCGAAAAATGGGATGATGATGTAAGCACACTTGATCAAATGAGTCATCTTACTAAGCAGCAAATAATAGAAATTGCCAACAAATATTTCGGCGAAAATTATGTATTGGTTTATAAAAGGAAAGGGGTGGATAAAAATGTAGTAAAGGTAGAAAAACCTGCCATTACACCTATAGAGACCAATGCAGGTAAAGCATCAGCCTTTGTACAGAAAATAATTGCCATGCCGGAAAGCGCTATAAAACCTCAATGGATAGACTACCAGAAGGCTATTCAAAAATCAAAGGCCGGCAAAGCAGAGGTACTATATGTTCAAAACAAAGAAAATGAACTATTCAATTTGTACTACAAGTTTGATATGGGACTATGGAGTGATAGGAAACTTCAATATGCTGCCGAATATTTGCAATTTTTAAACACAGATAAATTAACAGCAGAGCAGATAAGCAAAGCTTTTTATAATATTGCCTGTAATTACAACATAAGTGTATCAAATGAAATAACTACCATAAGTATAAGCGGCCTGCAAGAGAATTTTGACAAAGCGGTACGCCTATTTGAAAACATTCTAGCCACTTGTAAACCCAATGAAGAAGCGCTTTCACTTTTGAAAAACAGGTTTATAAAGGCTCGTGCAAATAGTAAATTAAATAAAGCAAGCATAGCGCGTGGCCTTATCAGCTATGCCGAATTTGGCGCACACAACCCCTTCAATACAAGCCTTACTAATGATCAATTGAATGCACTAAGTGCCTCTGAACTCGTGGATAGATTGCATCATCTACTGGAATATAAACATACGATTATTTATTATGGGCCTTTGCCACTTGCAAATTTCACTAAATTCATGGTGCAAAACCATAAGATGCCTGCTACCTTCAAGCCGTATCCTTCAGCAGAGAAATTTGTTTTTCAACATCAAAATAAAAACACGGTTTTATTTGCTGATTACGATATGGTACAAAGCGAAATCTATTGGTATCGCGACTTAAAACCTTATAATTTTCTGGACGTACCTACTATCAATGTATTTAATAATTATTTTGGCGGTGGCATGGGAAGTGTAGTATTTCAAACAATTCGGGAATCGAAAGCTTTGGCTTATTCCACTTATGCATTCTACCAAATACCTTTTAAAAAGGAAAATCCATTTACAATAGTAGCCTATGTAGGCAGTCAGGCAGATAAAATGAATGATGCTATAAAAGGTATGAATGAATTATTAAATAAATTGCCCGAAACTGAACAAGGATTTACTTTGGCCAAAGAGGCAGTAAAAAAGGATCTTGAAACTCAGCGATTGACAAAAGACCAAGTTATTTTTTCTTACCTGAATGAATTGAGAATGGGAAGTAATGTTGATAGCAGAAAGAAAATTTATGAATCATTACCATCCATTACTATGCAATCCATAGAAAATCTTCACAATTCAGACTTGGCTTCTAAGCCTTATACATACTGCATTGTAGGTTCCGAAAAAAAGATTAGTGATGCAGACCTGCAAAAAATTGGTGAAGTGAAGAAACTTAGCCTGGAGGAAATATTCGGATTTTAAAATAGGATGTACTTTCAATCTTATTGATACAGGTGGCTCTTAGGGCCACCTGTATATTTTTTTATATAAAATGTATAGCGCTTCATGATTTCTTTTAAACTCATCTGGCGCATTAAAAAAAAAGGATGAAGTAACTGCAAAAAATTCAGCACGATTTGTAATTGCATAAGCGTCAATATCACTCCTGTTATTCTTAATTTCATGGATGGTTTCATCAACCAATCTCATATATTCAGGATTATTTTTTTTATCCAATAATGCTTGCGGTAGCCCATCTACATCACCATCCTCCTTATCCAGCAAGTGTACAAATTCATGAATGCCCACATTTGACTGTCCTGCATTTATATTAAACCCTTCTCTTAACTGGGGAAGCGACAATATCATTATTCTTTGCATTGGGCCATTGCCCACCATACCAGATACATCTCTATCTGCCTCGTCAGATAAAAATTCTTCTTGATTGAATGAATGAGGATATAATAATACAGTAGAGAGGTTATTGTATTTCCAGTGGTCAAAATAAAAAATGGGAATAACTGCGCTGGCTGCTACTAACAAGCGATCAAGGTCTGTAACCTGAATTTTAACACCTTCAATATTTACGTATTTTAAAAAATCTTCAACCTTTTTCTGAAATGATATTTTTAAATTATCGGAAAGGTTTCTATAAAATGAAACATGATTTAATAAAATATTTACTCCATTTTCCGGGAAAAGAGAAGTAATAGGAGGCTTTTTTAAATAATAAAAAAGCAGGATCAGCATAAAAGATATGAATATGGTCAGGGCAATAATTGATGGCATTTTTAGAAATTACATTTGTGCAAATTAAAGATTATATCACCCTTAAATATAATCAGTTATTATTACGCACGATGGTGTAATTCAATCTGGTAATTTATACGCCTTACGAGGTCATTTGAATCAAATGGTTTAGAAAGAAAATCATCTGCTTTACAAAATTTCATAAGATCTGACTTATTGGTATGCGCCGAAATCATAATTATTGGAATATTTCGTGTCTTGTCATTGCTCTTAAGAGTGTTACATATTTCTATACCATCTGTTCCCGAAAGAAACACATCAAGAAGAATTACATCCGGATGGTACTGCTGAGTAGATGTCATTACCTCCTCACCATGCATGGTACTCATCACCTCAAAACCGTATCTTTTAAGAATGGTTTCAACTACCCAGACTATGTCTGAATTATCATCTACTATCAATACTTTATTCATTACCAGGCGTTTTAAAATCAAATATCAACTATTGAACCAAATTTTTAAATTCAGTTTTTGCTGAGGGCATTTTTCAACAAAAGACTGGAATTGAGTAATTTTTACGCCAATTTTAAAAGCGCTGTGATTAAATTGCCCTAATTTGGAAAAGAAAATATTTAAAAAATGAAGATGTTACTTTTCACCATCGGAATATGGGCTTTTAACCCAATCTGCATTGGCCAATCTTTAGACTTAGCAAAAATGAAAAACCAAATAGAAGCAGTATTAGATTCCTCAAAAGGCGATTTCGCAGTAGCCTTTAAGGATTTAAAAACAGGCAAACACATCTCAATAAATGGTTCTCAAATTTTTCATGCGGCCAGCACCATGAAGGTGCCTGTAATGATGGAGGTATTTCTTCAGATTCATCAGGGAAAATTTAAACTTACAGATTCTATTTTAATTAAAAATAATTTTAAAAGTATTGTAGATAGCAGCATGTTCACATTAGACGCTACCAATGATAGTGATCCTGAATTATATAAGTTGATAGGAACAAAGCAACCTCTGATAATACTATTGGAAAGAATGATAGATATGAGCAGCAACCTGGCAACCAACCTGATAATTGATCTGGTAGGCGCGCAGGAGGTAAATAATACTATGAAAAAACTTGGGGTTAAAAATTTAAAGGTATTAAGAGGTGTTGAGGATCAAAAAGCATTTGATATGGGCTTGAATAATGTTACTACTGCAGATGACCAGGTGATCCTTTATGAAAAATTGGCAAAAGGGAAATTTGTCAACAAAGCAATCAGTAGGCAAATGATTGATATTTTAAGCAAACAAAAACACAATGAAATAATTCCAGCACAATTGCCTGCCAATATTTTAGTAGCACATAAAACAGGCAGCATTACAGGTGTAGAACACGATGGTGGAATTATTTTCTTGCCAGATGGACACAAATATATTTTGATTCTATTGTCAAAAAATCTACCCAATCAAAATGAAGGAATTTCTACGCTGGCTAATATTTCTAAGTTAGTTTATGACCGGATATCCAGATAACCTCAATTTGCTTATAATTTATATTATGTTAAATAGGTTATTTTAGATTGCTTCACATCCTTCTAACAAACTTAATCATAAATAGTTCAAACCAGCCTAACATAATACCGAGATTACAGTTAGATAATCTTGTACAATCGTTATTAAAAATAGAATAAATATCATATTGTCCTGAGTTGCAAAGTATTGCTGTCCGCTAAAAAAAGTACTTTTGTTCATATTGGAATGTTTTAAGTGTGGTAACTCAAAACTACCAATTTCATGGAGGTCAAACAACCTCCTTTTTTATAAATAAAATACCTTTACCGGACAGCAATAGTTGCAAACTCAGCGGAGCTTACTTCCGCTTCATCCAATAAAACAATTGTAAACGGTATTCAGGATTAAACTAAATGTGTAAATTTGCGATAAGATTATTAACCAAAAAGTGTAAACTTTTTTCAGGGCAGGACAAAAAGTTGCACTTGAATAATCAACTTCAAGAGGACGACAAACAGACGATTTATAAAATCATTGATATAATGATGACAAAGCAAAAGTTTCAGACATTTTTTGAGCAAAATTTACAAACAGCAAAATAAAACAGTATGTACGCTACATATCATTTAACATCAGCACAAGAGGTAAGCACCGATATTTTGGACGCTATCAAGGCTACCTTTAAATCCAAGCCCATCACTATTATTGTGGAAGAGGACGACAGCGATTTTGAACTAACGGCAGATATGAAAACAGTTTTGGATGAACGCTTGCAGGAAGATGAAAGCACTTATCTATCTGCCGAAGAGTCTATCAACCAACTCAAAAAAAGGTATGGCTTATAAAATCATCGTTTCGCCACGAGCTCAAAAAGAAATTGAAAATGCTATTGATTACTACGCTTTGTACAGCGTGGATGCTCCCGCAAATTTCATTGCTACACTCAAAGAAGCATACAGCACATTAAAAATTAATCCTTTCTTTAAAGTACGGTATAAAAATGTCAGGGCTTTAAAGATTAAGAAGTTTCCGTACTCCTTGTACTTTGTTTTCAATGAAGATGAAAACACCGTTCGGGTGCTTTCCTGTTTTCACAACAAACGTAATCCCAATAAAAGGCCGAGAGTATAAAAAAACCAAAACGCCAACCTATGAAGCCTGGCGTTTGCCTTTTATGCTAAACTCTTCCAATATCAAGACGAGCTAATACAAAGAATACATAATTACCCATTGTACTCCCCAGCTATCTTTAGTTTTAGAATATAGAAATGGGGCTGTACTGAGTTTGCAAACTCAGGACAGCAATCAGCAATTCTTTAGATTATTCTACGGATAGCTGGGGGCTAATACCGTGTGGATGCTTAAAGACTTGATTATTTCGCTTATTTCCATTGTAAAACTATTTTATTCCATTTTGATAATAAGAATAGTAAATATAAATTATCAAATAGGAAAGTATAATTTTCCTTATCTATCTTTTTATTGCGTATATTTTCCTTTTTGACTAATTTTGCCCTGTAAACACAAATAGTTTATTAATATGATAAGCGTAGGCAAAAACATAAAGAAGATTAGAGAGCAAAAGAGCTTAATGCAAAAGGAAGTGGCTTCTGTGGCTGATATGCAGGCTTCTAACTACTCCAAAATTGAAAGTGGGCAAAGGGATGTATCAGTAGAGGCATTGGACAAAATCGCCCAATTTTTTGGTATGACCGTAGATGAGATTATACATTTTGAAGATGCCAAAACTCCTGCTGCTGTAAAAGTGGAAGATAAAACAGCTAATGAAAAAGTACACTTGATTTCTCAACTTGACGATGAAGATAAAAACGCTGTCTATCGTATCATTGACGGAATGCTTACTAAAAATAAATTTCAAACGTTCTTTGAACAAAATATTCAAACCCCAAAATAGTATGAGACACGTAACAGTATATACAACAGATAAAGAATACAGCCACTTTGTAGAATTGGCTAAAAATCTGCATTACGTTAAAAAAATTGAGACGGATGATGAGCCTACAAAAGAGGAGATTGTAAGCAATTTAAAAAGAGGATTTGAAGAAATGCAATTAATCAAGAAAGGTAAATTAAAAACTACTTCCTTAAATGATTTTTTGAATGAGCTATAAAATTGAACTTACTGACAACTTTAAAAAGGAAGCCAAAAAACTCATTAAAAAATATGCTTCGCTTCGTACTGAAATTGCAGAGCTTGGCAGAGAACTTGCCGAAAACCCAACTATTGGAACGCCTTTAGGCAATGATGTTTATAAAATACGCCTTGCCATTGCTTCCAAAAATAAAGGCAAAAGCGGTGGGGCAAGGGTCATTTCCTTTGTGAAAATTATTAACGAAACCGTTTTTCTATTATCCATATACAACAAAGGCGAAAAAGATACTATCTCCGATAATGAAATTAAAGAACTTTTGAAAGGTTACTTAAAAAGCAAAAGCCCGAACTAAATCGGACTTTGCTTTTTTCTAATACTTCCTATTATTTCAAGTTTCGCATTTTCTTGCAATTCTTTTTCTCCCATTTGGCGCAAGGTTGTGTTTTCGTTAGCGCAAGCGTCTGCTTATGCTATTATCCTATTAACTAAAATTCAATTCGATTAGCCCTTACACCTCACATTGGCTAAAGCGTCCGCTAGTGCCTATACTTTTTTTTCAAATATATGTTCTGGTTATATTTTAAAACCTGAAACTTATTTTATTGCAATGAATTTGTTGGGCATATCTCTCGTTACTTTCTATTTTACCGGCACAAGCGGACGCTTGCGCTAACATCCAAAACCGTAAGCTCGAGCCAAAATGAGGGTTGTACTCATAATTAGTTTATATAAAAATAGAAAATACTTATCATAATGTCCTGAGTTTGCAAACTCAGTACAGCAATCTGCAATTCTTTAGATTATTCTACGGATAGCAGGGGCAGAAAGAAGAAAAATAAACACATTCACTTTTGTCCACTTGGAAGAAATATCTAAAAAAAAGCCCCACAAATGTCCATTACGCCTTATTATACCAATTGTAAATATGTAATAACCCAATTTCACTTCGCTACTTTGGGCTAAACATCTTTAATATCGGCATTTACCACTTTAACATTCGAAATAGTTTTTGGACTATTTCTCGGTACCATTGGTATTTTATGCGCCCATGGATTAAATGCAAAAAAAAATCCGGCATAAGCCGGATTCGAATATTATTCCATTATTTTTTAATTGGTAAAAACTTTATCAGCATTATCATATTTATCCTGATAAATTTTCAACTTATCTTTTAGCTGCAAACTTTGATAAATATTCTGCATCAAATTCACAATAGATTTGTATTTAGATTTTTCCCCTTTCAATTTTGCAACTTCAAGTGTGGTGATGGCTTTATCGGCATAAGGAATCGCCTTATTGAAAAAATCTTTTGACTGTGTATTCAAATCTGTTTTCTTTTTTACATCCTCCGGTTTTGTACTGCGAATCTTATCAGCTTGGTCTCTGGTTTCAATACCTTTGTTATAGAAAAATTGAGCATATAACCAGTTGTTGTTTACATCATTTGGATTCAGCCTCATGGAATGGTCTAACTCAGCCTGTAATTTTTGCAGCATTGCATCTTTATCTTTAATTACAGTGCCTTCATCACTATTGTAGATATAACCGAAAATATCGTTTGCATAACTAAAGTGATAGTTGGTGCTATCCGGATTTTCTTTTAGCAACTCATCATAAATATTAAAAAGCCCTTTCATGTCTTTCGCTTCTCTGTAATAATCCATCATTACCAGATTGAAATAATTTTCTTTAGGATATAAGGATCTGCCCAATTCGCCATATTTCTTCATATTAGCTTCATCCTTTTTTTCCTTATAAAAAAGAGTAAGCCATTGGTAAGGCACACTGAAGCTTTCATCTACTTTACCACCGGTGCCATCAATTTTTGCATCAGCTAATTCTTTAAAATATTTTTCAGAGGCAGCATCATCGCCTGCATTTAAAGCGGCTTTCCCAATATTCAATACTAACGTAGAATCTACTTTTCCAATATTGGCCCATTCGTTCTGGCGAATATATTGGCCTATATTATTTGCCTTTTCAAACAAATTCATAGCATCTTTAAAACCTTCCTTGCTCTGGCTGGATGCCGCATCATTAAAGGCTTTGGCAGCAGCTTCGTAGTATCCGGAATATAGATTAAAAACCGGCTGATAATTCTCGCGCATCACCATCATTTTGGATTTGATATTAGCCGAATCTGCTACTACTTTTTTGTATGCTTCAAAAGCTTCCTGTCTCAAATCACCCGGAAAGGTTTTGGATAATACCGGATCTGAAGCAATAGCTTCATATATCTTTACTTTTAAATAATTTCCTTCAGCATCATTAGGCGTTTTAGCAAGTACGCCATCTATCTCAGTCTTCGCCTTGTCTAATTGTTTCCCTTCCAGATATGACTGCGCCTTCTTTACAGTTTGCGAAAAACCAGCAGTTACAAAACATAATAATATTACTACCGATACTAATTTATTCATGTGATTCTATTTTTTGTTTAATAATAAAATTAAAAATACTGTATATACTTTAATTTAAATATTTTCAAGTTCATCTTCCCCATCATTAGCTTCATCCGCGCCTGATTCATTTTCTTCATTTAAACCATTTTCCAAAGATACATCTGATGCATTTGTTGTTTCTTCAGGAACACTGCCTTCGGCTCCGTTTTCACTTTCATCATTTGTCTCTTTTTCATTAATGCTGGTAATGGCTGCTATCTCGTCGCCTGCATCCAGCTTTATGAGTGTAACACCTTGTGTAGCACGCCCTGCCTCACGTATAGACGAGATGGATGTACGAATAGTTACACCTGATTTGCATGTAATCATCAAATCCTGAGATTCTTCAACATTCAATAGCCCAATCAGCTCACCTGTCTTAGCAGTAATGTTGATGGTTTTCACCCCTTTCCCACCTCTATTGGTAATCCTATATTCTTCTACGGCTGTTCTTTTTCCAAAACCTTTAGCACTCACTACCAGAATGCTGACGGTGGGGTCATCTACTTTTACACAGGCAAGGCTCACTACCTCATCCTTAGTATTGTCAATAGTAATACCAAAAACTCCAATTGCACCCCTGCCAGTAGGCCTTACTTTTTCTTCAGGAAAACGAATTGCCCTTCCAGACTTCACCGCCATCATTATCTGGTGGCTTCCATCAGTAAGGCAGGCATCTAACAATTCGTCGCCTTCATTGATCGTAATAGCATTTATTCCATTCTGGCGTGGGCGAGAGAAATCAGCAACTCTGGTCTTCTTGATAATTCCTTTGCGAGTGCACAGTACAATAAAGTGATTCTCATTATACACTTCATCTTGCAGGTTCTTTATGGCTATTACAGTTCTTATTTTATCTTCGGGTGGTAGCTGAATGAGGTTTTGAATGGCACGTCCTTTACTTTGTTTTTCACCTTCGGGTATTTCATATACTTTCAGCCAATAACATCTTCCCTGCTCTGTGAAAAATAATAATGTATGATGGGTAGATGCAACAAATAACTTTTCGATATAATCTTCTTCCCTTGTTTTGCTTCCCATGGCTCCTCGCCCACCTCTTCTTTGCTGGCGGTATTCTGTTGCAGATGTTCTTTTAATATATCCTAAATGAGATACTGTAACCACTACATCTTCTTCTTCAATGAGATCTTCCATGCTCATCTCATTTGCCAGGTAAACTATTTCTGATTTTCTTGCATCGCCAAATTTTTCTTTGATCTCAATTATTTCATTTTTGATAATCTCAAAACGAAGATGTTCATTTTCAAGTATCTCTGTTAACCTTCCTATCAGCAGAACAATTTCAGCATGCTCTTGCCTGATTTTATCCCGTTCCATTCCGGTAAGTCTTTGAAGGCGCAATTCTAATACAGCTTTAGCCTGTATTTCACTCATTTGAAAATTTCCCATCAGGCCATCTTTTGCCAGCTCTGGCGTAGAAGAATTTCTAATGAGGGCGATTACTTCATCCAGATTATCCAAAGCAATTAGGAAGCCTTCTAAAATATGTGCTCTTTCCTGAGCTTTTCGCAATTCAAATTTTGTACGGCGCGTCACTACTTCATGCCTGAAATCAATAAATTCTTTGATCAGATCTTTTACATTCAGGATTTTGGGGCGGCCTTTTACCAAAGCCACATTATTGATTCCAAAAGAAGTTTGCAGCTCACTGTGTTTGTACAGATGATTGATCACCACTTGTGCTATCACATCCTTTTTTAGCTCCAATACAATACGGGTGCCTTCCTTGTTATTGCTCTCGTTGTTTACATCTGATATGCCCTCAATTATTTTATCTGCTACAAGGTGCCCTATTTTTTCTGTTAATGCATCACGATTTACCTGATAGGGAACTTCGGTGATAATAATTTTTTCGCGCCCTGATTTGCCTATTTCTATTGACACCTTACCTCTGAGTACCAGCCTACCTCTACCGGTATGCATCGCTTGTTTTACACCATCATACCCATAGATAATGCCTCCTGTAGGAAAATCTGGGGCTTTAATTATTTTAATAAGATCGTCTATTTCTATTTCTCTGTTATCAATAAACGCAATGCACCCGTCACATACTTCGTTTAGATTGTGCGGGAGCATATTTGTAGCCATGCCCACTGCAATACCACTTGCACCATTTAGCAACAATTGCGGAATTCGTGTAGGCAGTACCGTTGGCTCCTTTAAGGTGTCATCATAATTTAGTTGAAAATCAATGGTCTCCTTTTCTATATCTTCAAGCATTGCCTCGGCCATTCTTTGCAACCTTACTTCAGTGTATCGCATTGCTGCCGGCTCATCTCCATCCTGGCTACCAAAATTTCCCTGGCCATCTATGAGGGTATAGCGCATACTCCAATCCTGCGCCATCCTTACAATGGTACCGTATATTGATGAGTCGCCATGAGGATGGTATTTACCCATCACATCACCGACTATACGTGCTGATTTTTTATGTGGTTTATTGAAAGTATTTCCCATTTCATTCATGCCGTATAAAATACGACGATGAACTGGCTTGAGGCCATCCCGGGCATCTGGTAAGGCACGGCCTACTATCACACTCATTGAATAATCAATGTAAGCGGATTTCATTTGTTCTTCAATGTTTACCGGAATTATTCTTCCACGGTGCTGCCCATCTTCCGGCAATTCATCTACTATTGTATCCATATTTTTTTTGTATGGGCAAATATACTTTGAAACAAGTGTTTTTCAAGGAAAAATGCGCTCTTTTATAATACTTTTATGCACTATTTTATGAAGATGTTGTGGATATTATTTTTTTGAGGGTTAATCCACTACTTTTGAAAAATGAGCCTCTTATTTTCTTTGCTCCGTCTATATTATTTCTATATATTCCGGCTTGTACTAAATAAAAATAAATTGCTCTGCTAATAATACTTTTACAAATAAATTGATACCAGTTGAAAAAAATTCTATTGTTTGGTGCAGGTAAATCTGCCACCTGCCTCATTGAATATCTTGGCGCATTGTGTGATGAGTATGAATGGAATTTTATTGTGTGCGATGTAAATGTAGAAGTGGCATCTGCCAAAATAAAAATCTATAAAAATGCCCAAGCTCTACCATTGGATGTAAGTGATGATTCTGAAAGAAAATCAGTTATTGAGGGTGCCGATATTGTAATCTCTATGCTTCCCCCACATTTGCACTTTCTGGTTGCGAGAGATTGTATTAGCTTCAAAAAAAATCTATTAACTGCATCCTATATTGACCCTGAAATTGAAAAACTAAAGGGTGAAATATCAGAAAGTAATTTGTTATTTCTATATGAAATGGGCTTAGATCCCGGTATTGACCACATGAGTGCTATGCAAATGATAGATTCTATTAAGGATAATGGTGGCACTATCAAATCATTTATATCTCATTGTGGTGGCCTTATTGCGCCTAATAGTGATGATAATCCATGGCATTATAAATTTACCTGGAACCCGCTGAATGTAGTACTGGCAGGCAAAAAAGGAGCATCCTATCTGGAATCCGGGCAAAAGATATCTTTACAATACGAAGAAGTTTTTTCGGCAAAAAATCCTTCAGTGGATTTGCCGGGGTTGCCCCAATTGGCCTTTTACGCCAATCGAGATTCATTTGATTATATTCCCAAATATGGCCTGCATAGCGTTGATACTTTTATCCGCACCACACTGAGGTACCCGGCTTTTATCAACGGGTGGGATAAATTAATTCGGATGGATTTGGTAAATATCGAAGATGATATTGAAATAAAAAATTGCAAAACTTTTGGAGAATGGTTTAAAATTAAGAAATCACAATTTCAAAAAAAACAGGATTCCTATTTCGACTTTAATCTATTTTTTAATCAGGAATTTCATGAGCAATTAGCCTATCTGAAAATTTCCGACCCGGCTCCAATCCCCTTTGATACATTTAATTCTGCTAAGTTGCTCCAATTCTTACTCGAAAAAAGTTTAAAGCTCAATCCAGACGACCATGATATGATTGTAATGCTGCATGAGATAGAATTCATTAAAAACAATCAATCCCAGTGGCATAGAAGTTATCTGGTATTGGAAGGAGAAGATCCAATTCACACAGCCATGGCAAAAACCGTAGGGCTTCCTTTGGGTATTGCTGCCAAATTAATTTTGTTGGACAAAATTAACCTGAAGGGATTGCACATACCGAATGTAAAAGAAATATACGATCCCGTTTTAAAGGAATTGAAAAAGCACAATATTTATTTTGTTGATCTGGCATAGAATAGAGCTCTCATTCATTCCACAATGGCAGTTTTAAAATTATTGATTATCCTGATTTATTGTTTTGCTGCTTCGGTTTTCGCATCCGATTTCATCTTGTCATTTGCAGTGATTAAAAACTCAACCCGCCTGTTTTGAGCCATTCCTTCAGGCGTATCGTTAGAATAAGCAGGTGCTGATTCGCCAAAACCTTTAGTGGTAACCCTGCCGGCGGCAATACCATTGGCTATTAAATAATTTGCAACAGTCGTTGCTCGCCTCACGCTTAATCCCATATTATATTCATCTGTACCGCGGCTATCTGTATGGCCTTGTACTTCAATATTCGTATTAGGATACTTGTTGAGTACCGATACTAATTTATTTAAATTCACTTTAGCCGAATCGCCTATGTCAGATTTAGAAAAGGCAAATAAAATTCTTTCATTGAATTCTACCTTAATTCCCTCTTCTACTCTTTCTACTTTTGCCCCAGGTATATCGGTTTTTATTTCTTCTGCCTGCTTATCCATATCACGTCCAATAATTGCACCTGCTGTACCTCCTATTACGGCACCTAAAATAGTTCCTAACGTTTTATTTCCGGCTGCTTTGCCAATTATAGTGCCGCCAACTGCGCCTGCTGTACCACCTATTACTGCCCCCTTTTGAGATCTTGTAGCGTTACAGCCCATCATCAAAAAAGAAATGATGCCAACAGCAATCAAAACCTTTCTAAAATTATTCATCCTATTTGTATTTGGTTAAATGTACCAACCCAAACATTGTACCAATACTTACAATAATTTTTTATAAGGAATTAATTTCTAAAAAAAGTGAGAGCGCTAATCCTGGCTTTTATCATTTATTTAAAAATATTACTGGCCAGATGGATTGCTGCATTTAACGCAGTTTCATCTAAGTGTGGGGCTACATTTCTATCTCTAAAATAATGAATCATATTCTGCATATTCATATTGCCTACTAATTCATCTTCAGCCATTGGGCAACCTCCTACTCCATTTAGTGATCCATCGAATCTGCAACAGCCTTCATTATAGGCACTCTCTACTTTATCACGCCAGCCCTCAGAACTGGCATGCAAATGGACACCTGTTTCTATTTTAGGAAAATTAGAGATAACCATTTTTATAAGTGAGCTTATTTGTGACGGCGAGGCTATACCTACTGTATCGGCCAGAGAAATGATTGAGATTCCTTCTTCCACTATTTTTTCAATCCAATTCAGTATATTGATTTCGCTATAGTCGTCATTGTATGGATTGCCAAAAGCCATTGAAATATATATCACCAATTCTTTATTGGTGCTTCTACAAATGGAATTAATTTCTTTCACTCTTTCAAAAGATTCTTCGATCGTGCTATTCGCATTGCGCCTTTGAAAAGTAGGTGAAACAGAAAATGGATACCCTAACTGATTTATTTTCCCATAGGCGGCTGCTTGCTCTGCACCACGTACATTGGCTACTATTGCAAGTAGTTTGGATTTAGAATGATTCAAATCTAAATGTTGAATTACCTCGTGCGTATCTGCCATTTGTGGAATGGCCATTGGAGAAACGAAACTTCCAAAATCAATAGTATCAAAGCCTACTCTTAATAATTGGTTGATATAATCAATTTTCACTGCTGTTGGAATATTTTTTTTCCAACCTTGCATAGCATCACGTGGGCATTCTATGAGTTTGATATTTTTCAATTATTTATTCAAATATGGAGTGAGCCTAAATTAAATCCATTTATAAAAAAATAAAATAAAGTGTATTAAATAATCCGTTGCCTCATTACTTCATATAAGATCATACCGGCAGCCACTGAAACATTTAATGATTCGAAATTATTTTGCATAGGGATTTTAAATTGCTCATCACATAATTTGTATAGCACCGATTGGATGCCCTTATCTTCACTACCCATAATAATAGCAAGTGGTATTTTTAAGTCAACATCAAAAATATTTTTGGAAGCGGTCATTTCACTTGCCATTACTTTTATTCCATTAAGATGCAATTCATTGATCGCTTCCTGTAGTGTTTTAACCCTACAAACAGCTATTTTTTCGAGTGCACCTGCCGATGTAGTCATTGCGTCTTCGCCCAATGTTCCCACGCCTTTTGATGGAACAATTATTGCCTGTACACCACAGCAATAGGCTGTTCGAGCCAGTGCGCCAATATTACGAATATCAGTAACCCCATCTAGCATCAGAAGCAAAGGCACCTCACCATTTTCTACAATCAGTGAGATAACATCCTGTAAATTTTGATAGTGAATTTTGGATTTTAACCCAATACAGCCCTTATTATTTTCTAAATTAAAATTCCTTAGTTTTTCAAAGGGAACCTTATTAATTGGCACTTCATATTCTGCCGCTACGAATCTTAATTCCTCTATATCAGGTGATGATAAATTATTTTGAAGGTAAATTCTTTCTAATTGCTCGCCGCCTTTCAAGGCTTCGATTACAGAGGAAATACCACCGATTAGCAGGTTTTTTTTTGGTCTATGCTGCTGGGTAAATGTTTTATGATTTGGTCTCACCATTCAAAATTAATGCATTAATTTATGGCAACAAAAAACCCTCAAATCTGAGGGTTTAAAATTTTTTATTTATTTTATACCGAAAGCTTTTTTCACCTTGGAAACATAATCCAATTTTTCCCAGGTAAATAATTCAACTTTAATACTTTTCGGAGCGCCATTTGGTAGATTAAAAGTTTTGGTAACTATTTCATTCTTGCGCCCCATGTGGCCATAAGATGCAGATTCCTGATAAATAGGATTGCGAAGCTTGAGGCGCTGCTCAATAAAATAGGGGCGCATATCAAAAATAGCTTCTACTTTTTTTGCAATTTCGCCTTCTGTCAATTTTACTTTTGAGGTGCCATAGGTATTAACGTTAATACTCGTTGGCTGTGCCACACCAATGGCATAAGAAACCTGTACCAATACCTCATCGCAAACGCCAGCAGCTACCAGATTCTTGGCGATATGACGCGCTGCATAAGCAGCACTTCTATCCACCTTACTAGGATCTTTACCGCTAAATGCGCCACCGCCGTGTGCGCCCTTTCCGCCATAAGTATCTACAATTATTTTCCTACCAGTAAGGCCTGTATCGCCATGCGGACCACCGATTACAAATTTCCCCGTGGGATTAATGTGGTACTTTATTTTATCATTAAAAAAGTGCGCATATTTCGGATACTTTTTCTTCATGCGCGGAATTAATATCTTCTTTACATCGTC
>JAFDXH010000119.1 GCA_018268075.1 Bacteroidota bacterium | reverse complement strand
GGCGTACAGAGGCAATTTTACGTTGGGTACTCCTCTTCAAATATCTTCAAGGGGTTTACTGGAATATTTATGCTGTTTTCTGAAAAGTGACTTTTTGAGGGTTAACTAGGTACTGCTTTTAATCGCACCATAGAGGAATTGAAATTGAATTGCACTTAATTCTAATGATGCTGTAATTTCTTTTAATCGCACCATAGAGGAATTGAAATTACATTGCTGCAACCAAATTCTCGAACCTCCAACTCGCCACAAATTACTTATGCTACGCCAGCCTATATTAGCCCTTCTACAAACCGTACCGCTGTAGTAAGCCGCTCTTCATATTTTCCTGAAATGATTGCCCATGGCGCATTTTGTGCCGACATATTCTCTTTGTAGTATTTAAAAAGTTGCTGCCTTATTTCTTTATCTGGATACTCGCGCAGCGCATCCTGCACCCAAGGCAGGTCCACATCGCACAATAAATATCCATCATATTGGCGTAATGCTATCTGCTGCAATATCCATGTATCGCAGTAGCCAAACACAAATTCACTCCACACCTTTATTACTATCAGGTCTGTGTCTATGATTAATAGTGATCCTCCCTTTTTTTCCATCTCCTCTATCTGCTGATCTTCTGTTTCAATTTGCTTTTTGGCAATAACCAACAAATCATTTATCGTATATTCTTTTCCGTTAGTAAGTAGGTATTCCCGTGCGTACTCCGGTAGCCACTTCGCATTAAAATGTGCAGCCAACTGCTCGCTTAGTGTGCTCTTTCCTGTAGATTCCGGACCTACAACAACTATTTTTTTTAAACTCATACGTCAGTATTATGGCACCATCGGCTCTTCCATTAAAAACCGGGAACGCGCGTGTACCTTACGCTTCCACTCTGCAAGCCCCCAGAAAGCCATTAATAATAAAATAATATAATAAACACTTGTAAATACATAGTGCTTAATAAAATATAGAGGGATAGAGGCTATATTGGTAGCAATCCACCAATACCAGCTTTCCACCTTCTTACGTGCCATGAGCCACATGGCGGTGAATGCAGTAGCGCTTGCAAAAGCATCTGCCCATGGAATAGCGCCCGGTGCAAAATCCTTTTTCAGGTAAGTAAGTGCGCCAAATATTGCTACATAAAAAGCAGCAAAAAATAGTATTTCCTGAAGCCATTCCTTTTTATTGCTATAGGTGATGTGCAAAACATGCTTTTGCTGTTGGTTTTTTCTTGTCCATAAATACCAGCCATATATACTCATAATGGTATAATAGAGGTTTACACTGGCCTCGCCAATCAGGCTTCCCGCAAAACTCAAGTAAATATAAAATGTAGTATTGATAAGCCCCGTAGGGTACACCCAAATACTTTCTTTTCGGGAAAACCAAACGCTTACTATACCGCTGATCACTGCTACAAACTCCAGCAGGGAAGTTTGTTTTATTCCGGTAATAAACTCTTGTAAAATTTGTGTGGCGCTCAATGGAAATAAAATAGCAAAAAAAAAAAATTAATTCATTTGAAAATTATGATTGCTGTGCAAGGCCTCATCGTCATGTAGTTTTAATTCCCATTTCCATGCGGTAGCCATCATCTGATCGAGGTCATATTTAGGTAACCAATGTAATTTTTCTTTAGCCAGCTTATTATCTGCATAGATGGCTACAATATCTCCTGCTCTGCGTGGCCCTATTTTATAATTCAATTTTGTCTGACTTACTTTTTCAAATGCTTTTATGGCTTCTAATACACTTACACCATTGCCAGATCCGAGATTGAACACTTCACATTTATCAGTATTCCGGTTATCTATTAAATGCTTCAGGGCAAGGGTGTGCGCATAAGCAATATCACATACATGAATGTAATCGCGTATGCACGAACCATCTCTGGTAGGGTAGTTATCGCCATGAATAACCAGCTCTGGTATTTTGCCAATAGCTGTTTGTGTAATAGCGGGTACCAGATTTTCCGGTTTGCCCAGAGGCATCTCTCCTATTAATGTGCTTGGGTGGGCACCTACGGGATTAAAATACCTCAGTAAAACCCCCTGCATTGTTTTGGATGCTTTGATTACATCCTGCACAATAGTTTCGCCCATTTGCTTAGTAGCACCATAGGGTGATTCCGCCGGCTTTAGCTGTGTGCTTTCTGTAACGGGTATTTCATCTGGTCCGCCATATACGGTGCATGATGATGAAAAAATAAAATTAGGAATAGAGAATTCCCGGGCGCATTTTAAAATATTAATAAGAGAGATCAAATTGTTGTTGTAATACAACAAGGGATTTTGAACAGACTCCCCTACAGCCTTATATGCTGCAAAATGAATGATGCCTTTAATGTCCGTGTTTTCTTGAAATACAGCAAACGTATCGTCAAAGTTGCAGAGATCCACTTTATAATCCTTTACAGGCACACCTGTTATAGCTTCAATTCCTTCTAAGAGAGAGGTGCCGCTTCTGGAGTTATCATCCACACATATCACCTCAAACCCATTTTCTATAAGATCAACTATGGTATGAGCTCCAATATATCCGCAACCTCCGGTAACTAATATTTTACTCATTATTTACATATTTTCTATTACCAATGAACAATTAATTTGTATTTGCTACAAACAAATTTATACGAATACGGGTAGAAAAACTATTATGAAATAATAAAGCTGAAAACTAAACAAAAAGATGCACTACAAAATAGGTAGCCATTGCTAATACCCCACTAATGGGGATGGTGATAACCCACGCCCACAGAAGGTTTACGGTAATTCCCCAGCGTACTGCTGATAATCTTTTGGTGGCGCCTACCCCTATTATAGAGCCGGCAATGGTATGTGTACTGCTCACCGGTATTTTTAGGGCTTCTGTTACGAATAGGGTAATTGCGCCTGCAGTTTCGGCGGCTACGCCTTCAAAAGGTGTAACTTTTGTAATCTTGGTTCCCATTGTTTTGATAATCTTCCAACCACCACTCATGGTGCCCAGGGCTATTGCAGAATAGCAGGAAATAGGTACCCATACTGGCATCTCGCTAAATTCTTTGATGGTACCATGTGCAATGAGTGCTGCTGTAATGATGCCCATTACCTTTTGGGCATCGTTGCCCCCATGGCCCAGACTGAAGGCTGCTGAAGATAACAGTTGCAATCTTTTAAACCACCTGTTGGCCCTTGCTGTGTTCAATGAATTAAGATAAAAAGTAAAAATGGCCATTATAATTAAAATGAACGCCAGCAGGATAAACTTAAAATTGGAGTGAAAAAACAGGACTCTTAAATAGTAATTTTTATAATGCGATACAATCTGCGCATTGTCTGTAATCAAAATATAATCCAGAAAAATAATTACCCCTACAATTACTCCGAGGGAAATTATTTTTGGAAGATGCCCTTTACGAAAAGAATTGATAAACCAAAGTGAAATAATGTAGGCTACCACCATGCCCAAAAAAGGAGCAAGAAAAATGAATGCTGTGATGATCAGTATTGGGTGTGCATTTACAGAGTTAAACCCGGCATGAGCAATGGCCGCGCCTGCAAAGCCACCAATGAGCGCGTGAGAAGAGGAAGAAGGAATACCAAACCACCACGTTACCAGATTCCAGATAATGGCAGCAACAATACCGGAGAAAACCACCGGAAGGGTGATAAATTCCTGCTTCACCGTATTGGCTATTGTATTGGCTACGCCATGCTCTTTAAAAATAAAAAAAGCAGTAAAATTAAAAAGGGCCGCCCACATTACCGCCTGAAACGGTGTAAGCACTTTGGTAGATACCACTGTGGCTATTGAATTAGCCGCATCATGAAATCCATTGATGTAATCAAAAATCAGTGCAAGTGCTATGATTGTTATCAGAAAGGTCATGCGCTATAATGAAAATGTGAAGATGTGAAAATGTGAAAAAGAGCTATGCATATTTAATAATGATAGATTCAATTACGTTTGCTGCGTCCTCGCTCTTATCTGTCACAATCTCCAATACCTGATAAATTTCTTTTTTCTTAATCACTTCTTTAGCATCCGGCTCTGTTTCAAAAAGTTCATCAATGCTTATATCCAACAAATCATCTGCCTGGTTTTCTGCACTGTTGATGGCCACCATAGCATCGGTAATTTTTCTAAGGTTCTTCATGTCGCGCAGCTCTGCCACCGCCTTGCCCACCTCGGTACAACTTTTTAAAATCAACTCTGCGAATTTGTGAAAAGTAGGATGGTCAGGATTTACTTTGTAAAAATTAATTTTTTTGGTAGCTGCATGAATATAATCGCATATATCATCTAAGGCTGTAGCAAGGTAATGTATGTCTTCCCGATCAAATGGGGTGATGAAGTTGCGCCCGAGTTCAGTAAATATGCGATGTGTATAATCATCGTTCACGTGCTCTAGGTCTTCAATTTCCTTTATCAGCAATTTTCTTTTGTCAATATCTTTTTCATGTACAACTTCTTTTAATTTAATTGCCATTTTTACCACATTCTCGCCTACATTTTCAAATAATTGAAAAAACACTTTGTCTTTTGGTAAAAATATTTTTAGAATTGAATTCAGACCCATTAGAAATATTTGCCGCAAAATTAAGGTTATATTATAGTTTATAAATTTTTTCGAATATTATTATTTCGTTACCATTTGAAAAGAGGGCTTATTGATTTAGTAGCAGTTTTGTCTATTCAATCAACCGAATAGTGGGTATCCTCGGGTTTTGAATCTTTCATGGTTTAAGAAACGGCCTTGCCCATTCGCTATACGCTATATTCTTATCTTTGATCGGTATCAGCCCCATTTTCATGAAAGGAAGCCTGTATAAAACCAATCGCTTATTTTTCCTACTTTGTTTTTTATTTGTGGTTTGCGCTGTTAGTGTGTTACTTTTTTTCTCTAAAGCCGATGGGTTCTTTTTTTTGAACCCCTATCATACCGGCTGGGGAGATTGGTTTTTTATTTATTATACCAATTTGGGTGATGGTATTTTTTGCATTGCCGTAGGTTTATTGCTATTTCTCTTTAAAAGAAGGTACGCAGCGCTCATGGTAATTAGTAGCTTCCTTTTATCAGGATTGATAGCGCAGGTATTAAAATATTTTATTCTGGAAGCGAGGCCTGCAGTTTATTTAGAAAAAATAAAGTACGATTATTTCATTCCAGAAGTTACCCTTCATAATTACCATTCATTCCCTTCGGGCCACACGGCATCGGCCTTTGCGCTTGCGGCCATACTAAGTTTTTCGGTAAAAAATAAATCTTACAGTATTCTCTTTTTTCTATATGCGTTTTTGGTTGGCTACAGTCGCATCTACTTAGGCCAGCATTTTATGGATGATGTGCTGGTGGGCGCTGTGGTGGGTGTTGCTTCTGCTATTTTCTGCTGGGTATTTTTTGATAATTTCTTTAAACGATTATTAAAGAAGAAGGGCTTATCCCCCAATCTTTGACTCTGGTTTTGTTTTTAATATCAATAGCTTCTGCCAATGGTATCGCAGGCTGCTTTTATCAAAGAAAAGTCGTTATTGGCATCTTGGCCTATTTCCCAAAACATAATACCCCCACCAAACTGCTTTGCATAAGCCGCCTTTTTCTTTACTGTTGCCTGCCCATTATAATAAATTTTGAAAAGCGGAAATCCCGTAGCTGTTACCATTGCTGAGTCTGATTGCGGATTGCCTCCTTGCTGCAGAATCGTTTTGTAGGCAAGAGTGGTACCCGATTGCGTCATGCCCGATGGCCTTCCATAAGCGGGGATACCCACCACCAGTTTTGCACTGGGCACACCGCGGCTTATCCAATAATTAAAAGATGTAGGCACTATTGCAAATGGGCTGTGCTGCTGATACAGCCTTGTGGGGTCGGTGGTAAAATCATCATACATCATCACATTTAAAAAATCTGCATATCCAAAAATTTCATTTTTAATTCCGTCTCTTATGCTGCCTGCATATATGCCTGGAGTAATGGCGGCCGACAAATAATATTTACCCCCAGTATGTAGTGAGTCTGATAATTCTTTCATGAATAGCCGATAATTTTCGGCGGAGCCGTCGGTGCTTCGCGGGTACTCCCAGTCTATGTCTATTCCATCCAGCCGGTACTGCCTTACTTTTTGAAGTATATCTTTTACAACTGCATTTCTTCTAACCGCCACTGTACTCATAGAAGCAAACAGCGCTGCATCGCCGGAGACAGATAAAAATATTTTGGCTCCATTTACCTTTCCTTTTTTGTAAACAGAGTCCATCCGAATAATGTTGGTGATGCTCACTGTATCATTTGCAGTAATATCGGCAAAGGCATAATTGACCACATTGCACATACGAAACATTCTATCGGGGTATTCTGCTACGGTACGATAATAAGGGAAATACCCGGCCACGACAAAGCCTATTGGTGGGGGCGGTTTAATAATATCCGGAGTAGAGGGTAATCCAGGATTTTCTTTCTTACATGCTGTTAAGTAAATGGCCAGCGCAGCCATAAGAAATAAACATTTTTGGAGGTTTTTCATTTTCATATTAATTACTAAAATAGTTTTAGAAATTAAAAAAACAAAGGGCTTACAAAAGAAAACAAAATCTAAGCTTGCTCTGAACGATTAATGCTTTGCAATTTATCTCTTTCTCCCACAATCCAAATAATATCTCCCCATTCAAGCGTAAAATCTGATTCAGGGTTGAGCATCCGCTGATTTTCGCGCTCTATCCCTACCACCAAGCCATTACTTCTTTCGCGTATATTGGAATTTCTGATTGTCTTACCCCTAAGTTTATTTTTTTCATCTACTACCATTTTAAAAAGTACGATGTTGCTAAGATCGCTCTCCTCACTTTCTAAGGGCTCTCGGGCGTTAAACTCTTCCATGAAGTGAGTCATTTGATCATCGGTAGCGATTACGCCTATCTGGTCAAAAGGAAGAAGCCGGTCATACCTTTTGGGCGCATAGATTATTTTGCTTCCGCGTTTAATAAAGGCAATATTGATCCCATATTTTTCTCGCCATTTTAATTCTAATAAATGTTTGCCAATAAATAATGCATGTGGATCTACCTCCATATTTACAAGATGCGCATCCCACGAAACCATGTTAGACTCATCAGAAAAAAGCTGCGGTGCGGGCACGCTTTGTACCGTGGCATCTCGGTAATTAAGATTATCCAGAAAACGGAATTCAATTTTCTTATAAAAATTTTGAATTTTTCTTGAAAACAAAATGAGGAGCACTACACTCACTGCTATGGAAATAAAAATGCCTACGGTGGTTGTAAAAATCCGGTCAGCCCAAAAGCCAATAAAAACAATTCCCAGAATGAGCCGGGCTATTTCTACCATCAATAGTGGGCCTCTATTATATTTCTTCTTAAGCCAAAGTTCTTTGTAGGCATTGGTCTCGGGTTTTCTGGCTATAAATGCCCATAAAAAAGGGGCAGCTACGGCCAGTGACAACAATAGCCCTATTATGCTTACCAATATATTGCTTTCAATATGCCTTTGTAAAAAAGGCATGAGCACCCGTAATGAAAGTAGCAGCATGCCAAATAAAATGATGCCATTGATGGTCAGAATTTTTACATAAGCCAGCATCACTGTTCGCCATTTGTTTTCGGCCTGTATATTCTGCGCACTGGCCGAATAGCTATCCAGTTTTTTCTTTAAATATGGGGGCATATTTCTTTCGGCAAAATTGTAAACCGGAATAGAAAGTTTTATTAAAAATGGGGTAGTAAATGTGGTAATAACCGCCGCACCTACTGCTACCGGAAAAAGAAAATTACTGATAACGCCAAGGCTCATACCCAAGGTGGCTATAATGAAAGCAAATTCGCCCACCTGCGCCATACTCATACCTACCTGAATGGATTGTTTTAAGGGCTGCCCGGAAATAATTGCACCAAAAGTGAGGCTTAAAAATTTACCTACAATGGTGAGCAGCGTAATCCATAACACCGGCCACCGGTATTGAATGATTGTTTCCGGGTCAATGAGCATTCCTACTGATACAAAAAAGATTCCTGCAAAAAGATCTCTGATTGGATTAAAAAGCTTTTCAATTTTTTCTGCTTTGCTCGTCTCAGCCAGTATAGAACCCATAATAAATGCGCCCAACTCTGCAGAGAAACCCGCCTGCACCGCAAGTACTACCATGCCCAAGCAAAGGCCTACAGATAAGATCAGCAGCGTTTCTTCATTCAACAGTTTTTTGGTTCGGCGCAATAACGTGGGGATTAGAAATATTCCTGTAATAAACCAAAGCCCTAAAAAGAAAAGAAGCCGGGCAACAGTGAAGAGCATTTCTGAACCCTCAATCTGCCGGGTGATGGCTACAGTAGATAGCATCACCATCAATAGAATCACTAAAATATCCTGCACGATCAATACACCATATACTACTCTGGCAAATTGTTTAGCTTTCATTCCTAATTCATCCAGCGCCTTTATAGTAATACTGGTAGAAGAGCTGGCCAGCATACCTCCTAAAAAAATGCTATCCATAAACGACCACCCCATCCACTTGCCCAAATAAAAACCTGCAACCAATATAAAAATGATTTCAACAAAAGCTGTAATAGAGGCAGCACCGCCAACACGCACTAATTTTTTAAAACTAAATTCCAGTCCCAAACTAAATAAGAGAAAAATAACACCCATCTCGGCCAGTGTTTCAATGTTTTCCTTTTCTACAATAGTGGGTGTAAGAGAAAGGTGTGGCCCCACTAAAAAGCCGGCAATAATATACCCCAAAACCAATGGTTGCTTGATGGCACGAAACACCAGGGTTACTGCTGCTGCAGTAATCAGTATGAGCGCCAGATCAATTATTAACTCAGGTAGGTGTTCCATGCAATCTGTTTGGGATTGGATGAAAGATACCTTTTAGAAGGTATAAAATAATCAATTGAGGTAGAAAATATTTTTAAGAAAACAAGATTTTTAATCAGCAACATACTAAGAATGGACTGGTACTTTTAATAGTAATGAGGCTGGTGTTAACATTTTCTTTACATTTGATTTTAACCTGCTCATTAGAATTTTTATAGATGAATGATATAATTCTACTTAAAAATGGAGATGAATTTGTGTTCAACAAGATTTACCAAAATCTACACAAGAAGTTATATCATTATATCCTAAGCAAAACGGGGTCTTTGTATTATGCCGAAGAGGTAACACAGATTACCTTTTTAAAATTATGGAAAGGCCGCCACAATCTGAATGATCAAATCAATTTAGAAATTCAGATTTTCAGGATAGCCAAAACCACCATGATTGATCATTTCAGGCAATCGTCAGGTTATCAAAAAATGCAAAATTTACTATCGGAGAAAATGCAGAAAAGCGCTGACTTTAATAATGGCATTAAAAATTTGCAGAAAAAAGAGATTCTATACAAGGTTCAAAAAACACTCGCCTTACTGCCACCAATGCAAAGAAAGGTTTTTGAACTCAGCCGGATATACCACCTTACTCACAAAGAAATTGCCAGCCAGCAATCCATCAGCCTGAAAACCGTGGAAAGCCACATCAATCAGGCTATTAAGAAAATTAAAAGTACTTTTTTAATCCTCATTTATTTCCTGGTTACCTAACGTCTCCAAAAAATTTTATAAAAAAGTTGCTATCCACTAAGGGTAAATTTATTTTCATTCGTATTAATCAAATACAATGAATAAAAAATTAATCGAACGGTATTACCTCGGAGATTGCAGCGACGAAGAAAAGGGGATGATTGTAAATTATTTTAAAAATCATCCTGAAGAATTAGAGGAATATTTCTCTGAATCAGAGTGGAACCTTTTTCCGGAATCCAACGATTTGGATCCCGCAATTACAGAAAGAATGCTCGAGGCTATTCGCGAAAATATTCGTGCAAAAGCCAGTAGGAGAAAGGTGTTCAAAAGAATGGCCGCGGCGGCCACCTTATTTATTTTAATCGGGTTTGCATGGCTGCAATTGAAAGTTGAAAAGAAAATAATCCCGGAAAATAAACTGGTAGCCACCACTACTCTTGTAAACAAAACAAATGAAACAAACGCTGTAGAAAAAATAAATCTGCCAGACGGAAGTGTTGTAACATTATTTCCAAAATCAACAATTCTGTATCTCCCTTCATTTGAGGGTGATAGTAGAAAGGTATTCTTATCCGGCGAGGCAAATTTTGATGTATTTCATGATAGTACCCGGCCATTCTCCGTGGTGAGCAGAGAGATCAGTACTACGGCGCTGGGCACTTATTTTAAAGTAATAGCAGCGCCAGAAACCGGCGATATTACAGTGAAATTATATCGGGGTAGCGTGGTAATAAGAAATGCAGATAAGATTCAAAGTGTATTAAATATGGATTACTATTTAAAGCCGGGCGAAGCATTTTTTTACAATAGCGTCAGAAAGATTTCTGGAATCTCAAAAATGGAGAAAAAAATAAAAAATAAAAATAGAAAGAGTATTGAACTAAAAGAAATTCCGGAGCTGAGCAGGGAATTAAATAACTGGTATATGTTCAACAATCAAAGCCTTGCAATGGTATTTGAAAGCCTGAAGATGATCTACGATGTAAAGATTGTCTATAACAAAAGTGAGATAAGAGAAATGAGTTTTATTGGTAGGGTAGAAAGAGTTGATTCTATAGAAAATTTACTCAGAGATATCGCGCAGTTGAATGGATTGCGTGTTATCAAAAACGGAAAAACTTTTACGATAACAAAATAATAAAACCTAAACCAGATTAGATTACCATTAAACTTTTATTATGAGAAGAAAAAAAACAAACCAGGGTTTCCTCTTCACCTTGTTGCTTTTACTTTTCTGCTACTGCAGCCCTGTGGCTATAGGGCAAATAAGTAGTGCAGATGTAAAAGGTATTGTTCGCAGCGAATCCGGAATCCCATTAGAAAACGTGAGTGTCATTGCAAAAAATTCACTTTCCGATTTTACTTCCGGCGCGCAAACCAATGCTGATGGTATATTTTCTTTTTCTAAACTTCCGTCTAACGGAAAATACAGTTTTACCTTTTCAATGGTAGGATATGCAACCCAAACACTTTCAGGATACAGTTTGAAAAAAGGAGAGACAATATCCATTATTGTAAAAATGAAAGATCAAACCCAAGAATTGGATCAAGTAGTAGTGATCGGGTATGGCACCAAAAAGAAATCAGAAATTACAGGAGCTATTTCCAATGTATCAGGAAAAGATGTTGCCGACAAACCTGTATTCAGTTTTGAAAGTGCGCTTGGTGGGCGCGGTACCGGTATCAATCTTACTGCAAATGATGGCGTAGCCAACCAGGCGCCTGTATTCCGTATCAGAGGCACTAATTCTCTTTCATTAGGCTCTTACCCGCTGGTAGTGGTAGATGGTGTGCCCATATATACTGATGATATAGGCGTAGGAGGAAACGCTGCTAATAATCCTTTAGCGTCCATTAATCCTGCAGATATTGAAAGTATAGATATCGCCAAAGATGCTGCGGCAACCAGTATTTATGGAAGCAGGGCTGCTAATGGGGTGGTTTTTATCACTACCAAATCTGGCAAAAAAGGGCAGGCAAAATTTACCTATGATGCCTACTATGGCCAAAGCAAGGCTGCCAGGCTTGCACCGGTTCTTAATACTGAACAATATCTGGAAATTAAAAATGAAGCGCTGAAAAATGCAGGCACTTACAATCCGGTCACTAATTATTATGGTACTTCTATTGGCCCAGATGGCAAAGTTGTAGATACCCGCTGGTATGATTATATATTCCGCACTGCTAACTCTCAGAATCACAACATCAGCCTATCTGGTGGCAATGATAAAACGACCTATTATTTTTCTTTGGGCTACACTACCAGAGAGGGCATTGTAAGAGGAAATGATTTTAATAGAAAGTCATTTAATTATAATATTGAACACAAGGTGAACTCCTGGCTAAAGGTGGGAACAAAAACCAATTATAGCTCCGACAAAACCACTGCAATATTATCAACAGGAACCGGCGTAAGCACTACTTCTGCTAACTCAATCGCTTATCGCCTTGGTTTTATAACGGCGCCAATTGTAGGGCCTTATAATAAAGACGGCTCTTATAATGTAATCGGGCCCAATGTGGGGGTAATGGACAATATGAGCCACCTCACTGCAACAAAAAGACTGGGATATACCAACCCCGTTTTGACCCTAAGTGCCAATGATGACAATACCGCCAGCAACTTTCTTCAGGCCAGTGCATTTGTAGAAATAAAGCCCATTTCTTGGCTGCTTTTCAGGTCTTTGTATGGGTTGAATAATATGTATAGCCGTACTGAGCGTTACTTTGATCCAAGAACCAACGAAGGCCAAAGTGCACTGGGAAGCGCTACCGGCATCTCTGCCAAAAGAGAAACCTCAATATGGACCAACACTGCTACTGCATCACATTCCTTCGGAGATCATGCATTAGATTTGCTATTGGGATACGAGGTATCCAAATTTAATGGAAATCAATTTGGCCTTTCCAGAACAGGCCAGTCAGATCCGTTTTATACCAACATTCAAGGCGGCTTTGCCAATGTAGCCATCAGCAATACCAGCAATCAGGTATTTTATAATTTTCTCCAATCAAAGTTTTCCCGCTTACAGTATAATTATCAAAAGAGATATTTCCTGAGTGGCAGCTTTAGAAGAGATGAGGCTTCTATGCTGGGCGCAAATAATAAGGGTGGTAACTTTTGGGGGTTTTCTGGAGCATGGCAAATCAACAAAGAAAAGTTTTGGGAAAAGTCTCCTCTTTCCAAAGTATTTAATTCCTTAAAGTTGAGCTCCAGTTATGGAAAAGTGGGTAACATCTCAGGCGTGGGCGACTTTGCATCACTATCTACCTATAGCGCTAATTTATATGGGGGCCTTGCCGGTTTATATTATTCAAGTGCGGGCAATCAGGATCTAAAATGGGAAACCAGCAAGAAACTGGATATAGGCCTGAATTTTTCACTATTTAATTATCGTTTAACCGCTGATATATCGTATTACAAAAACAATATTGATGGATTGATCTTTAGTGTTCCGGTGCCCTCCTCTGTAGGCTTGCCGGGTAATGTGAATAATTCTGTTTTATCCAATGTGGGCAGCATGTTTAACAAAGGATGGGAAATAGCGCTAAATGGTGAGGTTATTAAAAAACAACACTTTCACTGGAACAGTAATCTGAATCTTTCATTTAATAAAAATGAAATAACGGCACTTGCGCCAGGTGTGAGCAGCCTATTAATAGATGCCGGCGCCGGTATGGTTTCTATTTCCTTGCCCGGCTACCCGGTAGGAATGATTTATGCCATTAGAACCGCAGGCGTGGATCCGGCCACAGGAAGAAGGATATTTCTAAATGCAGCAGGGAAAAAAGTGTACTACCAGCAGGTAGTGCCCTCCAGCGGGGGCTATCAGTGGGAGTATGAAAATGGTAGTATTGCCCCACCTGTATCTACCACAGATGATGGTATTATTTACAAAAGCCCTCATCCAAAACTTTATGGAGGGTTCTCTAATTCGTTTAGTTTCGGACGGTTTGACTTAGGTACATTGCTTACCTACCAATGGGGTGGCTATATGTACTTTGCCACTCAGGCCTCTTTGTTAGATATGCGTTTCCAGAATAATTGGACAAAGGTGCTCCGCCGCTGGCAAAAGCCGGGCGATATTACAGATGTACCTCGGTTAGAAGATGGAGATATTACCTCTTGGGGGTATTCCACTCCTCTTACAGTCAATGTATATAAGAGCGATTTTATAAGGTTAAAAAATGTAACATTAGGCTATAAACTACCACAATCAGTTCTGGATAGAATAAAGATCAATAGTGTAAGAGTATATTTAAGCGGCAATAATATGGCTATCATAACGCCCTATCCTGGTGCAGACCCTGAGGTAACCAGTACCGGAAACGAAACTGCTACTCAGGGATTTGATAAGAATATGACACCCAATGCCAGAACATACACCGTAGGCCTGCAAATAACTTTTTAAAAAAATTCAAATCTTTTAAATATGAAATGTAAAAATATAATCATCCTGTTTTTGGGGATGCTGCTCCTCTTCAATAGTGCATGCAAAAAAGAGGCTGAATTAAACCCTATACCCACTACACTCATCTCTGATGCCTCTGCCTTTGAGACCGCAGATAGAATCAGCAATCAGGTAAACGGTTTATACGCCACCTTCAAGGGTACCGGATTTTGGGGTTCACTTTATATCTATTATTGCGAGGCAAGAGCCGGCGATTTTATAGCCACCAACCTCAACCCAACCAGAGGCGGATTATCATACCAAATGACCGTAGATCCAGGATTGACAGATGTATCCAGTGTGTGGGAACAAGGTTACCAGATCATTAATGGAGTAAATGTGTTTATAGCAGGAATGGATGCTAAGGGTACAGATGTTGTAGGTGCAGACTTAAGCAAAAACTATATTGGCGAAGCGCGATTGCTTAGGGCTTTGTCTTATTATTATTTACTTCAGCTTTATGCCACCCCTTATACAAAAGATAATGGAGCAAGCCCCGGCCTACCATTGCGACTAAAGCCCAATAAAGGATTGGCCGATTACAACCTTGCCAGAAGCTCCGTTGCTGATGTGTACAAACAAATTTTGGATGATCTGGATTTTGCCGAGGCTAATTTACCGGCTCAATATTCAACTGCTGCTTTGAATACTACCCGTGCTCATAAAAATACTGCCATTGCCGCTAAAACTAAAGTGTATTTAAGTATGGGGAAATACCCACAGGTGATAATAGAGGCCAATAAGATAGTGCCCGCCAGTGCGCCCTTTGTAGCACCCACTGGAGTAAAGAATGCCTTGGTTGCGGATGTTACTTCTGTGTTTAAAGCACCTTTTACTTCTGTGGAATCTATACTTTCAATGCCCTTTTCCAATACCGACAGGCCGGGAACCTCTTTAGGAAACGCTTACTTACCCGACGGTGCCAATGCCACAGGCTTAGGCAAATCTGGCACAGGTGATTTCTACTTATTCGAAGGTGGAATCGTTGCCGACCCCGGCTGGAAAGCTACTGATAAAAGAAGGCTATTAATTTTTAAAACTCCTTCTGGCGCTAATGCAGGAAGATTATGGTGTACCAAATATTTATCGGGTTCTCCTTTTATTGATTATATACCTGTGATTAGATATGCTGAAGTATTATTAAGCCTTGCCGAAGCCCTAGCAAATGAGAATGGAGTAGATGCCAGAGCGCTCGCACTTTTAAATGCCGTGAGGCAACGGTCAGATAATACTACCACACTTACAGCTTCTTCAAAGCAAGCATTAATTGATATGATTGTAAATGAAAGGCATATTGAATTTTTAGGAGAAGGAATAAGAAACAGTGATCTGATGAGATTAAAATTGCCTGTGCCGGCAAAAACTCCAAGTGGAGGATCGCCTATACCACAGATAAACCCAGACAATCCTAATTATTTATGGCCTATTCCAAACAGCGAAACACTTTATAACAAAGGGCTTTAAAATAAGAAAAACACCTATATTTTTTTCATTTAAAAAAAATTGAAATGATAAGAAGATTCATTAAAACCATCCTTATTCTTTTGCTGATAGTGCCCACAGCGCTTGCCCAAAAGCTACCCACCCCCTTAGAATTTTTTGGGTTCAATATTGGTGACAATTATAAGTTAGCCAATTATGAAAAAACGGAAGATTATTTTAGGCTGCTGGCAAAAAATTCAAACCGCACCATCATTCAAGATGTAGGGAAAACCGAAGAAGGAAGAACCCAATATATGATGATCGTTTCCTCACCAGAAAACCTGAAAAATCTTAGCCGGTATAAAGAAATTTCACAAAAACTGGCAAGAGCCGAAAACCTAACCCCTGCGCAGGCCGATCAATTAGCAAGAGAAGGAAAGGCTGTAGTGTGGATTGATGGCGGATTACATGCCACGGAGACGGTTGGGTCACAGCAATTGATTGAGCTGTATTATTCCTTGCTGAACAACAACGATCCTGCAACGTTGAAAATATTGGATAATGTAATTATTCTTCTTTCAGAGGTAAATCCTGATGGGCAAGACATGGTTGCCAACTGGTATATGCAAGAAAACGATTCTTCTAAAAGAAATATGAAAATTCCTTTTCTGTACAATAAATATGTAGGCCACGATAATAACCGTGATTTTTATATGATGAATATAAAAGAGACGCAAAATGTAGCCCGTCAGTTATATGTAGAGTGGATGCCGCAGATCGTTTACAATCACCATCAGTCGGGCCCTCCGGGTTCGGTAGTGGCTGGCCCTCCTTATCGCGATCCTTTTAACTATGCCTATGATCCATTAATCATCACCAGTATAGATGGTGTGGCTGCTAATATGATTTCCAGGTTAAACGTAGAAGGCAAGCCCGGCTATACAAGATTAGGCGGTTCGGTATTTAATGCCTGGTGGAATGGTGGGTTGAGAACGGCTCCTTATTTTCATAACATGATTGGCCTGCTTACCGAAATAGTGGGCAACCCAACACCCTCTGATATTCCGGTGGTACCCGAAAGGCTTGTACCTAATAATGCAACCCCATTCCCCGTTACTCCTCAAAAATGGCTTTTCCGGCAATCTATTGATTATTCACTTTCGCTAAACTATGCTGTATTAGACTATGCCAGTAGAATGTGTGATGAACTCTTAAAGAATATTTATGTAATGGGGTTGAATTCAATAAATAAAGGCAGCAAAGACTATTGGACTGCCATTCCCAACCATGTTGATTCTATTAAATCAACGTATGAAAGAGATGTCAAGGAAGGAAAAATAAAAAAGGAAACGGCGGGTTTTTACAAAACTCCAAAAATTCCAATGAAATATTATAATGATGTTTTTAATGATCCCGATCTGAGAGATCCAAGAGGCTATATTATGTCGGCCAACCAAACTGATTTTCCCACGGTTACAAAGTTTATGAATGCCCTATTGATGGCCGGAGTAAAAGTATTGCAGGCCGAATCTGATTTTACTGTAAAAGGAAAATCTTATCCTAAGGGATCTTACATCGTGCGCACCAATCAGGCATTTCGGCCACATGTAATAGATATGTTTGAACCACAAAACTACCCCAACGATTTTCAATATCCGGGTGGGCCTCCTATACGCCCGTATGATGCCACCGGATGGACGCTGGCCTTTCAGATGGCTGTAAAATTCGATAGGATACTGGACGATTTCAATGGGCCATTTAAACAAATCACTTATGGTGAGGTTCAAAGCCCTTTACCGCAAAAGGTGGCAGCCTCAAAAACCGGTTATTTTTTCAGTAGTGCTGTAAACAATTCTTTCATCGCTGCTAACAATCTTGTGAATGCCGGCGTACCGGTATGGAGAATTACTACAGCCGTTGACAATATGCCAGCCGGTTCTTTTTACACCACCTCCAAGGGTTTAGAAATATTAAAAGATGCCGGAGAGAAACTGGGCGTAGTAGCCATACCGGCTTCTTCCAAACCTGCTTCAGCAAAGGCTATATCTCCCTCAAGAATTGCGCTCTTTGACAAGTATGGCGGCTCTATACCATCAGGCTGGGTGCGCTGGATTTTAGAGCAATATAATTTTAAATACAGCCTCATCTATCCAAAAGATATAGACAACGGAAATCTTAATGCAAAGTATGATGTCATATTATTAATTGATGATGGCATACCACCGGTAGCCGGCACTAAAGAAACTTCCTTTTTTGATGATCCCGAATCAAAGGACGAAAAAGGCATTCCGGCAAAATATGGCTATATGTTGGGTGAAATCACTTCTGGAAAATCAATTCCTCAACTGAAAGATTTTTTAGAAAAAGGTGGAAACATCGTAACGATAGGGAAAAATGCAAACCTTGCTTTTCATTTGAATATTCCTGTAAAAAATGCCCTCTTAGAAACCAATGTCAAGGGCGATAAGGTAAATTTATCGGCAGAGAAATATTATATACCTACCAGTATTTTGGAGGTGAATATCAATACTGCTAACAGTGCCAACTGGGGGATGGCGGACAAGGCCGATGTTGTTTTCAATAACAATCCGGTTTTTAAAATTGATGCCGGAGCTAAAAATGTAGAAGTACTGGCATCCTTTGGTGATAAAAATGCGCTTCGCAGTGGATGGGGTTGGGGACAATCTCATCTGAAAGATGGAGTGACCGCTTTTGTAGCCAATGTGGGCAAAGGAAAGCTATATGCCTTTGGCCCCGAAATCACCTTCAGGGCACAATCTCATGGTACCTTTAAAATGCTTTTTAATGAATTGTACAAAATGAAATAATATTCTAATTTTTAAATTGATGGCAAGGCCCAATTATAGTTTAATATTCAGTATAATTTAATGGGGCACCACAAAGGAAGTATGAAAAACCAATACAGATGATTTGACCTCTAAAACCACAGAAACAAAAAAAAGTTCATTGATACGTTTTCAATGAACTTTTTTTATGGAGAAATTTAAAATCAATTTTTATACCCTGTATGTTTAGACTAATTTATTATTCAGTTTGGGGTTAGTCCCCCGAAAAATAAATACCCTTAAGAATTACTATGCCTGCACCCTATTAATCAATTTCCTTTAAATCTTCATCTATTTTTAAAACGTTTTCTGCTTCCAAAGATTCTACCCCTCTTAGTTGGCGCTGTATAGCGCGCGTACGCACGCCTACTACATCGTCTAATTGATGAAGCCCGGTCTGAATATTTTTTTGTGCCTTGTCTAGCATGCCGCCAAACTGGCCAAATTCCTTTTTTACAGCACTCAAAATTTTCCACACTTCACTGCTTCTCTTTTGTATGGCTAGTGTGCGAAAGCCCATTTGCAGGCTGTTTAAAATTACTGCCAATGTAGTAGGCCCTGTTACGATTACATTGCACTCGCGCTGTATTTGCTCCAGCAGGCTGGCCTTGCGAACCACCTCGGCATACAAGCCTTCAAAGGGTAAAAACATAATTCCGAAATTGGTGGTACCCGGAGCGTCAATATATTTATCACTAATATCTTTTGCCATTTTTTTTATCACATTATCCAGATTTTTTTGTGCTGATTCTATCTGCTGTGCATCGCTGGTGTCGTATGCGTTTTGCAAATGTTCATAGGCATCTTTAGGAAATTTGGCATCTATAGGCAACCATACATAATCACGGTCGCCTTCTTTGTTAGGAAATTTTACTGCAAATTCTACGCGCTCGTTGCTATCTTTTTTGGTAGCTACATTTCCCTCATATTGATCTGGAGCCAGAATGTTTTCTAAGAGCATGTGCAATTGCACTTCACCAAAACCGCCGCGCATTTTTACATTGCTCAATACTTTTTTTAAGCCACCTACATCTTGCGCCAGTGTTTGCATTTCGCCCAATCCTTTTTGTACTTCTATCAATTGCTTTCCTACTGTTTCAAAGCTTTGGCCCAGGCGCTCACTCAGCGTTTTTTCCAATTTTTCTTCTACTGTAGTGCGAATACTCTCCAGCTTCGTTTCGGTACCCTTTATCAGTTCACTTTGTTTAATTTCTAATTGAGAAAATTTTTCTCTTTGAAGATCATTGAATGATTTGATATTCTGATCCAAGGTTGTTTGGAAATCTTTAAAAGAATTACTGATTGCTTCACGGTTCAGTCGGCTATCATCTTTCAGTTGCGAATTTATTTTGTCTAATTGCGTAATATTTGCTGCCGAAAAGTCCACCATATTTTTAGTGAGTTCGCTACGGTTGGCCTTATTGTTTTCATCCATCTTATTATTAAATGAGCTGATCTTGTCATCTAATGTCTGGTTGATTTCTTTTAATGTTTGCCGGCTTTGTTCTACAATATTTTTCAATGTATTGTTGAGTTCTTCCCTGTTATCTTTTGCTATGGCTGCATTCTCTTCGCGGTTTACCCTAAAGTCTTCTTTTAATCCGGTTTCTATGCGCATCAGGCTCGATTGTAATTCATGTAGTTTTATTTCTAAGGGGGCTAATTGATTGCCTCCTTTACTTCTGAAAACGATGATGAGTATGATGGCCACAATAAGCAGGATCATTATGATTACAAAAAAAATTATTTCCATGTTTTACTTTTTAAATTCTCCGGTTTAAAATTTTTTTGAATTTTATTTACGAAATAGGCCTCTTCGTTTGGTAAATACTTATTTAAGCAAGGTATAAAAATTATACCCTTTGGGATAAGCATTCAAAAATTATTTTCAAATATATTTTCTTCGTTTTTATTTTTCACTAAGCTATTGCCTCTTTATAGTACCGTATTTAAATATATTTTACCTTAATCCTCTTTTTGATCGGTATAAAAGCTGCTAACTACTTGCATGTAGCCTTCAGGACTATTTAGCTAATATGGATGGTAAAATCCCATTTTCACCTGTAGGGTGGTATCGGCTTTTTTTGTCGGGTATCTTCTATTTTTAGCCTTTCCCCAATTACATTTTATTCTTCCCTAACTTCATTGCCTTTTTATTTATATTTTATGTTTTATACCGAAGCCCGGAAAACAATAAAGCTGGCCTTACCTATTATTTTAGGTGAGCTGGCTCAAATGTTTTTACATATACTTGATGCTGCCATGGTAGGGGCGGTAGGCTATAAGCAGCTTGCGGCTGCAGCATTGGTTTTAAGTGTGATGAACATACCATTTGTTTTTGGTATTGGTATTACCATATCTGTTTCACAAATGGTTTCCCTTGCCAATGGTAAAAAAGATGGAAAACTGGTAAGCCATTATTTATACAACGGTTTTCTTTTATGCGCCTTTTCGGCCGTAGTAATTTCTCTTACTATTGAACTAAGCAAAAATATTTTATTTCATCTGGGTCAGGATGCTGAGGTGGCAGCGCTTGCTTTACCGTATTTACAAATTATGGGATGGTCTGTTATTCCCATGTTATTGTTTATGGCCCTTAAACAATTTACTGACGGTCTTGAACACACGAAAACAGCGATGGTACTATCATTATTTTCGCTGCCGCTCAATGCGTTTTTGAATTGGCTTTTAATCTATGGTAATTGGGGGTTTCCCCGATTAGAGCTTATGGGTGCCGGCTGGGGCACACTTATCACTAGAAGCTTAATTTTTATAGTGCTTGTATTGATCATTTTATATCATCCGCTTTTTTCACACTATATAGCTGTCAGAAAAAAAGAATGGCGTTTAAGATGGCACACCATCAAAGAGTTGCTTCATATTGGCATACCCAGCAGTTTTCAAATCACCATGGAAGCTGGTGCTTTTGCTGTATCCGGAATTATTATAGGCACCATAGGCGCTGTGGAGCAGGCTTCGCATCAGATCGCTTTAAGTCTTGCATCACTCACCTTTATGGTATCTATGGGGCTCTCTCAGGCTGGGTCTATCCGTACCAGTAATGCTCTTGGCCGACGCGATAATTTATCCATCAATTTTATAGGTAAATCTACTATTGCGATTGCACTGGTATATGGAACTTTTTGTGCACTTATTTTTATTCTTTTCCGCCACCACCTTCCTCTTCTGTTCAACAAAAATGCAGAGGTAATTTCTTTATCGGCTTACCTGCTTTTGTTTGCAGCGCTGTTCCAGATCAGCGATAGTATTCAGGCTGTAACTGCCGGATTATTAAGGGGTATAAAGGATGTAAAAATACCTACCTACTTTGTTGCGATTGCCTATTGGGCTATTGGTTTGCCGGCGGGTTGTGTACTTGCCTTCCATTTTAAAATGGGTGCTGCAGGTATGTGGACGGGATTTATTATCGGCCTTTCACTTTCTGCAATATTCCTAACTCTGAGATTTAAAAAAATAAGCGGGGAATTAAAGCAATAAATTTTCTCTTAGCAAAATATTAAAGCGCAGTAAAAACTTTCAGGTTAGTCTTACCCTACACTACCAAATGATAGCTACTGCCTTTTCACAGTGATTCTCTTTCCCAGCGGTTGTTTTTTCTATTGCTATCTGGCAAAAGGTTTTGTGGGTCTATAATTACCGACTTCACTTGTTTTTCTGCATAGAAATTAATAATGTGCTTATTCGCCTGCAACCATGTTTCTATTGGCACTTGTATAGTATCTTTAGTATTATCCTCATAAATAATCTGTAAGGTAAATGGTAATGCCATCTTCTGAAGATTGCTAAGAGTAATATTGATTCCATCCTTCGTATTACTATTACTGTTAGTAACAGATTCAATTGCTATATCAAATGCCCAGTTATTATAAAACCATTCTTTCCAGAACCAAGAAAGGTCCTCTCCTGACTCATTATTCATGGTACGGAAAAAATCTTCTGGCGCCGGATGTTTATATGCCCATCTGTCAATATACATTTTGAATGCATAGTCAAAACGATCATGCCCTAAAATAACTTCTCTAAGCAATACCAGTCCATAAGCCGGCTTAAAATAAAATAAGGGATGCCGGTATTTTCCTAAAATAGCATCTGCCCTCGACATCATGATGGGTGCAGCTGTATCCTTCAATAATTCTACAATTTCATCTGCAGGATTTCCTTTTCCGGGGGCATACTCTCCATCTCTCTTGGGTGCATATTCCCCATTATTAAAATCGTCTGCTGCATATACATCTATAAAAGTATTAAAGCCTTCGTCCATCCATGAAAATCTTCTTTCATTGCTACCTACTACCATCGGAAACCAATTGTGGCCTATTTCATGTGCGGTTACCCAATAGAGTTCGCCTGCTTGATCATTAATTCCGTCAAATACAATACCCGGGTATTCCATTCCTCCGGCATTACCTGCCTCATTGATAGCTACCGGGTATGGATAAACGAACCATTTTTTTGAAAAATATTCAATTGATTTTTTTAGATACTCAGTAGATCTTCCCCAAGCATTCCTTCCCATGCTCTCTATAGGATACACCGACATAGCTAGACATCTTTTTCCTCCCGGCAGGTTTACTTTTGCCGCATCCCACAGGTATGCTTTACTGGCACCAAATGCTACATCGCGGGTGTTGCTCATTTTAAAATGCCAATTAGTCCAACCCTTTTCTGTATTCCTTACGGCGCTGTTTACCTCTTCTTCGGTTCTTATCATTACTGTTGCATCGCTTAACCTTGCTTTATTCAATCTTTCAATTTGGACGGGCGATAATACTTCGCGCTCATTTTGCAATTCACCGCTCCCTGCTACTATCACACCTTTGGGTACTGCTACAGTATAATCGAAGTTGCCATATTCACAATAAAATTCTCCCGATCCTAAAAAAGGTAATGTATTCCATCCCTGCAAGTCGTCGTACACACACATATGCGGATACCATTGCGCTATCTCAAAAATTTTTCCATTTTTAGTATTCAAAAAATCTGTTCTGCCGCCAAAATCTCCGGGAATAGCATATTTATATTTTATGTGCAGGTTGATCTTACTTTTTGAGGGCAACTCTTGTGGAAGCCTTATTTGCAGCCTGGTATCCGTGACTATATAATCAGCTTTTACAATTTTTCCTTTGTATTCAAGTGTAATGGATTCAAATTGATACCCCTTGGTATGATCCTTATTAGTTGGGCTAATAAGTTGTGGCTTGAATGAATAAAAATTAGACCTGGCATCTTCTTTATAAATATTTTGATCTAACTGTAACCAAATAGAAGGTAAATTATCGGGGCTATTATTTGTGTAGGTAATTGTTTCTGAGGCCTCAATAGAATTTAACAGCGTATCTAACTTAGCTGATATTAGGTAATCTGCCTGGTTTTGCCAATAATCTTTTCCGGGTGCACCATTTGCAGATCGGAACATATTTCCTGTAGAAGCAAAAACTTGTTGTTGAAATAACTGCTGAGGATTAAATACAGATAGGTTATTATTGTTTTGTGCTTGTAATAATGTGCATTGGATTAGCGTAAATAATAACAGTATTCCCCTTTTTTGTAGCATATATTTTTTATTAAAACAAACGATAATATTAATTGCCAATAGGGTATTTATATCCCCTAAGTTTTGACTAATTTATAATTTAGTTTGGTCTTACATGTTTTAGTTTCTGTGAGATCGTATTTTCATTGGTCACCACTTAGGGTAATCGTATTTTTTATAAAAAGTAATTCATCTTAAAATAAAAAGGGAGCATAATCATTTTCGTTATAACCCTGCCTGACGGCTTATTTCTAACATTCTTTCTATGGGTTTTTTAGCAGCTTTCATCAAGTGCTCTTGCATGATGATTTGTGGCTCTTCGTACTCCATACACAAATATAATTTCTCTAAAGTATTTAATTTCATATAAGGGCAATCATTGCAAGCACACATATTATCTGGAGGTGCCGGTATAAAAGTTTTAAACGGTGCCTGTATTTGCATCTGGTGAATAATACCAGACTCTGTAGCTACAATGAATGCTGTTGCCGGATTGTTCTGTGTATATTTTAATAAAGCGCTGGTACTACCAATATAATCTGCCAGCTCCAATACAGGCTCTTCGCATTCAGGATGCGCTATCACTTTAGCACCTGGATTAGCCAACTTTAATTTTGTAATTTTTTCCCTACTGAAAATCTCATGAACGATGCATGATCCATTCCACAATACCATAGGCCTTCCTGTTTTTTTAATAAGATAAGCTCCCAGATTTTTATCTGGAGCAAAAATTATTTTTTGCTCCGGTGGAAAGCTGTTAATAATCGCTTCTGCATTAGATGAGGTGCATATTACATCACTTAGCGCCTTCATACCAGCAGAACAATTGATGTAGGTAATTACTACATGATCGGGGTATTGATCTTTGAATTTTTGAAACAAATCTGCAGGTGCTGAATCGGCCAGAGAGCAACCGGCCTTTAAATCCGGAAGCACCACTTTTTTGTGTGGATTTAAAATTTTGGCAGTCTCAGCCATAAAATGCACGCCGGCAAATACGATCAGATCGGCGCTCGTAGATTGCGCTTTTTGGGCAAGCCCCAAGCTATCTCCGATATAATCGGCCACATCCTGTATATCCGGTTCCTGGTAATAGTGTGCAAGTACGATGGCATTTTTTTCTTTTTTTAATCTTTCTATTTCTGCGAAAAGATCTAAATTAACGTCAATATCCAAATCTAAAAAACCTTTCTTTTCTAAATTTATTTTTGCTGCCGCAATGTTGATATCTGTCATAGTATTTAATATTAATTCATTATTTTTTTAAAGTCCTATTATTATTAGGGGTGTGGAAATGTGAAGAAATCAAAATTAATTTTGTTGTAAAATTAAATATTTCATCTTATCCACCTTTATCCCCAATTGATTAACATCGAGAAGAATCAATAAATATATCTAACCGGAGCGTTTTAATTGACATGCGTTAATTATTTTGCTTGTTAGTAAAAAGATAGCGCATTTTTATTTACTTTCTGTGAAATAAGGCTCATAAGTTTGTTAATTAAAATGAATTTCTAAAGCGAAAGAGGAAAACAGCCAGACTTATTAAATGTTATTCACGATATTTTTTTGAGGCGCTTAGGCTTTATGCACATATATAGGAATTTATACCCAATGGATTGTGTATATAAAAATGCGGAAGATTGTTTCCGGTTATATTTTAGTGAATCTAACTTATAGTTTTTTGCGCTTTCTTTTGGTTTTAAAGGCAATTGGGGCCTCGTATAGCCTTTTGTTACTATCTTATTTTAACCTATTTTTGCCGCCTCAAAAAAAATTAGATTTTAAGTACTATGTCAATTATTCAAACTATACGTGAAAAGGGCGCAGTGATTATTATTGCAGTCATTGCAATAAGCCTTATTGGATTTATATTAATGGACTCTATGAGTGGCACAGGAAAGCTCTTTGGCGGAACCGACCAAAGTACATTGGGTGTGGTAAACGGCGAGAAAATAGAATTGTTTGATTTCAACCAACGGGTGAAAGAAATGGAAGACCAGTATCCTGCTGGCCAAGGCCAAAGAAACCAGATTATGCAATCTGCTTGGGACCAGATGGTAGCAGAAAAATTGGTGGACGCGCAGTTTAAAAATCTGGGTATCGTATTTACCCCTAAAGAAATGAGTTCTATCATGTTTAGTAATGATGCACCCCAACAGTTAAAACAAGCATTTACTAATAAAGAAACGGGTCAATACGATGTTCAGCAGGCCCAACAATGGTGGGCACAAATGAAGAAAAATAAAAATAGTGAGCAAAGGAATGCCATCATTACTCAAGTGATAGACCCTATGCGCCTCAATAGCCTTTATACCAAATATACTTCTATGATTGCTTCTAGTGTGTACACACCTAAATGGCTTTCAAAAGAAATGGATGAAGAGAAAAATTCTTTTGCTAATATATCTTATGTAGCCGTGCCTTACACCGTAGTGAGCGATAGTCTTGTAAAAGTGACCGATAACGATATTCAGGATTTTCTTAAAAAGAATGAAAAGAAATATCATCAGGATGGTGGCCGTATGATTAGCTATGTAGTATTTAGTGCTACTGCTAATAGTGCGGATAGCCAGCGCATACTGGGATCGCTAAAGGAACTGGCACCACAATTTAGAGCTGATTCAAATGCTAAGTTTTTTCTCGGAAGAAACTCCTCTGCTACTAATTTCTTTGATGGCTACACATCTAAATCTAAAATTCAATCAGCCTTTAAGGATTCCATCATAAGTCTGCCTGATGGCGGTATCTACGGCCCTTATCTTGATGGTAAGGATTATACAATTGCTAAAAAGGTTTCTACTAAAATATTACCCGATTCTATTAAGTGCCGCCATATACTCATCGGAACTGTTGACCCACAAACCCAGCAACCTACTATGGACGATAGCACGGCGCATCACCTGGCAGATAGCATTGAGGTAGCAATACAGCATGGAGCCAACTTTGATTCTTTAAGTGAAAAATACTCAACAGATCAGGCAGCCAAAAAGGATAAAGGTGTAATGACTTTTGACCTGATGACCATTCAAGGGGATGGTTTTGCAAAAGAATTTGGGCAGTTTCTTCTAAATGATAAAGGAGAAACAAAGAAGGTTGTAAAAACAGAATTTGGTTATCATTATATTGAAATACTAAATAAAATAAATCCGGAACCGGCATATAAGATCGCTTATATGAGTAAAGAAATAGCGCCGAGCGATGCCACTATCAATGCAGCAAATACGGCAGCAGTAAAACTTTCTGGTACGGCCAAGGATGTAAAATCATTTAATGATTATGTTGCAAAAAATGGCCTTACAAAAATTGATGTTCCGGCTGTGATTAAAGAAAATGATTTTGCTTTAGGTGGATTGCAGGACGCGCGTTCTATTATCAAATGGGCTTTTGAAGCAAAAGAAGGTGCTGTTTCTGACCCTATGACTATTAAAGATGATTTTGTAGTGGCTGTGGTAGATAAGAGGGTTAAAGAAGGATTACCTGATGTACAGTTGGCTCGTGCAGAGGTAGAACCCATCATCAGAAACAAAAAGAAATCGGATATAATTAGCAAAAAATTGGGCACTCCGGCTACATTGGAAGCGGCCGCACAGGCGTACAATGTACAAGTGTTACAGACAGGTGCCGACTCTACACTTACCTTTACTGCACAAATTATAAACGGTGTAGGTAATGAACCAAAGGTAGCTGGTGCTGCATTTAATAAAGAGTACCAGACAAAAGTTTCTCCTACCATTCCAGGAAATTCAGGAGTGTTTGTAATAAAGGTGAACAGCATTTCACCAAAAGCGCCACTACCTGCAGCGATGGTTCAGCAACAACAAACAACCGAGCTTTCATCGCAAATACAATCGGCACTCGGCCAATCTTTTAACGCTCTAAAAAAGGCTGCAAAAATTAAAGATTACCGTAGCAAATTTTTCTAAATTGGTTTTAATGTAATTATAAAAGGCTTTCATATACGAAGGCCTTTTTTGTTGCCATTTATTTTTTCGACTAATGTATCATTCCATGTTTTTAGTAACAAAAGGTGTTTAATATCAAACTGAATTAAAACTTAGTAAAACCTTAATTGGGCTTAGCAAAAAATTTTGGATCAGTTTATCATTCAGTTAGAGTTTTAGGGAACTCAAAATTTTTAATATGCAATAAATTTGCACATTAACACTATTGATATGGAAGATGTAATAATTAATAAAGTAGCTGAGAGCGGCCTGATAACTATAGACCCTGCCTCCTATTATCCCAAAGCGGAATTGATCACTTTTGATATGAAAGGGTTTCTTTTTATGGAAATGATTTTAAAGGAGAAGGAATTCAGGCAGGCATTAAAAGATTTGGATTGGAATAAATATTCAGGGAAAGTCGTTGCCATCACTTGTTCGGCAGATGCCATTATACCGCTATGGGCTTATATGTTGGTAGCAACATATCTGGAGCCGGTTGCAGATCAAATTTTATTTGGTACAGAAGCAGTAGCATTTGAAAAATTATTTTTACAACAGATTAAAAATATCAATGCACAGGATTTTACAGACAAAAAGGTAGTAATAAAGGGTTGTGGTAGTAAGCCTATACCGGCATCTGTATATGTAGAAATTGTGAACATGCTAAGGCCTGTGGTAAAGAGTATTATGTATGGTGAGCCATGCAGCACCGTACCTGTTTATAAGAAAAAATAATTTTATTTAAAACCAGCCGCGTCGTTTGAAAACCCAAATCATCCAAACGGGAATAATAAGCATAAGGCCTACTGCTATAAAGAAACCATAAGGATTGTGAAGCCATGGAATACGATTGAAATTCATTCCAAAAATGCCACCTATTACAGTTGCGGGCGCCAGCAGGCAGGTTACCACAGCCATTACTTTCATCACCTCATTCATCTTTAGGTTTACATTGCTTAGGTAAAGGTCTTGCAGGTTGATCATCATATCTCTGTAGTTTTCTGCTAGCTCGTTTGCCTGTATGATATGGTCATATACATCCTTAAAATATTTTTCTGTTCTTTCTTCTATAATATCTAATTCACTTCTGAGAATACCGTTGATGATTTCTCTCACAGGCGAAATATTTCTCCGCAAAAACATCATTTCTTTTCGCAAATAATTTATTTCAGCCAGGGTATTGGTATCTGGCCGGTGGGTGATATCTTCTTCAAGGTTTTCTATTTGTTCGCCTATTTGCTCCATGATTACAAAGTAGTGATCTACTATCATGTCTATCAGTGAGTAGAATAGATAGTCAGCATTGCTTTGGCGGATTTTACTACCCTTACTTTTTATTTTCTCTCGTATCGTATTGAAGTGATCTCTTTTTTCATCTTCTTGAAAACTGATAACAAAATGCTTCCCAAGTATGAGGCTTAGTTGCTCGCTTTCTACCGACTTGGCTTCACTATTATAGTAGAGCATGTTTAGCAAACAATATATCCGTGTATTCAGTTCATCCATTTTAGGTCGCTGGCCCTTACTTAATATATCTTCTACTATTAGTGGATGAATTCCAAAATGGCTCCCCACATTTTCTATTTCTTTTTTTCGTAATCCATCAATATTTATCCAGCAAATTTTATCGCTTTCCAGAAGCGGAAAACAATCTTCTACGCTTTCGGTAGTGAAGGTTATTATTTCATCCGCATTATACTCATATACAGAAACAAGAATCTTTTGTTGGTCGGTTCTTTCCGGGGGCAGTGTAGGGTTCACATTCAACAGGCTCTTGCTCATTTTGTCAAATGGGTTCACGAAAGAGGGAATCCGAGATGTATTAATAAATCGTTTCATGGAATGTAAATGGGCTATAAAGTTCTTTTATTTTTTTATTCTTTTTTACTATGTACAGCTTTGGATATTTTGGGTAAAGGCACAATTGGCAAACTTGTGTTGCTTATAGCCCGGTATATTTTCCAGTTTCCCGCTTCGGGTTTCCAGAGTACTATGTATTTACCTTTATCTGCTAATACGTCATCGTGGCTCATTTTGTATGTGCCTTCTTCAGCAAGAATGCTACTGTCGCCCCATATTTTCTCTGTTTTCAGTTCTATTTTATTAATACCCTTATTCATTAAGTCAGAAATACTGGTGATAATGTTGGGTGTGCCCTCTATAGAAGGTTTGCCGGCCAGCATCAGTTTAGCATCTTGTGCAAAACAGGACACAGCCTTGATAGAATCTTTTTCTTTAAATGCTTTAATAAGCCGTTGGTTGGCTTGTAAAATTGAAGCCTCTCCTTGTTTAATATCAAAGGATGAGGCTGATTTTATAATTTCATTTTTATCCTGCACTGTACAGGAATAAAAAATCATTATAAAGAGCGCCAGCATTGTGGGGACAAATATTTTATATCTTTTAATCATGCATTCGTTTTTGTTTTCTTATTTACTTTCTTCTTTATCCAGATAAGTATTGGCTCTTAGCAGATCTGTGGGTACATCTATAGAAAGGGGAGCGGCATCTGCTACCACCATTTTTATTTTTATGCCGTTTTCCAGGTAGCGAAGCTGCTCCAAATTTTCTGTTTTTTCCAATATACCTGGCTTTAGTTGGGCAAATTGTAATAGAGTGTCTTTTCTGAAAGCATAAATACCGATGTGTTTATAAAATACTTGGCGATCATTTTTCTCTCGCTGAAATGGAATAACACTTCTGGAAAAATAGAGTGCATTGTGATTGAGATCTGTTACCACCTTTACATAATTTACATTTTCTTTATCCTCTTTTTCAGTAATGGGATGCATTAGGGAGGCTACCGATATTTTTTGCTGCACATCGTATTGAAAAATCTGAACCAATTGTTCAAGCATTTCACGCTTTACAAATGGTTCATCGCCCTGCACATTTACAAATATTTCGGCATCTATATCCTTTGCTATGGAGGCTATACGCTGTGTACCACTTTCAAAGTTGCCCTCACTTTTTATTGCATAGCCACCGTTTTCTATTATCTCTTTAAAAATAATTTCACTATCTGTTACTACAATCACCTCATCAAATAGTAAGGTGGCTACAGTATTCTCATAAGTATGGCGAACTACTGTTTTGGTGCCCAGCATTTTCATTAGCTTACCCGGAAACCTTGTGGCTTCATAACGGGCAGGTATAAGCGCTATTACTTTCATTAATTATTTTTTTCTAAATATTCAGATTCTAAGAACGGTTCATAATTAAATGGCTCGGGTAGCGATTCCATCTGGTGGTGGCAGTCTGCACATTCGTATATACCCTGTGCTGAAACAGCATAACCAGAGAACAGCCAACTCAATAAAATGGTTAGAAGGTTGGGAGTATTTTTTTTTGCTACCAGTACTATATTATTTCCGCCACATTTTGGGCAAACTGCATTTTTTCGATATTCTTCCTCAAAACTTTCAATAATTTTTTCAACCTCTGCTGCATCCTCAGTTTTTACTACCAGTTTAATACCCCCTACGGCATTTGACAAGATAGGGTCTATTGTTACAGTAAACTCATCATTCAAAAAACATTCTATACCAGCCTGACGTAGCTTGGTTAGCATGATATGGGCTGTGAAATAATTTTGAAAAGTTCGTAATGTTTTAAATTGCATGATCGTCAATATTATCTCAAAGGCTACTCGGAATTTTTGTAAAAATAAAAGGCAATCGGTTAAGATTGCCTGCATATTTTGTGAAATATTATTTTAACTGTTGATCATCAGCGGCATTACCAACATGAGTAATTCCTCTTTTTCTACTTTTTCTGTTGGCTTTACTATACCGGCTTTGGTGGGAGTACTTAGTTCTATCACCACTTCAGCATTATCGGCAGCAGACAGCATTTCAATTAAAAATTTTGCATTAAAGGCAATTTGTAAATCTTCGCCATCATATTGGCAGGCCATTCTTTCGTTTCCTTCAAAACTAAAATCAACATCTTGTGCAGAAAGTTGCAATTCGCTTCCGGAAATATTTAGCGCCACCTGATTGGTGCTTTTATTACTGAAAACGCTTACCCGGCGCAGTGCATTTTGAAAATCATTTTTATTGACAATTAATTTGTATGGGTTGTCTGTGGGTATCACCACTTTGTAGTCGGGAAACCTTGCATCTATCAACCGGCATACTAATTCTGAATCTTGAAATTGTACAAATAGATGATTGCTGTTGTAAGAAAGGTGAAGCGCCTCATCGGTTGCCGGTAGCGCATTTTTTAAAAGGTTCAATGGTTTTTTAGGAACGATGAAACTGCTACTTTCGGGGCATTCAACATCTAACCTTGAATATCTTACCAGGCGGTGTGCATCCGTAGCTACGCAGGTAAGCGCCTTAGGCGAAAGGTCGAAGAACACTCCCGTCATAGCTGGCCGCAGATCGTCGTTACTTACAGCAAAAAGGCATTTGTTAATAGCGGTTAGTAATACAGAAGAAGGTAATGAAAAGTCGTTTGCTTCATCTGCTATTGGTTCTTTGGGAAAATTATCCGGATTCTCGCCCATCACTTTATACTTTCCATTATCACTGGTAATTTCTACCCCGTAATTCTTTTCGATATTAAATGTAAGCGGCTGTTCTGGTATATTTTTTAGTGAGTCTAAAAGTATTTTAGCCGGAATACAAACCTTACCAGAATCTTTAGCCTGTACTTCCATACTTATTTTCATCACAGTTTCCAGATCGGTAGCCATTATGGTGAGCTTATTTTTTTCTATGGTAAAAAGAAAATCCTCCAAAATGGGCAATACAGTATTGGCATTGATAACACCGCTTATCTGTTGTAAATGTTTTAGCAGTTGGCTGGAAGAAACGATAAACTTCATAAAAAATGTTTGTTGCCAAAGATAAAAGAAACAGCGGTTATGATGAGAAAAAAAATAAGCTATTGAAAATTCTACTTCGTTGACTTTGTGGTTTGCCTAAAATCAGTATGATCTCCCTAAACTTTAACTTAATTTCGCTTTCTGCAAAATATAAAACATGGATATAAAAAATCAGCGTATCGCACTATTGGTAGATGGGGATAATGCGCAATCTAAAATGATGGACCTGGTGCTTGAAGAAGCTTCTAAATATGGTAAAGTTACTATCAGGCGGGTATATGGCGACTGGACTACCCAACACATGAACCACTGGAAAAGCCTGCTTAATGAAATGGCTTTTAATCCCATTCAGAAATTTTCATACACTACCGGAAAAAATTCTACCGACAGCGCATTGATTATAGATGCTATGGATATTTTGCATGCAGGCCTGGTAGATGGCTTTTGTATCGTTAGCAGTGATAGTGACTACACAGGGCTTGCTAAGAGGATTCGGGAAGCCGGTATTTTTGTAATGGGTATCGGCGAACAAAAGACACCCAATGCTTTTGTGAAGTCGTGTGAAATATTTACTTATGTAGAAAACCTAGAGCCCAAGACGGAGCCAGAAGCGGAGCAGGCCGGAAAGAAAGCGGTAGCAAAAAAGCCAAAGGACAAACCAACACTTAGCATGAAGCTCATTAATAAAGCGTTCGACATGAGTATTAATGAAAGCAATGAGGCCCACATTTCTACACTTGGTATTAATTTACGCAAACTCGACCCCAGCTTTGATGTACGCACGTATGGCTGTAAAACACTTACACAGTTTTTTAATAAATTGCCGGCTTTTATAGTGGTGGATAATTTGGTGAACGGGTTGAACAACCCTCTGATCCGCAAAAAATAGCTATCCCTTATGATCCCAGTTCCATAAGTAGCGGCAGGCGTATGTACGGTATGGGCTCCATTGTGCGCTGATGCTGCTCATTTTCTGCCGTAATAATTTTTTATCACTTTCATCCAGGCCATAGAGGCTTACCATACGCTGTTTTATACCGAGGTCGTCAATGGCAAAAACATCTTCCCTGCCTAAGGTAAACATTAAGATCATTTCTACCGTCCATCGGCCTATTCCTTTTATCTTGGTTAGCAACAGGATTATTGCATCATTATCCAGTTTATTAATTTTTGCGTCTGTTAGTTTTTGGGTAATAAAAAAATCGCACACATTGTGTATATAATTTGCTTTGGCATTAGAGAATCCTATGGCCCTGAATTTTTCAGAAGGAGTATTTAATATTTGTAGTGCGGTAGGCTCTTTACCTCCATATAAATCTATAAATCGCCGATACAATACTGTTGCTACTTTGGTGCTCAACTGCTGACTTAGGATTGAAGAGCACAATCTCAGGTACACTTTATTTCTCTTTGTAAGTAAAAAAGGTGTTTGCGATTTAATAATCCTATGTAGTTTTTTATCTTTTGATAGATGTTTTAAATGCTCCACTTTCTATTTTATTAAACTGTTTTCCGAATGGTCATTATTTTCTACCCTACTTGATAAAACTTGTGGAGAATTATGATAATTAAACCACGAAATGTCCGTTGAGTAGCACATCATTACCGGCATGGCTATTTTTCGTTCCAGGTAGTTTTACCGCCTTTTTCATCATTTAATACTATATCCATGGCCTCTAGTTTTTTGCGAATCTTATCTGAGGTAGCAAAGTCTTTTTTATCTCTGGCTTCTTTTCTTATTTCAATTAACAGCTCCATAATTTGCTCTATCTGTACATCTGGCGCTAACTCATCTTCTATGCCCAATATCTGAGTTAGGTAGATATCCATTTCCTCTTTTAAGGATTGCAATGTTGTTGAAGAAATACTACCGGGCTCTATCAGCCCGTCTTTGATGGAATTGATAATGGGCACTAATTCAAACATATTGGCCAATACTTTGGCTGTATTAAAATCATCATTGATAAAATCAGGGAATGCACTTACGAGCCTTTGTATTTTTTCATTCAATTCTTTATCTGTATTTACTCCATCTTGTGTATGTACGGGCAGCATTTTTAAAAATCTTGCAGCATCTAATAATCGCTTGAGTCCTTTTTCTGATGCTACAAGCGCTTCGCTGCTAAAGTCAAGAGTACTTTTATAGTGTGTTTGCAAAATGAAAAAACGAATGGTCATGGGCGAAAAAGGCTGTGTAAGCAAGGGGTGGCTGCCATCAAACATTTCTGTGAGCTTGATTTGGTTGTTATAGCTCTTGCCCATTTTTTTTCCGGCTACTGTTATCATGTTATTATGCATCCAGTATTTAGCCGGCTCTATATGGTTGCAGATAGTGCTTTGTGCTATTTCGCTTTCGTGATGTGGAAATAATAGATCCATACCGCCGCCATGTATATCAAAATGAGCGCCCAGATATTTGGTGGCCATTGCAGAGCACTCAATGTGCCACCCAGGGAAACCCTCACCCCACGGGCTGTTCCATCGCATAATGTGTTTTGGGGGCGCAGCTTTCCATAGCGCAAAATCTACTTTATTTCTTTTTTCTTCCTGGCCCTCCAGGTCGCGCGTGGTTTCCAACAGGTCTTCTATAACGCGGCCACTCAGTTTTCCATAGTCGTGGTTTTCAGCATATTTTTTCACATCAAAATATACTGAACCATTTACTTCATAGGCATATCCATCTGCAAGCAATTTCTTAATCATATCTATCTGCTCTACTATATGGCCGGTGGCGGTAGGCTCTATATTGGGAACAAGTGTATTAAATTTTTTAAATGCCCAATGAAAAAGGTTGGTGTATTTATGCACCAGCTCCATGGGCTCCATTCTTTCTAATTGTGCTTTCGTACTTATTTTATCTATAGCTTCTCTCCCCTCTTCTTCAAAGTGGCCGGCATCTGTGATATTGCGCACATACCTAACCTTGTAACCAAGATATAACAGGTACCTATACACGACATCGAAAGTAATATACGGCCTTGCGTGCCCAAGATGGCTTTCGCCACTTACTGTAGGGCCACATACATACATGCCTACATAAGGTGGGTTGATGGGTTCAAAAATTTCTTTCTTCTTGGATAGAGAATTATATATAGTAAGTGGCATACTCAAAAATGTACAGCAAAGGTAAAGCAGCTTTTTTAAAATGTGGAGTCCGTATCATGCGACTTGAGTGGAGCTACAATTTTCAGGTCTGCAATAATCGGAAAATGATCGCTCAATAATTTTTTTACTCTAATAAATTGAGTAGCTTGGAAATCGGTATCGTAAAATATATTGTCAATTCGCAATGTGGGTGATATGGAGCTGAATGTGCGGGAAAGCCCGGAGCCCTTTTCTACAAATGCATTTTTTAATCCCTTACCGATTGTTTCATACGCAAATGATTCCGGCACATCATTAAAGTCGCCACAGAGTATAAGCGGGTAAGGGCTGTGGTTCATCTCATCTTTTACAAACAAAGCCTGTTGCGCCCTCTTTAGTATGCCCGTTTTTATTTTTGATATTACACTTTTTGATTCTACAGTTACACCTCTGCCGGTTTGTTCGTTATTTATGTAGTTTAAATTTTCTTTGGAAAATTTTAATGACTGAAGATGAATGTTGAAAACACGAACGGTATCTCCTTTAATTACCAGATCTACATACTGAAAGGTGCTATTATAGTTATTGGGGTTGTTTACAATAGTTTGTTTTGCTACAATGGGATATTTTGAAAAGATCATGATGCCAAAGTGATGGTCTTTGTCAAAGTCGTCACGAAGCTGGTAAGAGTACAAGTAGTCTGTGAAATGCAATGATTTTATAATGTCGGGTAAGTAGTTAATAGCTTTTTTACTTTCGCCCGCAACGGCCTCCTGAAAGCAAGCAATGTCTGGATCATAGGCATTGATCAGGTCAAACATTTGTTGTTTTTTTTCAGGATGCGTTTTGTAATTAAGGATATTAAACTCCTCTACATTCCAACTCATTACGCGAATACTTCCCGAATCCTTTTTTATTGAAAAGTGAGAATTAAAATTTAGCGGGAAAATATGAGCAATAGCTTGAAATGAAATGACAATAAAGAATACCGAAATGAACGACCATACGGGCTTAGTGAATAACCAAAACACAAAGAAAAGAATTAAAAAAAGCAATAGGTAGGGAAGCAGAAAAGTAATCAGGCTCAGGTACCACCATTTTTCCGGATTGAATAGCAGCATGTGAGTTCCGGTTACAAAAAGCAATCCTAAAACCAAATTGATTAAGATGAATAGCTTTTTGGTAAATCTCCTAAAAAACGGCTTTTGCATTTTATGGGCAGGATGTTAGTGGTATCTGTCTGTATCTGTTTTATTCTTAAAAGTCGCTCTCTCCGGCTCGTTTTAAAATTTCCTTTTCTTCTTCGGTAATATGGCTGATGCCTTTCTGGCTAATCTTGTCCAGAATTTGATCTATTCTTTGTTGTGTCACTACAGGGGTTCTTACAAAGGGGCTTCGATCGCCTGTATTATAAAAAATTTTATTTCTTAACAAGGGCTTGTTTTTTGCTTTCTTGTCGGGATTTATAAGATTCATAAACCAGAAATAACAAGTGTGCATCCATGCGCCCAGATCGTGCCCTCTTTTGTAACTGGCGATAAACAGAAACCCTGCAAGGCCGCCTCCAAGGTGTGCCAATTGATGCGACATTGAAGGATTGCCGGCTACATCTATTATTACAAAAATTAGCGTGAGCACCCACAAAGGAATTCCGCCATTTATCATTCTAAACATTCGGTATTGTGGTGCCAAGGTGGTTGCTGCAATTGCTAATGCTATTACAGCTGCATTGCTGCCAAAGAGCCAGCTATATTCAATATTATTTTTTAGAGAAGGCACCAGATAATTGACTGCTACAAATAGTATAGCCCCTACCAAGCCTCCATAGATATAAATGGGAAATATTTTGTCATTTGAACCCAATGATTGTAAAATACTTCCGAAAGCCCAGAGCCAAAGCATATTTACAAGAGTAAATATTACACCAGTATTTACAAACATATAAGATAGAACCGTCCAAGGCATTACCGCCAGAGTGCTTGCCTTTGCAGGAAGTATAAACCACCTTAATATTTCGTATTGAAATGCAGAGGCAGAACTTTGAGAAATAAAATAGATTACTTGAATAAGGCTTAAAGATATAAATACGATGGCGTTAATGGTGATAAGCGCCATCATTGCATTATTATCATCTCCTAAACGAATTTGCTGAATTTTTCTATCTAAAAACCGCTCTGATTCTCCCATGGTACTTAATTAAACAACCTAAAATTACCGAAAATGGCTGACGCAAAAAAAGCCGTTTTTAGAATTTAAAATTATTTTTAGACCTATTATTGTCTTTCCATACTAACATAAGGATAAAACCCATAACAAGACCCCCAAGATGTGCAAAATGGGCTACACTATCCTGGCTGCCACTAAAACCACCAAAAATATCTATTGCGGCATATATGGCTACAAGGTATTTCGCTTTTATAGCAAAAGGTATTGGTATTATATAAAATTCGATATTGGGGTAGGTAAACGCAAAAGCTGCAAGTAAGCCCATAATAGCGCCGGATGCACCTATGGCCGGTCCGCCCGAAACAAGAAACATCTGGGCCAGCCCTGCCGCCAGCCCACATACTAAATAGAAAATAAGAAATTTTTTAGGCCCCCATTGCCTTTCCAACATACTTCCAAAAAGCCATAATGCATACATGTTAAAAAGAATGTGTAAAAAACCTCCATGCAGAAACATGTGGGTTACCAACTGATAGGGTTTAAATAAGCCTGTATCTATGGAATATAAGCCAAATCGGTAGGTAATACCCCAAGTGCTGTCAAACACTAATTGAGCCACAAAACAAATGGCATTAATTATAATTAAATTTAAAACAATGGGAGTGCTGCTTTGTGAAGGCCGGAAGCTATTATTAAACATTCAAAATTATTTAGGTTGCAATTTCGGAAATAAAAGGTCAATTATATGTTATACCCTTTTAAAAAATCAATTGAAATAGTACTTTTTTGCTTTATAAATTTTATAGGCTTCTGTCAGATAAATATTTGTATCCTCTTTTTACCAGATTCAAATCTATAAATACATGATAATAGGTGGCATATAATTTATCCTTCGAATGAAGATTAATTTCAGGTAAATTATTTTTATAAACCGGCAAAGAGGTTGTAGTGATAATCCCACTTTTTAGTTGGGGTAAAGAGGGCTCTGGCAAAGAATACCCCACCCAGGTTTTTTTACCGGAAAGCACCTTAAAACAATTTGAAAATAATCCGAAACAATTTTTTTTAAACAATAAATGAAAAGGAAAGGTGAGAAGTATAAAGACGGAAAAGCAAATGTCAAAAAGGTTTTTGGTTCTTAGGTAAATCGGGTTATTGAGTCTCCAGTTTTCAGACCCTTTTTTAATATTTTCATTACTGCTGTAATTAGCCTCTAATATTGCATGAGATCCTTTTGCAAATATCCCTGCTTTTACATTCCGGGGTAATAGTTGTAAATAAGCAAGCATTTCTTTAAAGGACAATTGACCTTCACAAAAAATAATATCTTTTATATGATATTGATTTACGGTATGCAACCAGGAGGCCTTTGCGCTGTTACTTTGGGTGGGGTCTTCTAAAAGATATGCGCCATCTTCCTGTGCAGGAAATAGTCTTTGCAGATTGTCATAATCACGCCTGCCGCCTACTACCAAGGTTTGATTTACGCTGTCTTCGGTTGGTAATTTTTCCATTACATGCGCCTTTACAAGAATTACACGCAATAAACTCATTAAACCGAAGGCTGTAAATGACCCTACGACTAATATGCCTCTTGAAAACCTTAAAGCCTCAGGCAAAAGGGAGTAAAAGGACAGAATAATCAATATAGATACCATGGCGGCCTTATTTAGGCGGGATTGTTTATAGCCAAGATCATATAGGCCTGCTACCCAAAATGAGAGTGTAAAAATGAATGTAAAAACCGGAAATGCAATCCATAACAGGTGGGGCGAATAAACCACATCACTTTTAATATACGTAGCCCAAAAAAGACTTATAAGATAGAAACTGGCTAATAGTAAAAGCACATCCAGAATGGGTAGCCCCAGCCACCGTAGAAATCGCTGAAGTAGCGCCATGCCTGCACGAAAAAAAATAGCAATCTGGATAAAAAAATTGAAAATACCCGCCCGGCCTTTTCCATAATGTTTTTTTACAAAAACACTCATTGCCTTGTAAAACATTTTTACATAATTAAAACTCTCTTTCCTTGTGCTCTCTCCTTTAAAATGTAAGATGTTGCTCTCAGCAAAATAATAATTCTTGAAACCACCCTGCTGAATTCTAAAACTAAGATCAATATCCTCTCCATACATAAAAAAGCTTTCATCAAACAGGCCAACTTTTTCTAAAATATATTTTGGGACCATTATAAACGCTCCAGCCAATACATCGGCTTCATGATTTTCTCTTTCGCTGAGGTGGCCCAGATGATAACGGGCAAATGTTTTGGATTTGGGAAACAGTCCAGACAGCCCACTCAATTTAAAAAATGAGGTGAGTGGATCTGGAAAGGCGCGCTTACTCTCTTTTAAAAAAATACCCGATCCATCAATCATTCTTATTCCTAATGCCACTTTATTGCTATGCTCCATTATAAAAGCCAGGCATTTTTCAAGGCAATCTTCCGGCAATATCGTATCGGGATTTAGGAATAAAATATATTCACCCTGTGCATAACGGAGTGCTTCATTGTTAGCCTTAGCGAACCCTTCATTTTGTTGATTCCAAAAAAACCTAACACCATCAAAACGTTTTTTAAAAAACTGATAACTACCATCTGTAGAGGCGTTATCAATCACCAAAATCTCACCATCAATATTTTGCATGGCCTTTTCCACAGAGAGAAGGCATGTTTCCAAAAAATATTTTACATTATAATTTACAATAATTACTGATAACGTCACTTTCTGGTTGATTCTTTAATTATGAAACAAGTTAGCAAGATAATTTAAACATACACAGTTCTGCAAAGGTGCATTTTAAATTGTTGCCGGTTCGTGGGACACGAACCTGGGTGGAGCGCCGTGGGCGGTGTCCCACCGCCCACTATTAGCCAGTCCCTTCGCCAATTTGAAATACAGCCGTTCTGCATAGGAAAAGACATTAGCTTAGAAGTGTAGGTTTGATAAATAAGTTGAATCTTTGCGCTATGTACAAAGAAATACTTTTAAAAGCGATTCATGCCGGAGCGGACGAAATAAAAAAATATTTTAATGGCAAATTTGAAATCAGCAATAAAGAAGGAATAAATAATTTGGTCACACAGGCTGATTTTGCTGCCGATAAGGCGATCCAAAAAATTATAAAGAAATATTTTCCTGAAGATGGGATAATTAGTGAGGAAAGCCCTGAAATAAAAGCAGGTAGTGAATACAAATGGATTATAGACCCCATTGATGGAACTGTAAATTTTGCCCACGGCATACCCATTTGTTGTGTAAGTATTGGCATACAAAAGGGCGACGAAATGTTCATGGGTGCAGTATTTAATCCGCTGATGAATGAATTTTTCTTTGCTGAAAAATCAAAAGGGGCATACTTAAATGAACAGCCGATAAGAGTGAGTAGCCAAAATCAGGTGCTCAAAAGTTGCCTTGTTACCGGGTTTCCTTATACTTATCTCGATTCGCCCAATGGGCCCCTTACCGTATTTTCTAAACTGATTCGAAAAGGGGTTCCGGTTCGCAGGCTTGGCAGCGCGGCTATTGATTTATGCTGGGTAGCGTCCGGAAGGTTTGATGGTTTTTATGAACATCAGCTTCATGCATGGGATAGCGCGGCAGGTTTTTTGATTGTAGAGGAAGCCGGCGGAAAAGTAACGAATATGCGAGGAGAAAAATACTCGCCATTTCAGTTTGGCATTGTTGCTACAAATGGATTAATTCACGATGAACTGGTAAAATATGTAAATGGACAGGAAGAAGATTTGTAAATAAAATAATAGTAAAGTACAATGGAAAATATTCAGAGAACAGAAGTAGGTACACTCGGAGAATTTGGGTTGATTAACCACTTAACTAAGCACAATGAAATAAAAAATTCCTCTACACTTGTGCAGGTGGGCGACGATGCTGCTATACTTGAATACCCTAATAATCAAATTGCTGTAACGACAGACTTACTTGTAGAGGGAATTCATTTTGACCTGATGTACACGCCACTAAAGCATTTGGGCTATAAAAGTGTGATTGTAAATTTAAGCGATGTATATGCTATGAATGCAACACCGCAGCAAATTACTATGAGCATAGCTTTTAGCAATCGGTTCAGTGTAGAAGCCCTTAGTGAGTTTTATGATGGCGTATATGCCGCATGCAAAAAGTATCATGTGGACCTGATTGGTGGTGATACCACTTCTTCGCAAAAGGGGTTTATCATTTCTGTAACAGCAATAGGCGAGGTGCCCCAAGGAAAATATGTAAAACGAAGTGGCGCGAAAAGCGGGGATCTTATTTGCGTTAGCGGCGACCTTGGAGCTGCTTTCTTAGGGCTTACCTTATTGGAACGAGAAAAGAAAGTGTTTCTTGAAACCAAAGGAGTTCAGCCAGATCTTGAAGATCAGAATTATATCGTAGGAAGAATTCTAAAGCCAGAAGCGCGTAAGGACATTGTTGCATTTTTTGCTGCTGAAAATATTTTGCCAACAGCAATGATTGACATAAGCGATGGCCTTAGTAGCGATCTGCTGCATATTTGTAAGCAAAGCAAAAAGGGCTGCGTGCTGTATGAGGAGAAGATTCCAGTGAATGAAAACGCCAGACAGTTTGCTTATAAATTGGAACTGGATCCTACCGCTTGTGCTTTAAGTGGTGGGGAAGATTATGAATTGTTATTTACAATTGATGAGAAAGATATAGAAAAAATAAAATCCAATGCAGATATAACTGTTATAGGGTATATAACCGGAGAAGAAGATGGAAAAAAAATTATTACCAGGGGTGGCAACAAACATGATTTGATCGCTCAAGGTTGGAATCCCATCCAAGCTGAGAAAAATTAAGTAATCGCCGAAGAGTTAAAATTTATGTACAGGATTTCTTTTAAAATGGTACGTTCACTGATTTTTTGTACACCTTTCATTTATTTATTTTCATGCACAGCATCCAGGCAATATAATCCTAACAAAAAATATTCGCCTCAGCAGCTTCAGCAGGATTACACGTTGCTGAGGAATATTCTTGAAGAAAAACACCCCTCATTATATTGGTACTCCTCACCAGAAAAAATGAATAACATCTTTGATCTGGGTTACAAGGCTATAGAAGACTCTATGACAGAGCTCCAATTTGGTTGGAAAGTATTAGCACCGCTCACCGCAGCAATACATTGTGGGCATACCAGCTTTAAAATGAGCAACCAGTGGAACAAGTTTATAAAGAATAGAAGTATCCCTTCTTTTCCTCTTTTGCTAAAGGTGTGGAAGGATAGTATGATGGTGGTGGACAATAGAAATAAAAAAGATAGCACCATCAGGCGAGGGAGTTTTATTAAATCTATCAATGGGGTTGCCTCTTCCGATCTTGTAAATATTATTTTTGATTATATGGTTGAGGATGGTTTTGCAGAAAATGTAAAATACATTCGCCTTAGTACCGCTTTCCCATTTTTCCATAGAAATGTTTTTGGCCTTTATAAAAATTATTCCGTAGTGTATAGTGATAGCGCCGGCAACACAAGCACCGCTGTTGTTCCCTATTTTGCACAGTCAGAAGATACAGTACAAGAAATAAAAAATGAGATTTTTTTTCGCAAACGAACCCGGTCCGAACGGTTAGATGATTTGCGGTCTTTAAAGGTGGATAGTAATTATGCTTTAATGACCATCAACTCTTTTAGCAAAGCACACCTCAATAAATTTTTTAAACACTCTTTTAGACTACTGCGAAGAGAAAAGGTCTCTAATCTTGTAATTGATATCCGAACCAATGGGGGCGGGGATATTAATAAATCAGCATTGCTTACTAAATTTATCCGTAAAACACCTTTTAAAGTTGCAGATTCGGTTTATGCGGTTTCTAAAAAATTATCTCCGTTTTCAAGATATATTTCCAATTCGTTTTTTACCAATCTTGGCCTTTTTCTATTTACAAAAAGGCATGCAGATGGGAAGTATCATTTTGGATATTGGGAGCGCCATACATTTATGCCTAAACGAAGAAATGGTTTTAATGGAAAAGTTTATGTACTTACAAATGGACTTACATTTTCCGCTTCTACTTTGTTTTGCAATGCTGTGAAGGGGCAACCCAACATATTATTGGTTGGCGAAGAAACAGGAGGTGGGTGGTATGGAAATTCAGGGATTTTAATTCCGGATATCACGCTTCCCAATACCCACCTGAGAGTGCGCTTGCCTTTTTTTAGGTTGATTCAATTTGATCATATAAATGAAAAGGGCCGGGGAGTTTTTCCAGATGTATATGTACCTCCTAACTGGAGAGACATTTTAAATAATGTAGATACCAAAATGAATGTAGTGCAACAATTAATTCACAACCGATAGTCGTTTATATTTTTATTTCGAATGTATCGCGGTCGTTTAAAAATGGAAACTGGTTTCTGATATTTAACAACTCTTCTTTTTGTAGTGTCACAGTATATAATGCTTCCTTATCACCGGCATCAAGAATTACATTGCCAAGGGGGTCAATCACCATACTGTTGCCACAATATTCATGGAGTTTTGCATCGGTCCCTGTTCTGTTTACGCCTATTACGTAACATTGGTTTTCAATTGCACGGGCTATAAGAAGGCTTCGCCATGCACTGTTTCGTTTGGCAGGCCAGTTGGCTACATTTATTAAAATGTCATAAATGCTGCCGGCTTCGGAAGGCTGTCTTGCCCATACCGGAAACCTAAGGTCATAACAGATTTGCCAGTTTATTTTCCAACCATTTACAGCAGTTACTAACTTGCTTTTTCCCGGAGTGTAAAAATTATTTTCATCAGCAAAGGCAAAGAGATGCCTTTTGTTGTAAATACCTACATCCCCATTGGGTAATACATACAGCAAACGATTATAATACACGCTGTTTTCTTTAATGATTGCGCTTCCGGCTAATATTATTTTTTTTTGTGCAGCTATTTGTTTCATCCAAACTATAGTTTCCGCATCCATATTTTCTGCCAGCAAGGTATTCATGGAGAAGCCAGTTGTAAACATTTCCGGCAAAAGAACAAGTTGTGATCCCTCCGGCAGCATGGTTAGTTTATTTTCCAGCATTGCTCTGTTTGCCTCTTTATCTTCCCAGTGCAGGCTGGTTTGTACTATGGTTATTGTTAATGGTTTCATTTTATCTATACTTTGAAGATTAATTTTTTGAAAGATTATTTGTTCAGTTGATTTAATAAATTATAAATTTCTTTACTCTCATACCCCTTACTCAATAGATAGGTTTGAAGTTTTTTCTTTTTGATAAAGATATTTTTTTCTGATTTCAATGTTTTTAATTTTTGTGCTGCCAGCTTCTGAAATGTTGTTTCATATTCATTAAAATCTATTGTGGTTAATGCTTTTTTAATACAATAATCACTTACCTGTTTTTGTTTTAATTCATAAATGATTTTGTTCTTTCCCCAATGTTTCATTCGAAATTTTCCTCCTGCAAACATGATTGCAAATCTTTGCTCATTCAGGTAGTTTTCACTTACTAACTGAGCAGTTATTTCAGCTACTTCATTTTTATTCAAGCCAAAGGAGTATAATTTATTAATCACATCACTATGGCATCGCTCCTGATAGGCGCAATAGCCTTTTATTTTTTCCAGTGCCTGATTGGGAGTAAGTGATTGATTCATTGTCGGCAAATTACAAATGAAAGTGTAATTGAAGGGTACATCTTTTTAAAGTAGAAAAGCTTATGGACGAGTTTCCCTTAGGCGCTGCAGGGGTTTAATCTCAACTCTATTTACTAATTTGGATAAAAGAATGTATGAAAATGGTGGTCGTAAGTACACCGATAGAATGAATGATTTTTGTAACTTTTAATTTAATCCGTTAGAAATATTTCTTCTATTTAATAGTATTTTTTTCTTTAAATTCATAGACAGACTTATTCAAGAAATATGCTATCAAGAGCTATTTGTTATATTATTTTGTTATTTATCAGCATACGGGGTAATGGCCAAGAAATATATTTTCAAAAGCCTGCCAAGTTTATTACTCAAATTCCTTTTATTCAACTTACAGGAGGAGTAATTTTGTTGCAAGCCAAATTTGACACTATTGAAACTCCACTCAATTTTATTTTGGATACTGGTAGTGGGGCTATTTCATTGGACTCTGCTACAGTGGAGGAGTTCAAAATCCCACACGAACCTTCCGGAAGGGTTGTTGGTGGTATTGCGGGCACACGCGAGGTAGATTATGCTAAAAACAATACATTGATTCTTCCTCAGCTTCGGGTAGATAGCCTTGATTTTTATATTAATGATTACAACATATTATCAAGTGTTTATGGATTAAAGATTGATGGAATCATTGGGTATAGTTTTTTAAAGAAATTTATTGTAAAAGTAAATTTTGATAGTTCTTATTTGCAGATATACGAACCCGGAAGTATGATATATCCACAAGGGGGTGCGATTTTAAGACCTGTTTTTTCTGCGCTCCCTATTCTTAGGTTGTATGTAAAGGATCAGCGATCTATCGAGTCTAATTTTTATTTTGATACCGGAGCAGGATTGAGTTTTTTAATGACAAGCCAGTTTCAAAAGGATAGCGCTCTGTTGAAGAAGAAGCGCCGGCCCCAATTTATTCAGGTGCAGGGCTTGGGTGGTAGAAAACAAATGCAGCTTACGATTATCAGTAGTTTGCAAATTGGTCCATATAAATTTAGACAGGTGCCTGCAAATATCTTAAATGATGAATTTAATGTAATCTCCTATCCTTCTGTGGGTGGGCTTATAGGTAATGATCTTTTGAGAAGATTTAATTTAATTTTAAATTATCCGCAACGACAGATTCACCTACTGCCCAATAGTCATTTTCAGGAAAAATTTGATTACTCATATACCGGTATCAGTATGTATTATATCGAGGATGAGGATAAAATTTATCTTGACGAAATAATTAAAAAGTCTCCTGCTGATAAGGCCGGGTTAAGAAAAGGTGACGTAGTAGTAGGGATAAATGGGAATTTTAGCAACAATATTAATATCTATAAAAATTTAATGAACGAAGTAGGGACAAATGTAAAACTCGTATTGCTGCGCGATAATAAGCCGGTAATACTCACTATGAGGGTGGGTAAAATTCATTAAATATTATATTTTGTTTGGTGAATGCATCTCTCTCCACCATTTTTGCATACATGATCAAGTTTAAAAAGTACACGCTTTCTAATGGGTTAAGATTAATTGTCCATCAAGATATGTCAACGCCTATGGTGGCTGTAGATGTGGCGTATGATGTAGGTGCACGAGATGAAAGTCCACACCAAACAGGGTTTGCTCACTTATTTGAGCACCTGATGTTTAGCGGCAGCTTGAACGCCGAATCGTATGATGAGCCACTGCAGCGCGCAGGAGGAGATAATAACGCCTATACCACAAACGACCTTACAAGCTACCATTGTCAACTTCCGAAAGTTAATTTGGAAACCGCCTTATGGCTTGAGAGCGATAGAATGATGTCTTTGAATATCAATGAAGCGTCTTTGCAGGTACAACAAAAAGTGGTGAGTGAAGAATTTAAGGAACATTATATTAATAAACCATACGGAATGGTTTGGCATCAATTGCGAAGGATGGCATACAAAAATCATCCATATCAGTGGATGACGATAGGGCAAGATTTGAGCCATATTGAGCAAGCAAAAATTGAAGATGTTAGAGCATTTTTTCACAAGCATTATACCCCCTCAAATGCAATTATAACCATCGCTGGAAATGTAGAATTTGATGAAATGATTCACCTTACAGAAAAGTGGTTTGGCGATTTGGCGCCCGGCAATAAGTATGTTCGAAGCTTGCCTAAGGAGCCGGTACAGGCTCGCCCAGCCTTTGAACGAGTGGTGGCCGATGTTCCATTAGATGCAATATATAAGGCGTGGCACGTAGTATCGCGGCTCGATCCTCAATTTCATGCAATGGACCTCATTTCGGATCTCTTGGGCAATGGGCAATCCTCCCGGCTATATGAAAGATTGGTGAAGCAGAAGAAATTATTTAGCCATATTTCTTGTTCTCATTCCGGAAGTTTTGATCCAGGGTTACTTACCATAGAGGGAAAAATTGTAAAGGGTATTTCTTTAGAGCAAGCGGACGAAGTAATTGAGAGAGAGGTTACAATTCTTACTAAATCCAACGTTGATTTTCATGAACTCGAAAAGGTAAAGAACCGGGTGGAAAGTTTATTGGCCTTTGAAGATATAAGCCTGCTCAATCGAGCCAATAATTTAGGAATTTACGAATTGCTTGGTGATGCCTCTCTGATTAATGAAGAGATGCACAATTATGAAAAGGTTTCAGTTGATGATATAAGAGTACAAAGTAATAGAATTTTTCAGGCTAATAATTGCAGTACCCTTTATTATCAAAGTTCAAAAAAGACAAATTAATTTAGAGATGACCGATAGAACAGTAGCGCCGTCAATAATTGACGCAGTAAACCTGGAAGTAAATTTACTTCCTGTTCATAAGTTTGTACTTGACAATGATACTCCGCTTTATTTTTTAAGTGATAAGGATAGTGAGGTAGTTAATGTAGAGTGGGTTTTCAATGGTGGAAACCTTTATGAGGTACAAGATAATGTTTCACTCGCTACCTGTAGTTTGTTGAAAAACGGCACGAGATCTATGAGTGCTTACCAACTTACTGAAAAATTGGAGTACTATGGCGCTTTCTTTCAGGTGGGCTTTGGCCACGAAGTTGTCACCCTTACTTTAAGTTGTTTATCAAAGCATGTAAATAACCTTTTGCCTATTGTAAGAGAAATAATTTCTGAATCTGTTTTTAGAGAAGAGGAGTTAGATATTTTCAAACAAAATTCATTACAACGACTTTCAGTTAATTTAAAAAAGAGTGAATACATAGCCGACAATTTAGTGAATGAATTAATTTATGGATCTAAACATCCTTATGCGCGCGCACTATCTGAATCCAATATCAAAGCCCTTGACAGGGAAAATATTTTACAGTTTTTCTCTAAATATTTTGCAAAAGGTTATTGCCAGATATTTGCAGTAGGGGGGCTTGATTCCGGGTTCGAGTTGATGATGAATCGCGTGTTTGGCGATTTGGAATTCGCTAAAGTCGTTGCCCCAGATCGGCCAGTAGTCAGTTTGTCAACTGATAGGGAGATTAGGAAGGAAGTAGATTCACACGGGCTTCAAGGAGCAGTAAGGATGTGTAGGGCTTTTCCCGGAAGAAATCACCCAGATTTTATCACGGTTTCTGTTTTGAATACTTTGTTTGGTGGATATTTCGGATCAAGGCTCATGAATAATATTAGGGAGGAGAAGGGTTATACCTATGGAATATATAGTTATGTTCAAAGTCACCTTGATGCTGGAGCTTGGGTGATTACTACAGAGGCGGGCAAGGATGTGTGCAACGCTACTATCAAAGAGGTATATCATGAAATGAATATTTTGCGGGAGGAAGTCGTTGATGCCGATGAATTGGATTTGGTTAAAAATTATCTTTTAGGAATTTATCTTACTCAAGTTGATGGGCCCTTTAAGACTATGGCACGATGGAAGGCGTTGATTACAAAAGACTGGGATGAAACTCATTTTTATGAAACGATCCGAAACATTAAAGAAATATCGGCCAATGAAATACAGGCATTAGCACAAAAGTATTTTACTGAAGAGGAATTTAAGGAGATTGTAGTTGTTTAGGCGTTCCTTTGTTTACTCATAGTATTGGTGGGCTTTGATCTCCTCCATTACAATATCGGGCACCAGGTAGCGTATAGTTTTTTTAGATTTTATTAATCCCCGAATATAGCTACTGGAAATTTCTAACAATGGCGCATTTAAAATAGTTAAAAGCGGTACTGGTTCTTTTCTTAACTCATGGCCAGGCCTATTATATACAAATAAATTATAATGTGATAATATTTGATTACCATTTTTCCATCGGGGTATATTTTTATAGCTGTCGCTACCCAGTATCAGCGAAAAGGTGTGTTGGGGATATTTCTCCTTTAAATAGGTGAGGGTATTGATAGTATAGGATGGTTTGGGTAGCTTAAATTCAATTGCTGAACTTTTAATTTTTTTTTCACCTTCGATTGCCAGATCCACGAGGTGTTTTCTATGGTGCTCATTCAAAAGGCTTTGAGTTGCTTTAAATGGGTTTTGTGGAGAAATTACCAACCATACCTGATCAACATTGCAAAAGGAAGCGACGTGAGAGGCTATAATCAAGTGGCCATTATGTATAGGATTAAATGACCCAAAGTAAAGTCCGATTTCCAAGGCGATAAATTATATTTCTTCAACAATTATTTGTTTCGCTTCATCTAATCTTAAACTGAGTGAATAGCCCGCTACAAGAATGTAGATTGGGTCACCAAAGGGTGCTTTTTTCCAAACAGTTACCTCTTCTTCTGGCAGAAATCCCATTTCCATCAATTTAACAACAAACTCATCGCTTTCGAATGACTTAATTTTTACTTTTGTACGGGTTTTTATTTCTGACAACTTCATCGATGGTAAATATATTGATTAACAATTAGTGAAAAACGCAAACGAAGTTTTGACGGGCAAAGTTATTTTTAAAAGTATTTACAAAGAGTTCAAGCTTAAGGAACCCCTCATTTACAAATCTTTTTTCCCATTAATTTTTATTGAGGAAGGTTTTTCTTTTAAAGAGGTGGTTTTTATTTTTTGTGACGACAACTATCTTAAGAAACTAAATGTTGAGTTTCTTAGCCATAATACCTTTACAGATATACTCACCTTTAGCATGTCTGACCACGGGCGGCCTATTGTTTCAGAAATTTATATCAGCATTGATCGGGTAAAGGAGAATGCAGTACTGTTTGGCGTGCCTTTCTCAAATGAATTGAGCAGGGTAATGATACACGGGTTATTGCACCTTTGTGGGTATGAAGATGACACGGCTCAATTAAAGGCGCTTATGAGAGAGAAAGAGAATATTTATCTGAAAAAATTAGAGATCAATTTCAATTAATCATTAACGTTTCACGTGAAACAAATTAATATTCATGTTTGATAAATACGATGTTATAGTAGTGGGTGCGGGCCACGCAGGCTGTGAGGCGGCGGCGGCGGCGGCCAATATGGGTAGTAAAACATTGCTTATTACCATGAATATGCAAAATATGGCCCAAATGAGCTGTAACCCAGCTATGGGAGGTATTGCAAAGGGGCAGATTGTTAGAGAAATAGATGCCTTGGGGGGCTATTCGGGAGTGGTTAGCGATAGGTCCATGATTCAATTCAGAATGTTGAACAGAAGTAAAGGGCCGGCAATGTGGAGTCCTCGTACGCAAAACGATAGAATGTTGTTTTCAGCTGTATGGCGGCAAATGTTGGAAAACACCCCCAATCTTGAGTTTTATCAGGATTCGGTAGTGGGATTAAAGAAGACAGCTAAAAATGAAATAAGTGGGGTCTATACTAGTCGGGGGCACTTTGTAGAGGCAAGAAGCGTGGTTTTAACCAATGGAACCTTCTTAAATGGGGTAATTCATATAGGAGAAAGTCAAGCAAAAGGTGGCCGGATGGCTGAAAAAGGCTCTGAAGGAATTACAGAAGTGCTTCAGTCCTGGGGCTTTGAAAGTGGCCGGTTGAAAACAGGAACCCCCCCCCGAATAGATGGGCGAAGCCTTGATTATTCTAAAATGGAAATTCAGGAAGGAGACTCGGAGGTAACAGGCTTTTCCTTTTTGCCTACACCCAAACCATTAAAGCAACGTGTATGTTGGATCAGCTATACCAATCCGACTGTTCACGAAATCTTACAAACGGGGTTTGAGAAAAGTCCTATGTTTCAAGGCCGCATTCAGGGCACAGGCCCACGCTACTGCCCAAGTATTGAGGATAAAATCAATCGTTTTGCAGAAAGAGACCGGCATCAGATTTTTGTAGAGCCCGAAGGGTGGGATACCAATGAGATGTACATAAATGGATTTTCCACCTCCTTGCCAGAAGAGGTACAGCTTCAGGCGATTAAGCATATTCCGGGCTTCGAAAATGCAAAAATGTATCGCCCAGGATATGCTATCGAATATGATTATTTTCCTCCCACTCAATTAAAATTTAATTTGGAGACAAAACTTGTATCCAATCTTTTTTTTGCCGGGCAAATAAATGGTACAACCGGGTATGAGGAGGCCGCCTGTCAAGGAATCATGGCAGGAATTAATGCGCACCTAAGCGTAAAGGGGCTTCCCCCATTTATACTTAAAAGAAATGAGGCTTATATTGGGGTATTGATAGATGATTTGATCAATAAGGGAACAGAAGAGCCCTACAGAATGTTTACAAGCAGGGCAGAATTCCGGACTTTGTTAAGACAGGACAATGCCGATCTTCGATTAACCCCAATGAGTTATTTGCTTGGGCTTGCCTCTCAAGAAAGAATGGATAGAGTGAAGGCTAAGCAAGAGCAATTCACAGAAATTGTTCAGTTTTTAAAAATGACGAAGTTAAATTTGGTTGAACTCAATCACTTTTTAGCTACTATTAATGAACCAAGTGTTTCTGAACCAGTTGCCGCCTCTCACCTTTTATTGAGGCCAAAAGTTTCTCTTGTACAAATTGAAGAGAATTTTAATGATATTTCAGATCACTTGAAATGCTATGAAAGAGAGGCCGTTTATCAGGCAGAAATTCAAATAAAGTATGACACCTATTTAAAAAAGGAAAGTGAATTAGTTGAGAAAATGAAACTCTTTGAAGAACAGGTTATTCCTGACACATTTAATTATGAAAAGGTTCAATCTTTGAGTAATGAGGCCAGACAAAAATTTACAAAGATTCGCCCCCGTACACTTGGTCAGGCAAGTAGAATAAGTGGCGTTAATCCTAGTGATGTACAAATATTAATGGTGTACATGGGAAGATAAAAAGCGTTTATACATAACTGTTAGTAATGATAAAAAATTTACCGGCTTCCACATCCCGTGACGAAGTTTTTAAAATTGTTGAAAGTTTCTTGACTCAGAACGGGTTTTTAGTGGCAACTAAGGATAAGAGTCGCCCCTGGGGCGGGTTTTTTGTGATTGATGAAAGTCAGTCAAAAAAATTTGTTGAATTCTTTTTTAGCGAAATTAAGGAAGCACACAAAAGCCTTGAGCATAAAATAAGCCCAAAAATTCTGATAGTAGAAAAAGAAAAAAGGCTCAGTTGGCAATATCACAAGCGCAGGTCTGAAATCTGGAAAGTTATTTCAGGCGAGGTAGGGGTAGTAGCCAGTGATACTGATCGGGAGGGAGATTTAAAAATAAAGAAATTGAATGATACGGTAATTCTTGCATGCGGAGAGCGGCATCGGTTGATAGGGTTAGATTCCTGGGGCATAGTAGCCGAAATTTGGCAGCACTCTATTCCTGAGCATCCTAGCGATGAGGAGGATATTATAAGAGTGCAGGATGACTTCGGAAGGTAAAGGCTCTAAAATAAAAAAACCCCAATTAAGGGGTTGGGGGTGGTGTGGGGCGGGATCGAACCGCCGACACAAGGATTTTCAGTCCTTTGCTCTACCGACTGAGCTACCGCACCTTGATACTTTACCGATTCTTTATTCAATTGGTGAATTTCGAACGGGCGGCAAAAATAGAGAAATTTTAGTGTAAAATAAAATGTTTACTTACCTAATTTCCATATTCGCAGAGAAATTTAATTCTTACGATTTTTAATTGTTCCATACTGTAATTACCATCGGATAATTCTTCCTTTGCAACCTCAAGGCTAGAGGTAGTACACCCTTTGAAATAATCCATAATCTCATCAATTTCATCTTCTTCTACCAGATCCTCTATTGCATAGTCAAGGTTTAATTTGGTGCCACTGGCTACTATGGTCTCCATCTCTTCAAGCAACTCATCTAATTTTAGAGTTCGATTTTTTGCAATAGTTTCAAGGGGCATTTTTTTATCTACATTTTGAATAATGAAAACTTTATTATTGTTTTTATTCACCACCGATTTCATTACAAACTCCTCGGGCTTCTCAATGTTATTTTCTTCTACATATTTTTCAATAAAGGTCACAAATGGTTTTCCAAATTTTAATGCTTTTCCTACACTTACTCCCTGGCACTTTTCCAGTTCTTTCAGAGTGGTGGGATAAAGGGTGGCCATATCTATCAGGCTGTTTTCCAGAAATATTACAAAAGGCGGAAGGTTGCGTTTTTTTGCTTCTGCCTGACGCAAATCTTTGAGTAATTCAAAAAGCTGATTATCGGTGGCTACACCCTCAGCCACATCTGCACCTTCTTCGTCTTCATCGCCATCTGTTTCATAAATATGATTAAGAGCTACTTTAAAACTGGTAGGTTTTTTTAGAAAAGACTCACCCTCTTTAGTAATTTTAAGTACTCCATAATCTTCTATATCTTTCTGAAGCAGGTTTTCAAGAATCATTTGCCTGATGAGAGAGTTCCAAAAGTGTTCGTCCTTATTTTTTCCACTACCAAAGATGTCTTTTTCTTCATGACGATACATTTTTATTTGAGGATTTAATTTCCCCATAATCACAGGAATCATGTAGGTGATAGGAAATCTTTCTTCTAAGGTTTTAATGGCTTTGAGGGCTATTATTGCTTCAGATTTTGCATCAATCAATTCTTTTGGATTCTTACAGTTATCACATTTGCCCCCACAATTATCGGCTACATTGGTTTCGCCAAAATAGTTGAGTAAAATCTTACGGCGACATACACCGCTTTCGGAATAGGCAACCGTCTCATTGATTAGTTGGGCGCCAATTTCCCTTTCTGTAAGTGACTTATCACGCATCAGGTGTTCTAGCTTAGATACATCCTTGTGTGAGTAATACAACAGGCATTTGCCCTCTAATCCATCACGGCCTGCTCTTCCTGTTTCCTGATAATAATTTTCTATTGATTTTGGAATATTATAATGAATAACAAATCTTACATCTGGTTTATCTATACCCATGCCAAAGGCAATTGTAGCAACGATTACCTGTATTTCCTCGCCCAGAAACTGATCTTGTCTTCTTGCTCTAAGCTTTGCATCAAGCCCCGCATGGTATGCTACCGCCTTTATACCATTGGCTACCAGCATTTCGGCCAGTTCTTCGGTTGTTTTACGGTTGAGGGTATAGATAATTCCGCTCTTTCCCTTATTATGTGATATGAATTTTACAATACTTTTTATTGCTAGTTCCTTTTTTACTTTGGGAACTACTTCGTAATATAAATTGGGCCGATTAAAGGAGGAAATAAAAATTTTCGGGTTTCTCAATCCAAGATTTTTCACTATATCACTCTGCACTTTGGGGGTAGCGGTGGCCGTTAATGCAATAACCGGCAATTTTTCGTTTATCTGATCCATAATTTCCCTGAGCCGCCTGTATTCCGGCCTGAAATCGTGCCCCCACTCACTTATACAATGCGCCTCATCTACCGCAAAAAAAGAAATATTAAGATCTTTGAAAAATTCTACATTTTCTTCTTTTGTTAGTGTTTCGGGTGCTACATATAAGAGCTTTGTGTTTCCGGCAATCAAATCATCTTTCACAATTTTCTGTTGCCCTTTATTAAGTGTGCTATTTAAAAAATGAGCAATATTGTCAATACTACTGTAACTGCGTACCAAATCAACCTGATTTTTCATCAAGGCAATTAATGGAGATACAATAATGGCACACCCATCACTTACTATTGCTGGAAGTTGGTAGCAAAGGCTTTTACCGCCGCCTGTAGGCATTATTACAAAGGTGTCTGTGCCAGCTAAAAGGCTTGAAATGATTGTTTCCTGTGGTTCTTTAAAATTTTTAAATCCAAAATTTTTAAGCAGTTCTTTTTTTAAATTCTTTGTTTTAGCTGGAGAAGTTTCTGTTATATTTTTTTCGGCTGGTAGGGATTTGGAAGTTTTACTTTTAGGCATATTCTTTTCTGCTCTATTTAAAAATGAAGGGTATCAAAGTTAATTGAAATGAATTTTCTAATCGGTTCGCCATACTTTGTTTTTAACGAATCTTGTTAATAAAACCATAAGATACATTTATTATTACAAATTTTCGAGCACTTTTTTGACTGTCAGGCTATTTTCATAGGTTTGCAACTGTACGAAGCTAATATGCCAACTACCTTTTTATTTCGGCAAAATGAAAAAAAAAATCCTGGAAATAGCGCACGAAACAATCAAGGCTGAGTCTGATGCCATTTTTGGACTGATTGATTTATTGGATGACGAATTCGAAAAATCAGTAGAATTAATCTTTAACTGTAAGGGGAGATTAATTATAACTGGGATTGGCAAAAGCGCCATAATAGCCCAAAAGCTGGTAGCGTCGTATAATAGTACAGGAACACCTTCCGTATTTATGCACGCCGCCGATGCAATACATGGCGACATAGGAATGGTACAGCCGGGCGATGTGGTGATGATATTAAGCAAAAGTGGGGATAGCCCAGAAATTAAAGTATTGATTCCACTTATAAAAAACATGGGCAATTCTATTATAGCCATTTGCGGAAATAAAGATAGTTACCTTGCCCATAGTTCAAGCATTTTTGTAAACTCTACGGTTCCTAATGAGGCCTGCCCCAACAATCTGGCGCCTACCAGCAGCGCTACAGCACAAATGGTCATTGGTGACGCGATTATGGTTTGTCTCATGAATCTCAATGGGTTTACATCAAGCGACTTTGCCCGATACCATCCGGGTGGGGCTCTTGGTAAAAAATTATACTTAAGGGTTGCAGATCTTTATATTCATAATGAAAAACCACAGGTAAATGAAACCAGTAGTTTAAATGAGGTAATAATAGAGATTACAAAAAAGCGTTTAGGGGTGACAGTTGTATTGAATGAAAGCGGAAACATCAGTGGGATAATTACTGACGGCGACCTCAGAAGAATGCTTACCAATCCTGTTTACAATAAGGGGGTAACGGCTAAAGAAATAATGTCAACACAACCAAAATTAATAGAAGGGAACGAGCTTGCGATTCAAGCGCTGGATGTAATGCGAAAGCATAATATAACTCAGCTTATAGTAACAGATAATAATAAATACGCTGGCGTTATTCATTTACACGATTTGATAAACGAGGGTATCATTTAATCAATATAAATCATGAACAGAAATAGTTATGTGGCCATTATGGCGGGCGGTATCGGAAGCAGGTTCTGGCCTGTAAGTAGGCTTGATTTTCCCAAGCAATTCCTGGATATTTTAAATACAGGCAGAACCCTCATACAATCAACCTATGACCGGTTTTCCCAGTTTATTCCCGTAGAAAATATTTACGTTGTTACTGCAAATATTTATAAGGATTTAGTGAAAAGCCAATTGCCGGATTTGCCGGATGAAAATATAGTATGTGAGCCTTCCAGAAAAAATACGGCCCCCTGTATTGCCTATATCTCATACAAGCTTCAGCAATTAAATCCAGAAAGTAATCTTATTTGTGCCCCGGCAGATCATTTAATATTGGATAATACGCTGTTTAAAAAAGTGTGTTACGAAGCGCTTGGATTTACAGAAAGAAATCAGGCATTACTAACTTTGGGTATCAAGCCCTTTCAGCCTAATACAGGATATGGATATATTCAACACGAAGAAGTTTCTATTCAAGATAATATTTTTAAAGTAAAGACATTTACCGAAAAACCCGACTTAGAGTTAGCAAAAACATTTCTCGCAAGTGGAGATTTTTTGTGGAATGCAGGGATTTTTGTTTGGAAAACAAAGGAAATTATTAGCGCCTTTGAAAAGTACCTGCCGGAAATACACGAGTTATTCTTTGGCGCTCGCGTTGCTATGAATACAGATAAGGAAGAGGCAGCCATTGAACTTATCTACCCTATTTGCGAAAATATTTCAATTGATTATGGAATATTAGAGAAGGCAAATAATGTATATGTAATTCCTTCTACCTTCGGCTGGAGCGACTTAGGCACTTGGGGGAGTGCATTTGAAAATCTTGAGAAAGATTACATGGATAATGCTACCGCCGGAAAGAATATTATTTTGTTTGATTCCAATCAAAACATAATACATAGTAGCAACAAAGCAGAAAAATTAATACTAATCCAAGGGTTAAATGATTTTATAGTGGTAGATACACCCGATGCCCTGCTGATATGCAAAAAGGCGAATGAACAAAATCTAAAAGAATATCTGGCAGAGGTAAAACGGAATATTGGCGAACAGTTTTTATAGTAAAATTGTAATATAATATTAATTTATACGTTGATATATTAGCCAATACCTTTATGTGTTGAGAATATTACTAATCTTCCTTGCAATAATTTTTTTATTACCCCATGTAATAAATATACCAGGGCACCCCTCGCCTGTGTATAATCAGAAGGAGTTATATGACTCTTCATTAAACTACATTAATACCATAAAAAAAGTTGGCGAAGCGGCCGATCAGATTAATCAGGGAAAATATGCAAAGAATTCTTTTGATTACGCATTGATTGTTTCAAAAATATTAAGAAAGCGCTTCTACCATGGGTTTTCTCAATATCGGTTTGGCGAAAATTTTATAGCAGTATCCTCAGATTATTTGTTTAAAAATAATATAGCCTGCCATGTAAGTCCTGAAGATATCATGAAATATCCTTACGCGGGATGCTCGCAATTGGTAATAGTTTTTGCAGAAGTAATGAAGAAAAATCAAGTTGATTATCGAACTATTTCCTTTCCGCATCATCTGGCAATAGAATTTTATGTAGATAGTAGTTGGTATTTTTTTGATCCCAATATGGAACCCGAGCTTACTCGGCAGGATAGAGATATTAGAAATTGGCATCATCTAAACGATTCGATAAAGAAACATTATTCACCCGTAGATCATGATCTTGATTTTGTGTTTGGAAAAGGCAAGATGGCCGTACTTGGTAAATTAAATAGCCCAATAGCATCCAAAGCAAGGCCCTTTCAAGAAGTTACTTACTATCTTTCTCAATGGTTATGGGCTATTCCTGTATGTTTCCTGATTCCGCTTTATATAAAAAAGGATTCTCAGGTTTAAATTGATTCGGCGTACATTTATTTTCAATAAATATTTAAGAGAATGCCTGAAAGTAAATTGCCGGCAGTGGGTGAAACAATTTTTACAACAATAAGTGCCCTTTCCAATAAATATACTGCAATTAACCTCGGCCAGGGGTTTCCGGATTTTGAAATGAATAATGGATTGATAAAGTGCGTATATGACGCCATGAAAGATGGCCATAATCAATATGCTAATTCTGGAGGCTCTCTTAAATTACGCGCAGCAATTTCAAAAAAAATATTGAATTTATACGGCAGCATTGTTGATCCTAATCATGAGATCTGTATTACTCCAGGAGCTACCTACGCTATTTATACGGCCATCACATCTATAATTCACCCGGGCGATGAAGTAATAATTTTTGAACCGGCGTATGATAGCTATGTTCCAAATGTCAAAGTAAATGGCGGTGTGCCGGTTTTAATCTCCCTGGAAGGGCCTGATTTTAAAATTGACTGGGATAAGGTAAAGAGCAAAGTTTCTGCACGCACCAGGTTGATCATCATTAATTCGCCACATAATCCTACGGGTACTATTTTAGAAGGCGCAGATCTGTTGGCGCTTCAGGCAATTGTAAAAGACACCAACATATTGGTAGTAAGTGATGAGGTGTATGAACACATCACTTTTGACAATAAGAAGCACCAAAGTGTTTTATCTTTTCCGGATCTTTTTTCACGATCATTCGCTATCTATTCATTCGGCAAGGTCTATAATTGTACAGGTTGGAAGGTGGGTTACTGTGTGGCACCCGCAAAGCTGATGCGTGAGTTTTTAAAAATTCACCAGTTCAATGCTTTTAGCACAAACTCTTTTGTTCAGGAAGGTCTGGCTAACTTTCTGGAAGATTCAGCGCAATATCTTTCATTGTCTGTGATACTTCAAGAAAAGCGAGATTTTTTTTCTAAATTATTATCAGAAAGTCAATTAAAACCACTTCCATCTTTAGGCACCTATTTCCAGCTTTATGACTATTCAGCTATAAGTGCCAAGAAGGAAATTGATTTTGCTAAGCAGCTTATTACTGATGCGGGTGTAGCAGCTATTCCAGTTTCGGCATTTTATCAGGAAGGAAAAAATCAGTCTTTACTTCGGTTTTGTTTTGTAAAGAAGGAAAGCACACTGGTAAAAGCAGCAGAAAGAATTCTTGCTTTTGAAAGAACCTGTGCAGTATTGTAAATATTTAACTACCCCAATATTTAACTACCCCAATATTTAACTAAATAAATTAACAACACCTACTAAATAAATTAGTGTTGATAATTAAAACTTACTATATTTGCCCACCGAATAACTTTGTTTTAAATTACAAATAAAAATTTTTTATGGCCGCAAATAATGAAAAGAATGCCGAGAAACTAAAAGCGCTCAAGCTCACTATGGACAAGATTGATAAAGATTTTGGAAAAGGGAGTGTGATGATGATGAATGAAAGATCACAAGAGCCTCATGAAGTAATTTCCAGTGGCTCTATTGGGTTGGATGTAGCATTGGGTATTGGAGGCCTTCCTAAGGGAAGGGTGGTAGAAATATATGGGCCAGAGTCTTCAGGAAAAACAACACTTGCTATACACGTAATAGCAGAAGCCCAGAAAAAAGG